>CP126120.1:1200000-1500000 GCA_030123585.1 Rhodanobacteraceae bacterium
GTGGGACGCGCTGGCCGCGGACGACAATCCGTTCGTCAGCCATGCTTTTCTTGCCGGACTGGAACGCACCGGCTGCATCCGCGCCGCGTTCGGCTGGCGCGCGCAGCACCTGACGCTGCACGACGACGACGGCACGTTGCTCGGTGCGGCGCCGCTGTACATCAAGGCCAATTCGCACGGCGAATACGTATTCGACTGGGCCTGGGCCGACGCCTGGGAACGCGCGGGCGGCGACTACTACCCGAAGTTCCTGTGCGCGGTGCCCTATTCGCCGGTGACGGGACCGCGCCTGCTGGTCGGAGCGGGTCCGGATGCCGCTATGCGCCGCCATGCGCTGGCGACGGCGCTGCGTGAGCTGACCGATCGCACCGGGCTGTCGTCGTTGCACGTCGATTTCCTGCGCGGGGAAGACACTGACGCTTTCGACGATGCGTGGCTGGAACGTTCCGACTGGCAATTCCAGTGGCGCAACCCGGGCGGTTGGCGCGACTTCCGCGACTATCTCGATGCGCTGACCCACAAGCGCCGCAACGCGATCCGGCGCGAACGCCAGCAAGTCGCCGACGCGGGCGTGACGTGCGAATTCCGCAATGGCGGCTCGCTGGACGACGACTGGCGCAGCATGCACCACCTCTACACCCACACCTTCGACGAGAAGGGCAACACGCCGACGCTGACGCTGGCTTTCTTCCGCCACCTCGGCGCGGCATTCCCGGATCACTCGCACGTGGCCTTCGCGCGGCGCGGCCGCGACATCATCGCCGGCGCGCTGTTTCTTTCCAGCCGCGACACCCTGTACGGCCGTTATTGGGGCGCACGCGAATCCGTGCCGGGCCTGCACTTCGAACTCTGCTACTACCAGGGCATCGACTACTGCCTGCGTGCCGGCCTGCATCGCTTCGAACCCGGCGCGCAAGGGTTGCACAAGCTCGCGCGCGGCTTCCTGCCGACGCGCACGCACTCGCGCCACTACCTCGCGGACGCAGGTTTCCGCGCCGCGATCCGCGCCTCGCTGCAGCGCGAAGCCGTGTTGCTGGAAGCGCGCGGCCGCGAACTGCTCGCGCATTCCCCGTTTGCCGAACGCAGCGTAGCTCCATGACGCGCATCCAGCCCCTCGATGCATTCGCGCCGGACGTCTTTCCGGATCCCGCCACCGCGCTCGCCGATCCCAACGGGCTGCTGGCGTTCGGCGGCGACCTGTCGCCGCAGCGCCTGCTCGCCGCCTATTCGCACGGCGTCTTCCCGTGGTATTCCGAAGGCGATCCGCTGCTGTGGTGGTCGCCCGATCCGCGCTGCGTGTTCGCCACCGACGGCGTGCACCTGTCACACAGCCTCGCGAAATTCCTGCGCAAGTGCGAGTGGACGTGGAGCATGAACCTCGCCTTCGACGAAGTGATGCGCGCGTGCGCCGGACCACGGGCCGGACAGTCCGGCACCTGGATCACGCCCGACATGCTGACGGCATACAACAACCTGCACTTGCTGGGCCACGCGCATTCGCTGGAAATCTGGGACGCCGACACGTTGATCGGCGGCATCTACGGCGTCGTGGTCGGGCGCATGTTCAGCGCGGAGTCGATGTTCTCGCTGCGCACCAACGCTTCCAAGCTGGCGCTGCACGCGTTGGCGAACGTGTTGCGCGAGCACGGGTTCCCGTGGATCGACGCCCAGGTTCCCAACCCGCACCTCATGCGGATGGGTGCACGCACGATCCCGCGCCGGCAATTCCTCGAAGAACTTGCGCGCCTGGCGGCGCAACCCGCACCGCGCGATTGGCCGCGTTCGCGTTCTCCCGTTCGAAGCGGCTAAGGCCGTTCTGACGGACCCGAGTCCAGGATGTCTCCACTTGTTGGTTCATCGGACATTGCAGCGATCAGGGACGATCGCACGAAAAAAGCGTACATTGGACATCCCGTCGACCGGAGCCGCAGTCATGAACGACAAACCCGATCCCATCAAGGCCGCGCGCGACGCCGCCACATCCGGACAACGCTTCAGCCGCGGGCTCGCCGATTCCGCGCAACAGATCTGGCTGGCGGGCCTGGGCGCGTTGTCGCGCACCCAGCAGGAAGGCGGCAAGTTCTTCGACGCGCTGGTCGAGGAAGGCGTGCGCATCCAGGAAAAAACCCACGCCTTTGCCCAGGAACAGGTGCAGCAGGCGCGCGAACAAACCGAACCGTGGGTCGAGGCCGCACGCAAACGCACCAATGCGGCGATGGGCAAGCTGGAACAGGCTTTCGACGAGCGCATCGCGCGCGCGATGCAACGCATGAACATGCCGAGCCAATCGGACATCAAGGATTTGTCCGCACGCATCGACGCGTTGGCGCGCGAGGTGCGCGCGGCGCGCGGGCCGGCCGCGAAACCGCGAGCCACGACCAAACACGCCAAATCGAAATCCTGAGCGCGCCATGTGCGCCGATCTCGCCACCGATTTCAGGCAGGCCGCCGAGGACGTCAAGCGCCTGCCCGAACGCCCGGACAACGACACCCTGCTGAAGTTGTACGCGCTTTACAAGCAGGCGACCGACGGCGACGCCAACGGTCCCAAGCCGGGTTTCTTCGATTTCGTGAACACCGCGAAGTACGAGGCATGGTCGCGCCTGCGCGGCATGCAGCCCGACGAGGCGCGGCAGAAATACATCGAATTGGCGCGGCAACTGGGCGCCTGAGTCGAGGCGCTGCACCACCATCCGGCTTCTACGCCCCTCACCGCACGGTTTGAACGCGGCTGGAAACCGGGACGTGCGCCACACTTTCGTCATGATGACCTTGCATCTCGCGGCGATTTCGGGCCGTGGCACGCCAAAAGCTCCCGATCTGGCACGACAGTTGCTTCTCCGTTCCGTGCGCACGTCAAACGCGCGATCGGAGGGTGCGATGGATACGGGAATCGACGCGAGGCAAATCGAACGCGTACTGAGCCATCTGGCGCGCCTCAAGCATCGCCGCGGGGAGGACGCCGACGTGCTGGAAGATCTCCGTCCGGCCTGGCTCGGGATGGAAGCGTGGGAAACCGTCCTCGAGGACCTGGAAGCCCAGCATTACAGGGAACGCGCACGCGTCGCGCGGCTGCAGTTGGTGCGTTGACCGCGGCGGCGCGACTTCCGCATCAGGTTTCGCACGTCGCCCAGCCGCCTCTCACGGACTGCGCCACTGACTTTCCACTTGGTCGTGGTATGCCGCCCAAGGGCAGCTCAATCTCACCTGCGGTCCACCCCGGCAACCATGTGCGTCGTCGTGCGACGGCCATGCCCGTGAAGCGTTTGTCGCGGTTTGTGCGAACAGTGTTGAAGGCTGGCCGGACGATGTACGCGCCCGGACGCACGCGTCAACGCTTGCGTCGTTCCCGCTGCGTCGCCGCGATGGCTTTCGCGAGATCGCGTTCGCGTTCGGTCGGCGCCGCCGCCAAGCCTGCGCGTGCGCCTTCCTGGTCGGCGGCGTTGCGGTTCTGGCTGAGCTTGTAGCGGCCGACCAGCGATTCGATGCGCAGCTCGATGCCGATGATGTGGCGCATTTCCTTGCGCACGTAATCATCGGGCGCATCGGTGACGCGCCAGCGGTGTTCGCGACCGGCCTCGTTGCGGTCGGTGAGTTGCGTCAGCAGATCGTACAAACGCGACTCGTCATCGAAGGTCACGAGCGTGCCGCGCGCTTCCACGGCAAGGTAATCCCAGGTCGGCACCTGACGCGGGTCGTCGCGCTTGCCCGGATACCACGACGGCGACACGTAGGCGTGCGGCCCCTGGAACACCGCCAGCGCCGGGGCGCCGGCATCGGGAACCTGCCACTGCGGGTTGTAGCGCGCGAGGTGCCCGACCAGCGTGCCGTGCGGGCCGCGTTCGGCATCGAGTTCCCACGGCAGCCAGGACGTCGCGAAGCCGTCCGCGGGATGGGTCACCAGCAGTCCGAAGTGCAGTCCGCGGATCGCGGCGTGCAGGATCTCGACGCGATCTTCGCGGAATGCCGGACTGGGATAAGCCATGCGCCAACGCCTCGGGAATGTTTGCGGGATTCAACGCCGCGGCGGCGCGCCGATTTCGGGGCCTTCGTGCTGGCGGTCCCACGCGCGCAGTTCCTCGCGCAGGCCGGCCACGCGCTGGCGGCCCAGCGCATTGCGATCCTCGTCCAGCAGTTCGCCGCCGAGCAGTTCGGCAATGCGCTGCGCCGTCGGCAGCATCGCCTCCCACGCGTCGAGCGCGGCCAGCGGTCCGGGCAGCGTGATGAAGAACGTCACGCCGGGCGTGGTCAGGTCGGCGATCCGCGCCATGTCGAAGTAGCCCGGCTTCATCATGTTGGCCATGCTGAAAACGGGACCGGCATCGGGCCGGCCCTCGACGAGGCGATGGAAGATGTGCATGGCGCCGAAGCGCAGGCCGGCCTTCTCGGCCGCCACCACGATGTCGCTGCCGCGGAAGTCCTGCCCGGCCGGCGCGACCACGTACAGGCTCACGATGCGGTCGACCGGAAAGTCGCGCGGGCGTTCTCCGGCCGTCGGCATCGCGCTGGTCCGGCGATCCGCCGCGACCGTCGCGCCAAGACGATCGAGTTCGCGCTTCAGCGCGACGTCCAGTTCGCCCTGCTGCGGCTGCGAGGCGTCGTTTTCGGCGACGGCCTCGTCCACGTCCGGGGTTTCGCCCATCACCGGTTCGACGCGTTCCTCGACCGCCTTGCGGAAGACGGTGCGCCGCCCCTGCCCCGGCTGGCGCGGACGGCCGAAGAAATAGATCGCGGCCAGGATCGCCAGGCCGATCGCGGCGATGATGATGCGCAGGGTGGTGGCGGAAACGGCGGTGTCCATGGCGCGGACTTTAGCATTGATGCCAACGGCCAAAAACATTCATCCACCAATGAACGCCTATGACCCCGGAACCACAGGCTTGCGCATGTATCCCGGACAGCATGTCTTGGGAGGAGCGCATGCTTGACGGTGGGCTATCACTGCCACGGATGGCGCGTAGTCAATCCGCCGCACCCTGTCACGCACACGATGCACTCACACAGAGAGTGAGCGCCGCGCCCAGCCCTTCGCCATCGGCTCTGATTCGCGTTCATTGGCGTTCATTGGCGGACTGACGGCTCTGCTTTCTACGCCGCAACCCCGGCCAGTTTCGTCGCCTCGGCCAGATCCACCTGCACCAACCGCGACACGCCGGGCTCGCGCATGGTGACGCCGCACAACTGGTAGGCCATTTCCATGGTTGCCTTGTTGTGGGTGACGACCAGGAACTGAACCTTCTCGGACATGTCACGCACCAACTGACTGAAACGTCCGATGTTGCCTTCGTCGAGCGGTGCGTCCACCTCGTCGAGCAGGCAGAACGGCGCCGGATTCAGGTTGAAGATCGCCATCACCAGCGCGACCGCGGTCATCGCCTTTTCACCGCCGGACAGCAGCGAGATGTGGCTGTTCCGCTTGCCGGGCGGGCGCGCCATCATGGTGACGCCGGCGTCGAGCAAGTCTTCGCCGGTCAATTCCAGGTAGGCGTGGCCGCCGCCGAACAGTTTCGGGAACAGGCTCTGGAAACCCGCGTTGACGCGGTCGAAGGTGTCCTTGAAACGTTCGCGGGTTTCGCGGTCGATCTTGCGGATCGCGTTTTCCAGCGTTTCCAGCGCGGTCGTCAAGTCGGTCATCTGCGCGTCGAGGTATTCCTTGCGCCGCGCGGCCTCGGCGTGTTCGGAAATCGCGGCGAGATTGACCGGTTCCAGCCGCGCGATGCGCGCGTCGAGATCGGCGATCTTTTCCTGCCACGCATCCGGCTGGACTTCGTCGGAAAGATTCGCCAACAGCGGCTCGATTTCGAGGCCGGCCTCGGTGATCGCCGCGGCGAGCTGCTCGGCGCGCAGGCGCTGGCCCTGCTCGTCCAGACGCAGTTGTTCCAGCGCATCGCGCTCGGCCGACATCGCCTGTTCGGCGGCGTGGCGGGCCTGCTCGCGCTCGCGCAACTCGTTGGCCGATTCCTCGACCACGCGCCGCGCATCCACCAGTTTCCTGTCCACGGTGAGGCGCCGGTCGAGGCAGACCTGACGCTCCTGCTCCAGTGCCGCCACCGGATCGCCGCCGGCGGCGAGACGCGCGTCGAGGTCGGCGCGGTGTTTTTCCAGTTGTTCGCGCTGGGCGTGCATGCGCGCCAGCGATTGCTCCAGCGCCGCGAGCGTGACGCGTCGGGATTCCAGCGCGATCGCATGGCGATGCGCGGCGTCGGAGGCTTCCTGTGCGTCCTGGCGCGCGGCTTCGCGGCGTTGCAGCAACTGCCGGCGCTCGGCTTCCAGCGCGACGCGCGCTTGCTCGTGCTCGCCCATGCTGGCGACCGCGGTCTGCATGCGCCCGCGCGCGGCCTGCAGCAAGCGTTCGTTTTCCGCGAGCGCGGTTTCGATGCCGGCGTGTTCGGTGTCGATCGCCGCCAGCCGCGCCTTCGCGCTGTCGATGCGGCCCTGCCGGCTCTGCATCTCGCCGGCCAATTCCGAGAGCCGCCGATGCGCGTTGTACACGTCGCGCTGGGCGTCATCACGCGCCTGTTCGGCCACGCGGCGCTGGTCGCGCACTTCGGCCTGGCGCTGCTGAAGTTCGGCGATGCGCTTTTCTATTGAGGCGAGTTCCGCGGTGGCCTCGTGCAACTCGCGTTCGCGCGCCAGCACGCCGACCTGCCCGCCTTCGGCGCGGCGCACCCGCGCGAAGCCCGGGCCCAGCCACACGCCGTCGCGGGTGATGACGGTGTGCGCGGGCGGCAGCGTCGCCGCGATCGCGCGCGCCTCGTCCAGCGATCCCGCCGTGCGCACCTGCGCCAGCAAGGCCCGCGCCGCCGCCGGTCCATCCACTTCGGCGGCCAAAGTCCCGGCCACGTCTTGATCGAGGGCTTCGTTGCTGCCGACCAACGTGATGTCGGTTTTCGCGACGCCGGCCAGTTCATCCGCATGGGCGGCGGGATCGTCCACCAGCACGGCTTCCAGCATGCCGGCCAGCACCGTTTCCACCGCGCGATCCCAACCGTCGTTGACCTTCAGCCGCACACCCAGACGCTCGCCGTCGGCCAGTCCGACTTTCTGCAGCCATTCGCGTGCGGCATCGCGGTCGCGACCCAGCGCCGCGCGCTGCAAAGCTTCCAGCGACGCGATCCGGCCACGCAGGGTCTGCTTCTGCGCATTGGCCTCGGCCAGCCAGGTTTGCGCCTGGCGCTCCTCGCCGAGCAGGCGCTCCGCATCGGCCTTGTGCGCGTCCAGGTTCTGCGCGTGCGTGTCCACCTGGGACTTCAACGACGCGTGTTCGTCGGCGAGGCCTTGCGTCGCCGCGGCCAGCGCTTCGAGATCGTAGTTGTTGCGCTCGTTGCGCAGCGCCTCGCGGCGGCGCGACAGGTCCAGAGCCTGCTTGTCGAGATGGTCGATGTGGGTGCGTTCGACCTCGGCCTCGCGCGAGGTGGATGCGGTCTGGCCGCTGTGCGCCTCCCAGCGCTGCTGCCACGCGACGTGCGCCGCTTCGGCTTCGTTCAAGGCTTGCGCGGCTTGCGCGTCGGCATCGCGCAGGCGTTCGGTTTCCGGATCGGCCGCGGCGACCGCGGCCTGCAGTTCGTCGCGTTGTGTGGTGTCGGCCTTGATGTGGTCGCTGAGTTCCGTCCAGGCGCGTTCGGATTCCTCGCGGTCGTGCTGCAGGCGCTCCAGCATTTCGCGGTGATGCTTGATCTGCTGCTCGACCCACGCGAGTTCCGCGCCGACCTGGTACACCTCGGCCTGCACCGCGTTCATCGCTTCGGTGTGCTGCTGGTGCGCCTCGCGGCCTTGCTCGATCTCGGCTTCGAGATGGCGCTGGGCGGCCAGCTTGCCTTCCAGCGCGGTCTCGGCTTCGCGCAATGCCTGGCGATGGATTTCCAGTTGCGCGCTGACCGAACGGTAGTTGAGCGCGCGCAACTCGGCTTCGCGCAGGGACCGTTCTTCCTTCAGCTTCTTCCAGCGTTCGGCCGCACGCGCCTGGCGGTTCAAATGATCGAGCTGCTTCTCGACTTCCTCGCGCACGTCCTTGACGCGATCCAGGTTCTCGCGCGTGGCCTTGATGCGGCTTTCGGTTTCCTTGCGGCGCTCCTTGTAGCGCGACACGCCCGCGGCTTCTTCGAGGTGGATGCGCAACTGTTCGGGCCGCGATTCCACGATCTCGGAAATCACGCCTTGCTCGATGATCGAATAGCTGCGCGCACCGAGGCCGGTGCCGAGGAACAGGTCGGTGATGTCGCGCCGGCGGCAACGCACGCCGTTGAGGAAATAATCCGATTGCGAATCGCGCCCCACGCTGCGCTTCACCGAAATCTCGTTGAAGCCGGCGTACTCGCCGCCCAGCGTGCCGTCGGAGTTGTCGAAGATCAGTTCGACCGTGGCCTGCCCGACGGGTTTGCGCCCGCTCGATCCGGAAAAGATCACGTCGGTGATCGCTTCGCCGCGCAGGCGGCTGGCCGCGCTTTCGCCCATCACCCAGCGGATCGCGTCGATGATGTTGGACTTGCCGCAGCCGTTGGGGCCGCAAATGCCGGTGAGGTTGGTGGGGAGGTGCAGGACGGTCGGATCGACGAACGACTTGAATCCGGCCAGCTTGATGGTCGACAGGCGCATGGGTCAGAACTTGGGTGTCTGCAACGATGTGGCCGGCGATCGCGACGCCGGACGAATGCGCCACTGTGCCAAGGACCGACGAGGAGTGCAACGAAGAATTGATATTTCACTGTACATCAATAGCTTGCATACAATATCTCATCTTGCCACAAGAATCGGGGCAGCCCATCTTCGAATACACGCGATGATCGCGTATCGATGCTCTTACTCGTGTTGATGAGCGCTCATTTGCGAACCCGTGCTTTGCGTTTCGATCGCCAGCGCGTGGATGCCGTGGCCCATCAGGTCCGTGAGCGCGTCGTACACCATCCTGTGCTGCTGCACCCGCGTTTTGCCCGCGAGCGCGGCGCTGGCAATCCGCACGCGGAAGTGTCCGCTGCCCTCGCCCGCGTGGCCGATGTGCAGGTGGCCTTCGTCGATCACTTCCAGCGTGGTTGGCGCAAACGCGCGCTGCAGGCGCGCGCGAATGTCGTCGATCGAGGCGGCGCTCATGGCAAGGTCTGTCGGAACGGCCGCACCGTCACTTCGCGATACACGCCGGCGGCGCGGTAGGGATCGGCGTCCGCCCATTGCTTGGCGGCTTCCAGATCGTCGAACTCGGCGATGATCAGGCTGCCGCTGAAGCCGGCCGGGCCCGGATCTTCTGCGTCGATCGCGGGGAATGGCCCCGCCAGCAGCAGGCGGCCTTCCTCCAGCAGCTTCTGCAAGCGCGCGACATGCGCCGGACGCGCGGCCTTGCGCTTGTCCAGCGAGTTTTCGACATCGATGCCGGTGATGGCGTACCACATGGTTGACTACTCGATTGTTTGTTCTTTGTCGCTAACTTCAATTATCTTTTCGACCTTCAACATTTGATCACACGGGGCCGTACCCCTAGTTACACGCCCTCGCACAATTACATGCGCACCGCCGCCACTCACTCCAACCCAAGAAAGCTTAGCTTCGGACATGTCTTGAGTGATGCACCAGTGCTCGCCTTTGTGTGTCTCAGGGATCAGATACGATTGTTCGAAGCCATAAAGGTACGTTCCGCTATACGTTCGGCTTGCCGAAATCGGTGCGCATCCTACGCAACCCATCATGGCAAGCACTCCCGCAAAGTGAGCGGAGATGGGCACAATCAGGCCTCCGGCCTCATGTACGGGAACAACAGCACATCGCGGATCGATGCGGAATCGGTCAGCAGCATCACCAGCCGGTCGATGCCGACGCCGAGGCCGCCGGTCGGCGGCAGGCCGACTTCGAGCGCGCGGATGTAGTCGGAGTCGTAGTGCATGGCTTCGTCGTCGCCATGCGCCAGTGCCTCGACCTGCGCGCGGAAGCGCGCGGCCTGGTCCTCGGGATCGTTCAATTCCGAAAAACCGTTGGCCAACTCCTTGCCGTTGATGAACAGTTCGAAGCGGTCGGTGACTTCCGGATCGGCATCGCTGGCGCGCGCCAGCGGCGAAACTTCGGTCGGATATTGCGTGATGAATGTCGGCTGCACCAGCGTGTGCTCGACGGTCTTCTCGAATATTTCCAGCAGCAGCTTGCCCCAGCCGTATTCGTTTTTCGCCGGAATCTTCAATCGCGCGCAATGCGCGCGCAGCGCGGCGACGTCGCGCAATTCGTGTTCGACGATTTCCGGATTGTGTTCGCGCACCGCATCGGCCAGCGACCAGCGCCGGAACGGCTTGCCGACATCTATGGATGCGCCTTCCCAGGTCAGGTCGGTGGTGCCGATTACGGCCTTGGCGGTTTCGCGGATCATCGCCTCGGTCAGGTCCATGATCTCGTTGTAGGTTGCGTAGGCCTGGTACAACTCCAGCATCGTGAACTCGGGGTTGTGGCGGGTGGACACGCCCTCGTTGCGGAAGTTGCGGTTGATCTCGTACACGCGCTCGAAGCCGCCGACCACGAGGCGCTTCAAATACAACTCCGGCGCCACGCGCAAATACAGATCGATGTCGAGCGCATTGTGATGCGTGACGAACGGCCGCGCGGTCGCGCCGCCCGGGATCACGTGCATCATCGGCGTTTCGACTTCCATGAATCGCCGCGGCTCGGCTTCCAGCCAATGGCGGATGAAGCCGATGATGCGCGAACGCTTCTGGAATGCGTCGCGCGCTTCCGGCGTCACGATCAGATCGACGTAGCGTTGGCGGTAGCGCTGCTCGACGTCGGCCAGGCCGTGCCACTTGTCCGGCAGCGGGCGCAATGATTTGGTCAGCAGGCGCAGCGCGGTCACCTTGACCGACAACTCGCCGGTCCTGGTGCGCATCAGCGTGCCTTCCGCGCCCACGATGTCGCCGATATCCCAGCCCTTGAACGCGTCGTAGGTGTCGCCCAGCGCGTCCTTCTGCAGGAACAACTGGATCGACCCGGTCATGTCCTGCACGCGCGCGAAGCTGGCCTTGCCCATCACCCGCTTGCCGAGCAGGCGGCCGGCGACTTTCACGCGCCGAGCCTGCGCGGCCAGCGCTTCGGCATCGATGCCGTCGGTTTCGCGCGCGAGGTCGCCGGCGAACGAATCCGGGCGGAAATCGTTCGGGAACGCAACACCCTGTTCGCGCAAAGCGCGCAACTTCTCGCGCCGTTCCGCGATCAATCTGTTTTCGTCGGAAGTTGCGGGTATCGGACTGCCGGATTCGTCGGCGTTCATGGGGTGATGAGTGGGTTTCTGGTTTTGAGCGTTGGAAAACGTGAGAAATCGCGATCGGCAGTCCATAATTCATTGACGCCGTGCGCGAGGCAAATCGCCGCGATGCGCGCATCATGCACCATCGCACCGCGCACGTCGCTTTGGCTCAGAAGCTGCGACAGCAGATCAAAATGGTCCTGACCTTCGCCGATCAAGCCAAGCTCCGGCGACTGACTCCAGGCGCGCAGCATGCCCAAAGCTTGAGCCGGGTCAGATGCCCGCTGAAAGATACGGGGGTCCGTCACCACGCGATAAAACTCGTGGACGCAGGGCCAGGGAATGGCCCAACGCTGCCGCCGATCGATCAATTCGGCAATGGCCCTGGAAGCGCGTTCATGCCATTCCACGTCGGAGCGATGCGCCCAAACCAGCAGATTGGTGTCAACCGCTATCAACGGTCATTCGCCATTTCGATGATCTTGTGCCAGCCCGCGCTCCTTGCTTCGGCCGTAAGTCCTTTGCCACCGACGACCACCGGTTTGTAAACGAAAGGCGTGATGCGATCGTGGCGCTCAAGAGCCAGCTGCAAACCCTCCTCGACCAGCGCACGCAGTGTGATGTTCTGACGCTGCTGAACTCTCTTGGCGCGTTTGACCAGCGTGTCGGCAATCTCGATGGTAGTTTTCATATGGCCACCCGTGTCCCTCGATACGGTTGCCCATATCATATCTGCGGACCAGCCCTCCATCAAGCATCCGCTCTTTTCGCGCCGGCCTCCAGTCCCATCTTCAGGCTGGCCTCGACGAACTCGTCGAGATCGCCGTCCAGCACGCGCTGGGTGTCGGTGCGTTCGACGCCGGTGCGCAGATCCTTGATGCGCGACTGATCCAGCACGTAGTTGCGGATCTGGCTGCCCCAGCCGACGTCGGACTTGGTGGCTTCCAGCGCGGCCTTCTCGGCATTGCGCTTTTGCAGCTCCATCTCGTACAACTTGGCGCGCAGCATCTTCATTGCGCGGTCGCGGTTGGCGTGCTGCGAACGTTCGGTCTGGCAGGCCACCACGATTCCGCTCGGCACGTGGGTGATGCGCACCGCGGATTCGGTCTTGTTGACGTGCTGGCCGCCCGCGCCGGACGAACGATAGACGTCCGTTTTCAGATCGGCCGGATTGATCTCGATGTCGATGTCGTCATCGACTTCCGGCGATACGAACACCGACGCGAAACTGGTGTGCCGGCGGTTGTCGGAATCGAACGGCGACTTGCGCACCAAACGGTGCACGCCGATCTCGGTCTTCAGCCAGCCGTAGGCGTAATCGCCCGCGACGCGGAACGTCGCAGATTTGATACCCGCGACTTCGCCGTCGCTGGCTTCCAGCAACTCGGTCTGCCAACCCTTGTCCTCGGCCCAGCGCAGGTACATGCGCAGCAACATCTCGGCCCAATCCTGCGCTTCGGTGCCGCCGGCGCCGGCCTGGATGTCCACGAACGCGTTGGCCGAATCCATCTCACCCGAGAACATGCGCTGGAATTCCAGCTTGCCGACTTTCGCTTCGAGCGCGTCGACGTCGCGCGCGACCGCTTCGACCGACGCGTCGTCGCCCTCGGCCGCCGACAGCTCCAATAGCTCTTCGGCGTCGTTCAAACCCGCACCGATGCCATCCAGGCCTTCCACGAATTCCGCCAGGCGCGCGCGCTCGCGGCCCAGGTCCTGCGCGCGCTGCGGATCGTCCCAGACGTTCGGGTTTTCGAGTTCGCGGCTTACTTCTTCCAGACGCTCGCGCTTGGCCGGGTAGTCAAAGATACCCCCTAAGCGATTCGACGCGTTCGCGCAGGTCCGCGATGCGGGCGCGGATCGGATTGGTCTCGAGCATGACGTTGGAAGGCTGCGAAAAGACGCGAATGTTAGCAAAGCCGCGGCCCCGCCGCATGCTTCAGCCGCATCGGTTGACAGCTGTCACTGGCGGCTGGCGCGGTCGCGGCGTAGTTTTGGCGGCGTCGAACCGGGAGGTTTTCGCCATGGCCACCGAACCGTTCAATCCGCCCCCGTCCACGTTTCGCTGGCGGCTGTTCCCGGCCGTCGCGATCATCGCGATCGGCCTGTTGTTCCTCGCCAACAACCTCGGCTACAACCTCGCGTGGTTCGATCACGGCAACTGGTGGGCGGGGATCATCCTGCTGGCCGCATTCGCGCCGCTGACGCATGCCTACGAGCGCTACCGCGTCGTGGGACGGATCGACGCCGAGGTGATGTACTCCGTGCTGTCCGCCTCCGGCGTGGCGCTGGTGGGCGTGTTGTTCCTGTTCGAACTGGACTGGCGCACCTGGTGGCCGCTGTTCGTGATCCTGGGCGGATTGTTCACGCTGATTCCGCACCGCCACCGCCACCGCTGCCGCAACCGCTACTGGCACGAAGACCACACGGAACCAGACGCGACGATCAAGCACTAGGAGACAGACATGTCACCGAAATCGAGGAAGCTGCTCGCGCCCGCGCTGTCCTTGTCGTTCCTTGCGGTCGCTTTCAGCTTCGGCGAAGGTGGCGTCATCTGGTTCTGGACAAGACAGCCTGCCGTTGCCGTCGTCCTGGCGGCTGGCGCGGCCGTGGCCTGGGCCTTGCTGCTGCTGTCGCTCCGCGAGAGCCGGCCGCCGAGCACCTGAACAGCAACGAACTGCGCCACGGCGTGGATTCACCCCACGCGCGCAGTCGAGGCATCGGCTATGCGAACCGCCCCACCCAGGCAAGATACTTGTCGACGAAGTTGGCGAGGAACTTGCGCACGCTTTCGTCGGTGACGCTGCCGTCGTCCGCGAACAGGCCTTCCGTGTAACGCACGAACGCTTCGGGCTGCTGCAACATCGGGATGTCGAGGAACACGCAGACGTTGCGCAGGTGCTGCTGCGCCAGCGCGGTCGAGATGGCGCCGGCCGAAGTGCCGATCACCGCACCGGGTTTGCCCGCGAAGGAATTGGTGCCCCACGGGCGCGAGGCGATGTCGATCGCGTTCTTCAGCACGCCCGGAATCGAGCGGTTGTATTCGGGCGTCACGAACAGCACCGCGTCGCAAGCGTGGGTGTCGTCCTTCAGGCGTTTGCACACCGCCGGATAGCCGCCGTCGAAATCCTGGTTGTACAGCGGCAAATCATCGATGCGGATGCGACGGAACTCCGCGCGGTCGCCCGCGATTTTTTCCAGCGCATGTGCCAACTTCTTGTTGATCGATTCCTTGCGCAGGCTGCCGACCAGCACCGCGATCACGGGACGTTGCTTGCTCATGTCGATTCCTCGTCAGGCTGAATGAACCGCGCGCCGGCGTGAGCCGGCGCGCTGAGCAGGAAGTTCCGGCGAACGCGGTCGATTTCAAGCCGCCATGGGATCAGGGCTTCACGAACTTCAACGTCATCCGGTCGGATTCGCCGATCGCTTTCATCTTCGCATGTTCGCTGTCCGGCCCCGCGAGATCCGGCGGCAGGCGATGCACGTTGACGTCCTCGGGATCCTTCGGATTGGCATTGATCTCGGAAACGCCGGCCAGCCGGAAACCCGCCTTGAGGCCGGCTTCGATCAGATAGTCCTCGGGCAGGCGGTGCAGCGCCTTCGCGCTTTCCACCGCGTTCGCGAACGGCTTGGCGCGGTGCTCGGTGACGCCGAACACGCCGCCCGGCTTCAGCACGTCGAACGCGGCCTTGAACACCTTGGCCAGGGTTTCCGGATTGTTGTTCATCCAGTCGTGGGTGTTGCGGAAGGTCAGCACCATGTCGGCCGAATTGTCCGGGCCGAGGTTCACCTGCGCAGGCGGCGCGAACGGCACCATCTTCTCGATGTGGCCGTACACGGCAGGGTCGGCCTTGAGTTTGGCCTCGTAGGCATTCGCCATCTTCGCCATGAACTTGCTCTTGCTGTCCATCGGCGCCGAGGCTTCGATCAGGTGACCGTGCGCGTACAGGAACGGCGCCAGGATTTCGGTGTACCAGCCGCCGCCCGGGTCGAGTTCGATCACGGTCATGTCGGGCTTGATACCGAAGAACTCCAGCGTCTGGACCGGATGCCGATACTGGTCCCGCGCCTTGTTGGCGGCCGAACGCCACGAACCCGCCACCGATGCCTGCAGCATCGTCGCGGTGTCGCCCTGCGCGATCGGTCCCGCGCTCTCCGCCGCAAATCCGGCGCCCGCGAGCGCCAGGGCCGCAACCAGCATGCACCCACCAACAGCCTTGCCACCTTTCGTGATCATCGCTGCGCCCTCTCGTGGAAGCTGTCCAATGTAGCGCGAAACGCGTCACGTCGTCGTGACCGCACGGGAACCGGGCTGATGGGGCGGTCCGCCCGCTGTGGACTACGCCAGCGCCTGCGCGTGCACGCCCCTCACAGCGCGGCCGGACGGATCGGCCATGCGGGCGAACGCCGGATCCCAGGCCAGCGCGGCCGGCGACGAGCAGGCGATCGATTTGCCGCCGGGCACGGTGGCGGCGCAGGCGTGACCGGGATAGTGCTGTTCGAAAATGCGGCGGTAGAGGTACGCCTCCTTGGTTTGCGGTGTGTTGAACGGAAAGCGCGAAGACGCCGCGGCGAATTCGCGATCGGTCACGGCCAGTTCGGCCTGCGCCTTCAGGCCGTCGATCCAGCCGTAGCCCACGCCGTCGCTGAACTGTTCCTTCTGCCGCCACAGGATTTCCTTCGGCAGCGCGCCGTCGAAGGCTTCGCGCAGCACGTGCTTCTCGATCTTGCCGTTGCCCGCCATCTTGTGCGCGGCATCGATGCCCATCGCCACGTCGATGAATTCCAGATCCAGGAACGGCACGCGCGCTTCCACGCCCCACGCCATCATCGCCTTGTTCGCGCGCAGGCAATCGTAGGCATGCAGCGCGTCCAGCTTGCGCACGGTTTCCTCGTGGAAGGCTTCGGCCGAGGGCGCCTTGTGGAAATACAGATAGCCGCCGAAGATTTCGTCCGAGCCCTCGCCCGACAGCACCATCTTCACGCCCATCGCCTTGATCCGACGCGCCAGCAGATACATCGGCGTGGCCGCGCGGATGGTGGTGACGTCGTAGGTTTCGAGGTGCCGGATCACTTCGGGCACGGCGTCCCAACCTTCCTGGAAGGTGTAGACGAACCCGTGGTGCACGGTGCCCAGCGCGTCGGCGGCCACTTGCGCCGCGGCGAGATCGGGTGAACCCTCGAGTCCGATCGCGAACGAGTGCAGGCGCGGCCACCAGGCCTCGCTGCGGTCGTTGTCCTCGATGCGCTCGCGCGCGAACATCGCGGCGCAGGCGGCGACCAGCGACGAATCCAGTCCGCCGGAAAGCAGCACGCCGTAAGGCACGTCGGTCATCAACTGGCGATGCACGGCCTGCTCGAAGGCGCGACGCAATTCGCCCGGCGCAGGTGCGCGGCCACGCGTCACGGCGTAGTCGCGCCAGGGCTTTTCGTAGTAGCGGCGCAGTTCGCCCGTGGCGCTGTCGTACACGTGGCCCGGCGGAAGCGTCGCCACGTCCGCGCACACGTCCACCAGCGCCTTCATCTCCGACGCCACGCACAAGCGGCCCTGCGCGTCATGCCCCCAGTACAGCGGCATCACCCCGATCGGATCGCGCGCGATCAGGTAGCGCTGCGCCGCGCCGTCCCACAGTGCGAACGCGAAGATGCCGTTGAGCTTCGTGAGGCCATGCTCGATGAAATCCGCGGCGCCTTGTTCGCGATACAGGGCATTGATGACTTCGCAGTCCGAGCCGGTGGTGAAATCGTAATCGCTGGCTGCGCGCAGCTCGCGGTGGTTGTAGATCTCGCCGTTCACCGCCAGCGCCAGCGTGCCGTCGCGCGAACGCAGCGGCTGCGCGCCCGAGGCCGGATCGACGATGGCCAGGCGTTCGTGCACCAGAATGACGCCGGCATCCACGTACACCCCGCTCCAGTCCGGGCCGCGATGGCGCTGACGCCGCGACAGTTCCAGCGCCTGGCGGCGCAGGGCGACGAGATCGTCGCCCGGTTGCAGGTCGAACATTCCCAAGATTCCGCACATGGCTGGTTTCCTCTGGTTTCAAAACACAAAAAAACCGAGGCCCGCTTCAAGCGGGCCTCGGTCGCGTATCTGGAGATGGATCGTGCAGCTACGCGCGGGCCCGCCAAGGATTGGCGTTATTGTTCGCGCAATTGTTGTTGACGGCCGCCGGCACACCCGGCGCATTCAGTGCGCGGGCATGGAACAGCGTGGCGGCGAGCGGTGACATGGCCGCGACTTTTCCAGATTCCGCGGGCTCGCGCAAGTGCCGCGCGCGATCCCGGCGGCGGAAAAGTGGGAACATGGGGGCGCCAAGACACGAGGAACGACCATGTCCCGCCGCACCATCCTTCTGGACGACACCGTCTACGACTACCTGCTGGCGCACAGCCTGCGCGAGCATCCCGAACAGACCGCGCTGCGCGAAGCCACGCGCACGCACCCGCACGGCGGCATGCAGATTTCGCCCGAGCAGGGCCAGTTCATGTCGCTGCTGGTCAAGCTGATCGGCGCGCGCCGGACGATCGAGATCGGAACCTTCACGGGCTACAGCGCATTGACGGTCGCACTGGCATTGCCCGCCGACGGCAAGCTGCTGGCCTGCGACATCAGCGACGAATACACGTCCATCGGCAAGCCGTACTGGCAGCGCGCGGGCGTCGCGGACAGGATCGAACTGGTGATCGCGCCGGCCATCCAGACGCTCGACGCGCGCATCGTCGCGGGTGAAGCCGGCCGCTACGACTTCGCCTTCATCGACGCCGACAAGACGGGCTACGACGCCTACTACGAACGCTGCCTGCAACTGGTCCGCACAGGCGGCCTGATCGCATTCGACAACACCTTGTGGAACGGCGACGTGGCAAGGCCCGCGCAAGACGACGACACCCGCGCGCTGCAGGCGCTGAATGACAAGCTGCACCGCGACCAGCGCATCGACATGGCGCTGCTGCCGATCGGCGACGGACTGACGCTGGCGCGCAAGCGCTGAGGCGACCCAAACTGCTTCAAACCGGCTCGACATGCCGCACCAGCAGGCGCAGCGATTCGCGGCCCTGCCAGTCGTTGAGCATCAGTTCGTAAGCGACCCTCAACGCCGAGTCGGCCGGGACGTCGCCGGCGGCGTGGAACAGCACCGCGTCGTGGACGCGTCCGTCGCGCGGATCGCGCAGGCGCAGCCGGCGATGCGCACCGTCCGCGCCCATCACCTTGCACTCGACGCACTCGAACACGTTGTCGAACAGCGGCGCGGGAAAGCCCTGTCCCCACGGTCCGGCCACGCGCAACTGGTGTGCCAGTTCCAGGTCGAAGTCGGAGGGTGCAAGTTCGCCGTCGCTCGCCAGCACCGCCTGCAACGACTCGGGCGCGATGCGTTCGCGCACCACCGTGTCGAACGTCTGCGCAAACCGCGTGTAGTGGGCCAGACGCAGACTCAAGCCCGCCGCCATCGCGTGGCCGCCGAAACGTTCGATCAGGCCCGGACAACGCGCATCGACTTCCGCCAGCGCGTCGCGGACGTGGAATCCCGGCACCGAACGCGCCGAACCGCGCAGGACGTCGTCGTCGCCCGCGGGCGCGAACGCGACCACCGGGCGATGCAACCTTTCCTTCACCCTGGCCGCGACCAGTCCCACCACGCCGTGGTGCCAGTCCTGATCGAACAGCGACACGCCCATCGCGTCGCCGGCCGGCAGATCGGCGAGGCCCGCGAGCGCCTGCTCGACCATCGAGGTTTGCAGGTCGCGGCGCTGCGCGTTGATGTCGTGCAACGTCGCCGCGAGTCCGCGCGCGCGTTCGGCGTCGTCGGCCAGCAGGCATTCCACGCCGATCGACATGTCCTCCAGACGTCCCGCGGCATTGATGCGCGGGCCGATCGCGAACCCGAGGTCGGACGCCGCCGCGGTGCGCGCGTCGCGGGCAGCGACCTCGAACAGCGCCGCGATGCCGGCGCACGCCATGCCCGCACGCATCCGCCGCAAGCCGGCTTCCACCAGCGCGCGGTTGTTGTGGTCCAGCGGAACCAGGTCGGCGACCGTGCCGAGCGCGACCAGATCCAGCAACGGCGCGAAATCAACCGTATCGCGCTTGCCCAGCTTCGCGCGCAACGCCAGCAGCAGGTAGAACATCACGCCGACGCCGCAAAGAGCCTTGCTGGCGAAGGCGTCGGCCGGAAGATTCGGATTCACGATGGCATCGGCATCCGGCAACACCGGGCCCGGCAGATGGTGGTCGGTGACGATCACCTTGCAGCCGCGCGTCCTGGCCGCGGCAACGCCCGCGATCGAGGCGATGCCGTTGTCGACGGTCACGATCAGGTCGGGCACGCGTGGCAGCGATTCGACCAACGCGGGCGTCAGGCCGTAGCCGTGCACCGCGCGATCCGGCACCACGTAGCCGACGTTGCGTGCGCCCAGCATGCGCAGGCCGCGCACGCCCGCGGCGCAACCCGTGGCGCCGTCGCAATCGAAATCCCCCGCGATCAGGACGTGTGCATCGTCGCGGATCGCGTTCGCCAGCAGTTCCGTCGCACGTTCGATGCCGCCCAACGCATCCGGCGGCAACAGACTCGCGAGACGATGCCCGGCCTCGTCGGGACATGACACGCCGCGCGCGGCATAAACCTGCTGGAGCACCGGATGCACCTCTGCCGGCCAACCGTGCGGCGCCACCCGTGCGGTTGCACGGCGCACGATCCGCAACGACTGCGACGCATTCATCCGTGCCGCCAAAAGCGGAGGCGGTGTGTGTGCCGGATGCGAAAGCGTTCGCCGCTCGCGAACACCAGCGAGATCACGCCGAAACGCTTCTCGCGCAACCAGTGGCGGAACGACGGGAGCCAATCGGAAATTCCATCAAGACCGTACGACACATCGAGATCGAGCAGGATATCGCCGGCTTCGTCCGCCGCTTCGAGGGCTTGCGGCAAGGGTTCGAGTCGAACCGCGCCGGCCATCCTGGCGAGGCCGCGCAGCACGTCGTCGGCACTCGCGACGTAGCGCAAACCGGTCTCGACCGAATCCGGCAACGCGCCTTCACCCCAGAACCACAACGCGTTGACCGGCCGTTTGCCCGCCGCGATCCGCCGCGCATTCGCCGGATGCGCGTGCAGCAGGATCTGCGCTTCGTTGAACTGGCGCCGCCATGCGCGGCCGGCGCTGCCTTCGGGCAGGCAATCGGCGAGGCTGGCGCCCAATGCATCGGCCGGCGCCGTGAACGCCGCGTGCGTGTTGCCTTCCGCCAGACGCAGGCACCACGTCGATGGCGTATCCACGACCAGCGTCGCCGCCGCTTCGGCGAACAGAGGCCGCAACGCCGCCGCAAGTTCTTCGGCGTCCGCCGCTGAAACATCACCGACTGGACAAGCCATCAGGCGCGCGCCGGTCGCCTCGCTGCGCACCCAGGCGGGATCCGCGCACAGCCAGACGCCGCGCTCGGCATCCGCGGCACAGCAATGGTGGCGCAAGGCCGCCGCGGGAATGGCGTCGCCGGCGAACTGGAACCGCTCGCGCACGACGGCCGTGCGCGCCGCCCGAACGTCCGGAAGACGATCGCCGCGCGCGAGCCATTCGCACAACGCCGGATCGTCCTGCATCTGCTGCATCGACGGCAGCAGCACGTGCAAGGTGTTCATGCGGACGTGCCTTCCAGTTCCGCGTAACGTTCCAGCCACTCGGCTTCCAGCACGGATTTTTCCTCGCGCAAGGCACTCTGCGCACGCCCGATCCCGGCGAGCACCGCGGTGGGGCCTTCGTAGATCGCGGGGTCGGCGAGGCGCTCCTGCAAGGCCGCGAGTTCAGCGTCGATCGCTCCCGTGCGCGCTTCGATCTTTTCGAGGCGCTTGCGCAAGCCGCGCGTGCGCTCGCGTTCGGCGGCAGCTTCGCGACGGCGTTCGCGCGGATCGGCCGTGGGCTTCGCGGCAGACATTTCCGGCGCATCCGCATCGCCGCCGCGCGAACGCAGCCAACGCGCGTAGTCGTCGAGGTCGCCATCAAACGCTTCGACGCGTCCGTCCGCGACGCGCCAGAAGGTGTCGCACACCAGGCCCAACAGATGCCGGTCGTGCGCGACCAGCACCAGCGCGCCGGGGTAATCGTTCAGTGCGTCAGCCAGCGCCTCGCGCATGTCGAGGTCGAGGTGGTTGGTCGGTTCGTCCAGCACCAGCAGGTTGGGTTTGCGCCATGCGACCAGCGCCAGCGCCAACCGCGCACGTTCGCCGCCGGAAAATCCATCCACCGACTCGAACGCGCGGTCGCCCGCGAAATGCCATTGTCCCAGCCAGTCGCGCAGCGACTGCACCGGTGCATCCGGCGCGAGTTCGCGCAAGTGATCGAACGGCGATTCGCCCGCGCGCAGGCTTTCCACGGTGTGCTGAGCGAAATAGCCGATCACCAGATCCTTGTGCGCGGTGCGCTCGCCCGCGAGCAGCGGCAGCTCGCCGACCAGCGTTTTCACCAACGTCGATTTGCCGGCGCCGTTCGGACCCAGCAGGCCGATCCGGTCGCCAGCCTGCACGCTGAAGCGCACGTTGCGCAAAACCTTCAATCCATATGTAGGAGGGCCGGAAGGCATGATCGTGGATTGCGAAGCTGCCGGGATGGCGCCAATGACGAAGAGCTCGGTGGTCGCGGCTTCCGCCGCTCCTACAGCGGATGCGAAACGATACCCCGCATCGACATGCTCCAGCTTCAGCATCGACTGCGGCAGGCGTTCCGGTTCGGGAAACGCGAACGAAAAGGCACGTTCGACACGCACCGCCTCGGTGCCCGCGAGCTTTTCCAGGCGCTTGATGCGCGACTGCGCCTGGCGCGCCTTGGTGGCCTTCGCGCGGAAGCGGTCGATGAAGGACTGCAGGTGCGCGCGTTCGGCCTGTTCCTTCGCAAACGCAGCCTGTTGCTGGTGCAGGCGCTCGGCGCGTTGGCGTTCGAAATCGCTGTAATTGCCCGCGTACAAACGTGCGCCACCCTGCTCCAGGTGCAGCACGTGATCGACCGTGCCGTCGAGGAACTCGCGGTCGTGCGAGATCACCATCAGCATGCGCGGATAGCGGCGCAGCCATTGCTCCAGCCACAACACCGCGTCGAGGTCGAGGTGGTTGGTGGGCTCGTCCAGCAGCAACAGATCCGATGGCGCCATCAACGCGCGCGCAAGATTCAGCCGTCCGCGCCAGCCGCCGGAAAACGCCGCGACCGGCTTCGCATGATCATCCGGTTTGAAGCCGAGGCCGTGCAACAGGCGTCCGGCGCGCGCGCGGCCGTCGTAGCCGCCCACCGCGTCGATGCGATGGTGTGCCGCGGCCACCGCAGCGTGATTGCCCGCAGCCTGTGCGCGGGCTTCGTCGGCCAGCGCCGCGGCAAGTTCGACGTCGCCGCCCAATACGTAATCGATCGCGGCATCGGGCAGCGCCGGCGTTTCCTGCGCGACCGACGCAATGCGCAATCCGGCGGGAACATCCAGCGCACCGGCGTCCGGCTCGACTTCGCCCAGGATCGCCGCAAACAGGCTGGACTTGCCGCTGCCGTTGCGGCCGGCGACGCCGATCTTCCAGCCGTCGTGCAGCACCGCATCGACGCCTTCGAGCAACAGGCGCCCGCCGCGGCGCAGGGCGAAGTTCCGGAATGCGATCACGCGTAACGCACGCTCACGATCTCGTAATTGCGCTCGCCGCCCGGCGCGTTGAAGCCGAAGCAGTCGCCTTCGCACTTGCCGATCATCGCGCGCGCGATCGGCGAGGACACCGCGATCAGGCCGTGCTTGATGTCGGCCTCGATGTCGCCGACGATCTGGTAGGTGACGGTGTCGCCGCTGTCCGAATCTTCCAGTTCCACCTTCGCGCCGAACACCACCTTGCCGCCCGGATTGAGCGTGGCGGGATCGATGATGTGGGCGGTCGAAAGTGCCGCCTCGATGCGCTGGATGCGGCCCTCGATGAAGCCCTGCTGTTCGCGCGCCGCGTGGTACTCGGCGTTCTCGCTGAGGTCGCCGTGCGCGCGCGCTTCGGCGATCGCCGCGATCACCTTCGGGCGCGCGACGGATTTCAATTGTTCCAGTTCGGCGCGCAGGCGCTCGGAACCGGCTTTGGTCATGGGGGCTCGCTGCATGTGAGTGGCTCCTGTATCGATCACGGCGCGGCAACCCGTGCCGCGTCGACAAAATGGAATGGGACGAAACGGCCGCGTCAGGCCACGGCAGCCTTGCCGGGCGCCGTTTCTCCGGCATCGAGCTCGGCGTGCAGTTCCTGCAGGCTGATCACGCTGGCGTGCTGGCGGAAATCCAGCGAGTGCAGCAGCGCGGCGGCGCCCGCGACCGTGGTCGAATAGGTGACGTGCTGCTGCAGCGCCGAGCGCCGGATCGAGAACGAATCGGTGATCGCCTGGCGGCCTTCGGTGGTGTTGACGATGTAGGCGATCTCGCCGTTCTTGATCGCGTCGACGATGTGCGGGCGGCCTTCCAGCACCTTGTTGATGCGTTCGCAGGCGATGCCGTGCTCGACCAGGAACGCGCAGGTGCCGCCGGTCGCGATCAACGGGAAACCGCGCTTGACGAGGTCGCGCGCGACTTCCAGCAGGCGCGGCTTGTCGGCGTCGCGCACCGACAGGAACACCTTGCCGCCCGGTGCGGGCGCCGCGATGTGCGCGGCCTCGTGGCCGCGCGCGAAGGCTTCGCCGAAGCTGCGCCCCACGCCCATCACCTCGCCAGTCGAGCGCATCTCGGGCCCGAGGATCGGATCGACATTCGAAAACTTGAGGAACGGGAAGATCGCTTCCTTCACCGCCCAGTAATGCGGCACGCGTTCGCGCGTCGCGCCCTGCTCGGCAAGGCTCTTGCCGGCCATGCAGCGCGCCGCGATCTTCGCCAGCGGACGACCGATGGCCTTGGACACGAACGGCACGGTGCGTGACGCACGCGGGTTCACTTCGAGGATGTAGACGTCCTCGCCCTGGATCGCGAACTGGGTGTTCATCAGGCCGACCACGCCCAGTTCGCGCGCCAGCAGCGCGACCTGGCGGCGCAGTTCGTCCTGGATCGCGGGCGACAGTGAATACGGCGGCAGCGAGCACGAGGAATCGCCCGAGTGCACGCCGGCTTCCTCGATGTGCTGCATGATGCCGCCGATCAGCACCTCGCCGTCGGCGTCGGCGATCACGTCCACGTCCACTTCGACCGCGTTGTCGAGGAAGCGATCCAGCAGCACCGGCGAGGATTCCGACACGCGCACCGCATCGCGGATGTAGCGCGCCAGATCCTCGTCGGCATGCACCACTTCCATCGCGCGGCCGCCCAGCACGTAGCTGGGACGCACGATCAGCGGATAGCCGAGCTCGCGCGCCAGCACCATCGCCTCTTCAGCGGTGTGTGCGATGCGGTTCGGCGGCTGCCTCAGGCCCAGTTTCTCGATCAGTTTCTGGAAGCGCTCGCGATCCTCGGCGAGGTCGATCGAATCGGAAGACGTGCCGATGATCGGCACGCCCGCGGCTTCCAGCGCGCGCGCCAGCTTCAGCGGCGTCTGCCCGCCGTACTGCACGATCACGCCGGTGGGCTTTTCCTTGTCCACGATTTCCAGCACGTCTTCCAGCGTCACCGGCTCGAAGTACAGGCGGTCCGAGGTGTCGTAGTCGGTGGAAACCGTTTCCGGGTTGCAGTTGACCATGATGGCCTCGAACCCGTCCTCGCGCATCGCCAGCGCCGCGTGCACGCAGCAGTAGTCGAACTCGATGCCCTGCCCGATCCGGTTGGGGCCGCCGCCCAGCACGATGATCTTCTTGCGGTCGGTCGGATTCGCTTCGCACTCTTCCTCGTAGGTCGAGTACATGTACGCGGTGGTGGTGGCGAACTCGGCCGCGCAGGAATCCACGCGCTTGTACACGGGCCGCACGTCCAGCGTGTGGCGCAGGTGGCGCACGGCGCGCTCGTCGGACTCCAACAATCTCGCAAGGCGAGAATCGGAAAACCCCATGCGCTTCAATTCGCGCATGCGCGTCGCATCGAGCGCGCGCATGCCGCCCGCGCGCACGTCGGCCTCGGCGGCGATGATGTCTTCGATCGCGGCGAGGAACCATGGATCGATCCTGGAAAGTTCGTGCACGTCGGCCAGCGACAGGCCCGCGCGGAATGCGTCGCCCACGTGGAAGATCCGCTCGGGACCGGGCTGGCGCAGCTCGCGCTTCAGCGACTCCATGCCTTCCGGCGTCTTCCAGTCGATGCCGCCGGAGTTCAGGCCGTCGCGGCCGGTCTCCAGGCCGCGCAGCGCCTTCTGCAGCGACTCGGAGAACGTGCGCCCGATCGCCATCACCTCGCCCACCGATTTCATCTGCGTGGTCAGGTGCGGGTCGGCGGCCGGGAACTTCTCGAACGCGAAGCGCGGAATCTTGGTGACGATGTAGTCGATCGATGGCTCGAACGACGCCGGCGTCTTGCCGCCGGTGATTTCGTTCTTCAGTTCATCCAGCGTGTAGCCGACCGCAAGCTTGGCCGCAACTTTCGCGATCGGGAAACCGGTGGCCTTCGACGCCAGCGCCGACGAACGTGACACGCGCGGGTTCATTTCAATGACCACGACGCGGCCGTCGGCGGGATTCACGCCGAACTGCACGTTCGAGCCGCCGGTATCGACGCCGATCTTGCGCAGCACCGCGATCGAGGCATCGCGCAGGCGCTGGTATTCCTTGTCGGTCAGGGTGAGCGCGGGCGCCACCGTGATCGAATCGCCGGTGTGCACGCCCATCGGATCGAAGTTCTCGATCGAGCACACGATGATGCAGTTGTCCGCGCGGTCGCGGACCACTTCCATCTCGAATTCCTTCCAGCCCAGCACCGATTCGTCGATCAGCACCTCGTGCACGGGCGACAGTTCCAGCCCGCGCGTGACGATCTTTTCGAACTCCTCGACGTTGTAGGCGATGCCGCCGCCGGTGCCGCCGAGCGTGAACGAGGGCCGCACGATGCAGGGAAACCCGAGATCGGCTTGGCCTGCGCGGGCTTCTTCCAGTGTGCGCGCGATCGCCGATTTCGGCGAAGCGAGGCCGATCTCGTCCATCGCGTTGCGGAACAGCTCGCGGTCTTCCGCCATGCGGATCGCATCGCGCGAGGCACCGATCAGTTCCACGCCGTGTTTTTCCAGCACGCCGTGATCGGCCAGTTCCAGCGCGCAGTTGAGCGCGGTCTGCCCGCCCATCGTCGGCAGCAGCGCGTCGGGCTTCTCCTTCTCGATGATCCGCTCGACCGTGCGCCAGTTGATCGGCTCAATATAGACGCGATCCGCCATCTCGGGATCGGTCATGATCGTGGCCGGGTTCGAGTTCACCAGCACCACGCGATAGCCCTCCTCGCGCAGCGCCTTGCACGCCTGCGCGCCGGAGTAGTCGAACTCGCAGGCCTGGCCGATCACGATCGGCCCGGCGCCGATGATGAGGATGGTCTTGATGTCGGTGCGGCGGGGCATCAGCGGGCCTCCTGCATCAGGTTCGCAAACCGTTGGAACAGGTAATCGATGTCATGCGGTCCCGGACTCGCCTCCGGATGCCCCTGGAAACAGAACGCGGGTCGGTCGGTCAGCGCGAAACCCTGCAGCGAACCGTCGAACAGCGAGACGTGGGTGGTGCGCGCGTTGGACGGCAGCGTGGCCGGATCGACCGCGAAGCCGTGGTTCTGGGACGTGATCAGCACGCGTCCGTCGTCGAGATCTTTCACCGGATGGTTGGCGCCGTGGTGGCCGAACGGCATCTTCAGGGTCTTCGCGCCGAGCGCCAAGCCCATCAACTGGTGGCCGAGGCAGATGCCGAACAGCGGAATCTTCGCGTCGAGGAATTCGCGCGTGGCTTCGATGGCGTAATCGCAAGCCGCAGGATCGCCGGGTCCGTTCGACAGGAATACGCCATCGGGTTGCATCGCGAGCGCCTCGGCCGCGGGCGTTTGCGCGGGCACCAGCGTGACGTCGCAGCCCTGTTCCGCCAGCAGGCGCAGGATGTTGCGCTTCACGCCGAAGTCGTAGGCCACGACCTTGTACGTCGCAGCCGGGTTGCGGAAATCCTGCATATCGAGGTCGTAGGTGCCCTCGCGCCACGCCTGCCGCTCGCGGATACTGACCACCTTGGCCAGGTCTGCGCCGTTCAAGCCGGGAAACGCGCGCGCCTTCGCGACCGCGCCGTCGACGTCGATCGTTTCGGCCGCCACGATGCAGCCGTGCTGCGCACCCTTGTCGCGCAGGATGCGCGTCAACTTGCGGGTATCGATATCCGCGATCGCGACGATGCCGTGACGCTTCAGATAGTCGGGCAGCGATTCGGTGCTGCGCCAGTTGGAAGCGAGCCGCGGCACGTCGCGCACGATCAGGCCGGCCGCCTGCACCTTGCCGGATTCCTCGTCCACCGGATTGCAACCGGTGTTGCCGATGTGCGGCATCGTCAGGGTGACGATCTGCTGCGCGTAGGAGGGATCGGTCAGGATCTCCTGGTAACCCGTCATCGCGGTGTTGAACACCACCTCGCCGACCGTCGCACCTTCCGCCCCGACGGCCTCGCCGTGAAAGAGGGTTCCATCGGCGAGGGCGAGCAGGGCGGGCGTCGGCATGGGCTTATTCCGGATGCAAGTTGACCCGCAAGCCGCGCGCGAGCGGGCTTGGGGGATCGGTGATTCAGGCAAGCGGCAATGTTAGCAGAACCACGACCCACATTCAGGGCACGACGCAGGTCCGGCGATACAATGCGCGCACCCCAAGGACGAATGCCATGCTCGCCGCCACCCTGCTCGACCCCGCCCGCCTCGACCGCCCCGATACGCTGGTTCGCAACGATCCGTTCTCGTTCCTGATCGCGCACAACCAACTGCCGGAACAATCGCGCGCCGATCTCGACCGCGACTTCCCGAAATATTCCAGCGCGGGTTTCTTCCCCTACGACGAGAAGGAATGCGGCGAATCGATCCGGGAACTCGTGGCGGCGATCACCGCGCCCGCGTTCGCCAGCGCGGTCGGCGCCAAGCTCGGCATCGACAATCTCGGGCAATACCCGACGTTGGTGACGCTGTGCCGCTACAACAACAAGCGCTTCGGCACCATCCACACCGACAGCAAGTCCAAGGTCGCGACCGCGTTGCTGTATCTCAACCCGAGTTGGCCCGACACCAGTGACGGCTGCCTGCGGTTCCTCGCGAAGATCGACGACATCGACGCCACGGTCGCGCCGGAGGTGAAACCGCTGTACGGCGAATTCGTGGTCTTCAAGCGCGCCGACAATTCCTTCCACGGCTACCTGCCCTTCGAAGGCGAACGCCGGATCATCCAGGTCGCGTGGCTGACCAGCGAGGAAGAAAAACTGCGCAAGACCCAACGCGGCGTCGCCACGCGCTTCTTCAAGAAAATCGCGGGCAGCCTCGACAGGAAATTCGGCGCGGGCCGCGACCGCAACGCCGCGCATCCGGACTGAGCGCGCGCAGCCAGCCTTTCCCGATCATTCGACGTCGCCTCGGCAACCCGCAGCCTGCGGAAGCGCGCCCGTTTCAGGGCGCCCCACAATCGCCACGGCGAATACTCGCCGCATTGCTCTGATTTTGCTGATTTTTCCTCGGCACTTGTGCGCCCCGACTCGGCGGGCGTAGTGTGACGCGCTTCACACTCTCGGGGAGGCGAGTGCGAACGCTGTTTGCGGCGAACCCAACTGCTCTACACCTCGGAGGATTTATGAAGATCCTGACTGCGTGTGTGGTTGCTGTACTTGCAGCAAGTGCCATCGGAAGCGCCTTTGCGGCAGATTCGGACAAGGCCGTCGTCTGGCGGGACTATACCGATACCGTGGCCCCCGCCAATCAGCAGGCTTACGAGGCCGGCGCCAAGGCCTACAACCAGTGCCTGCGCGAGCATCACGTCAAGTTCGATGAGCCGACGGTGACGCACGAAACCGGCAACGACTACATGTACTCGACCGACATCGGGCCGGTGACATGGGCCGATCTGGACACCCTTGCCGAGCAGTCCAAGCCATGCGACGCGGTCTGGCGCGCGCAGGCCAACCCGCACCTCAAGGGCGAAACCAGCGCGTTCATGGTGACGCACCTGGACATGAGCCACTTGCCCGCCGGCTGGAGGACGGGAACGCCGCCGCCGATCCTGCACGTGATCGACTACACCCTGAAGCCGGGGCACGAGGCCGGCACGGCCTTCACCGACGCGGTCAAGAAAATCGCCGCGGCCGCCGGGAAGACCAAGTGGCCCTACTACTGGATGACGGCGGAGATCCAGGGCGGCGGCGAAGATGCGCCCGATTACATCCTGGTGATCCGCAGCAAGAACTGGGCGGACGTCGGCATGGAACCCAATCCCGCGCTGTGGAAGATGGTCGCGGGCGTCTATGGACAGGCGGACGCGGATGCGCTGCGCAAGTCGCTCGACGACGCGATCGCGAAGACGTCCGACCACTTCGACAAGTACAACGCCGACTTGAGCTATACCGCCGGCAAGTAACCGCAACACGCTTTTCCGGGCGGCCCGAGGGGGCCGCCCGGCGTTTTGTGTGCTCTGCCGTCGTACTTCCGGTGTGGGGTCTCATGTGTGCGCACGCTGCCACGCGGCTCCGGAACGGACGGGGAAATCGGGGAGCGTCAACATGCAACGGATTGGTCCGATGGCGGCAATAGTGCGCCGCCGCATCTCGTGGCACCACGCTGGAGAACATTCCGATGACGCTTGACCTGCGGAACACGAAGACAGGATACGGTTATGTGCCCGTGCTGCTGCTTCTCCTGTTGTGCGCAGCCGGCCTGATGCCGCGTACCAGCTTGGCCGCGACGGCGCCGCCTGCCGCAGGCGCGTGCGGTCCGGTGGCTCCTTCGCCGGTGCTCGTCGAACCGCAGGCGGTGGACATGCGGGATGCGCCCATCAATGCCTCGGGCGAGCACGAGCTGATCCTTGCCGTGCACATGGACGAAGGCGGCAACCGGTTCTGCTACGTGTACCGTTGGCTGGGCGTCGTGCACACCACTGCACCGGCGATCCACGTGCGGCGCGGCGAGCGCTTCGCGATCCGCATCGTGAATGACATCGCCAGCCAGAGCCTTGGCGAAAGTGTCCCGTCCACCGCGATCCCCGCTTGCAAGCCGATGGCGATGCTGGATGCGCCGGTGCAGCACTGGGTCGGCTATCTCAACCACACGATCGACGATCGCGACTTCGAGATGAAGCCGCTCGACACCAACCTGCACCTGCACGGCTACGAAGGCCCGGCGTCGGACGAGAACGTGTTCCTCTCGACGCTCAGCACGCCGATGCACGCCTGCGAATACCGCATCACCATTCCGCGCAGCCAGCCGCCCGGTACCTACATTTTCCATCCGCACGCGCACGGCGCGGCGGATGCAGAACTTGGCGGCGGCCTCGCCGGCGTGTGGATCGTGGAGCCGGATTCGCAGCAGCTTCCGCGCGCCGACCAGCATGTGCTGTTGCTGGCCTACCAGATGGGCGAACCCGACGACGGTCCCAGTCCTTCCCCTGCCAAGCGTCTTGCCTACGGGAATGCGGCGACGGCGCACGAAGCTGCACTCAAGAGGGCACCGTCCGTTCCTTACGATCCGTTCAATCCGCCACCCTGGCCGTCGGCCGCGCCACTGCGTGCCGGCGGAATCGTGCTGAACGGCTGCAGCGGCCTTTTTGCGGAGTCGCTGATCAGTATTGATGGGGCCAACGCGCCGAGCACGCTGCCCATTCGGGCCGGGCGCACCCAGTTGCTGCGCATCGTCAACGGCACCGCGGACTCGCCCAAGCTCCTGCACCTGCGCGACGCCCTGGGTCATACCTTGCCGTTTGAACTTGTGGAACGCGACGGCGTGCCGGTTTCCGGCGACACGCAACATCCCTATGCGCGCTACCTGCCCCTGCAGGAATTGATGCTCTCGCCGATGTCGCGCGCCGCCATTCTGCTCACCGTGCCGGCGGGTGGCAGTTTTGAACTGTCCAGCGAACCCTGGTGCGAGGGGATCGTTCGTGAGACGCATCATGACTTGCTGCGGATCACCGCGACCGCTGATGCCGGCAACAACCCGCAGCTGCTGCGCCCGACGCCCATCAAGGTTTCCGACACGCCGGCAGCACGGCTCGTCGCCTGGGTACAAGCGCATCCCACACTGGTTCATCGGCGCGCGATCACCTTTACCCAATACGAGTTCCCCAAGCAAGGCAAGATCCCGCCGCACCCAGCCTTCTACATTACCGACACGACCAACCCGAACTTCCACGAACATCCGTTCTGGCCGGACTTCGGCCCCGATGCAACGGTGCCATCGAATCCGGACATCGTGGTCAAGCAGGGCACGGTCGAGGTGTGGTACCTGATCAACACCACGCTGGAGAACCACAACTTCCACATCCATCAAATGAAATTCGTGCAGGAGCGCAACTACAGCGGTATCCCGATGATGGTGGACACGGTGTTTCAGCCGCTCGGCAAGATGCTGCCGAATCCGCGTGATCCCGACTATCCGCTGATCCAGCCGGCCATCACCAGGGTGATCCTCGATTTCCGCGACGTGCCGAAAGGCACCTTCGTGTTCCACTGCCACATGCTGTTCCACGAGGACCACGGGATGATGGGCAGCATCCGCGTGGAGTAGCCACATGGCGCGCAAGCCTGGCCTGGCGGGAATCGGTGGTTGCTGCGCATCCGGTGCGCTGGCACTCGCGGTGTTGTCTGCAACCGGCCTGGCGCCGCAGTCCGGTCTTGCCGCGCCCACGCCGACCGCGGCAGGTGCATGCGGCCCGGTCAGCCAGGCGCACGTTGTCGTCGAACCGCCGGACGTGGAGATGTGGAACGCGCCGGTGGATGCGTCCGGCGAGCACGAACTGATCCTCGCCGTGCACAACGACGGCCAACGGTTCTGTTACGTGTACCGCTGGCAAGGCGTCGTGCACTACGTCGCGCCGGCGATCCACGTGCAGCGCGGCGAGCGCTTCGCGATCCGCCTCGTGAACGACATCGCCAGCCAGAGCCCCGGCGAAAGCGTTCCGTCCACCGCGATCCCCGCGTGCAAGCCGATGACGATGCCGGCTGCACCGGTGCAGCACTGGGTCGGCTATCTCAACCACACGATCGACGACCGCGACTTCAACATGAAGCCGCTCGACACCAACCTGCACCTGCACGGCTTCGAAGGCCCGGCGTCGGACGAGAACGTGTTCCTCTCGACGCTCAGCACGCCGATGCACGCCTGCGAATACCGCATCACCATTCCGCGCACGCAGCCGCCGGGTACCTACATTTTCCACCCCCACGCGCACGGCGCGGCGGATGCGGAACTCGGCGGCGGCCTCGTCGGCGTGTGGATCGTGGACCCCGATTCGCCGCAGCTTCCGCGCGCGGACCAGCACGTATTGTTGCTGACCTATCAGGCGGGTGCGCCCAAAGACGGACCCGGTCCTTCCCGCGCCGAGCGCGCTGCCTGGGGCGAAGCGGCAAAGGTGCACGAAGCTGCGCTCAAGCCGGCACCGCCCGTTCCTTACGACCCATTCAATCCGCCACCCTGGCCGACGGCCTGGGCACTGCATGCCGGCGGAATCGTGCTGAACGGCTGCAGCGGCCCTTATGCGGAGCCGCTGGTCAGCATCGACGGAGCGAACACGCCGGCCACGCTGCCCATTCGGGCCGGACGCACCCAGTTGCTGCGCATCGTCAACGGCACGGCGGATTCGCCCAAGCTCCTGCGCTTGCGCGACACCCTGGGTCATGCCCTGCCGTTCGAGTTGGTGGAACGCGACGGCGTGCCGGTTTCCGGCGACATGCAGCATCCCTGGGCGCGCTACCTGCCCATGCAGGAATTGATGCTCTCGCCGATGTCACGCGCCGCCATTCTGCTGACCGCGCCAGCGGGTGGCGGTTTCGTGCTGTCCAGCGAACCCTGGTGTGAAGGGATCGCTCGCGAGATGCATCACGACTTGCTGCGGATCACCGCGATCGCCGATGCCGGCGACAACCCGCAGGTGCTGCGCTCGATACCCATCACGGTTTCCGACACACCGGCGGCGCGGCTCGTCGCCTGGGTGCGGGCGCATCCCGCGCTGGTCCACCGGCGCGCGATCACTTTTACCCAGTACACGTTTCCCGGGCAAGGCAAGATCCCGCCGCACCTGGCCTACTACATCACCGACACCACCAACCCGGGTTTTCATGAGCACCCGTTCTGGCCGGTGTTCAAACCCGGCGCGACGGTGCCATCGAATCCCGACGTCGTGGTCAAGCAGGGCACGGTCGAGGTGTGGTATCTGATCAACGCCACGCTGGAATCGCACGACTTCCACATCCACCAGATGAAGTTCGTGCAGGAGCGCAACTACAGCGGCATGCCGATGACCGTGGACACCGTGTTCCAGCCCGTCGGCAAGCCGCTGCCAACCCCCAGCGATCCGGACTTTCCGCTGGTCCAGCCGAGCATCACCAGGGTGATCCTGGATTTCCGCGACGTGCCGAAGGGCACCTTCGTGTTCCACTGCCACATGCTGTTCCACGAGGACCACGGGATGATGGGCAGCATCCGCGTGGAGTAGTTTTCGCGTGAGAGGACGAGCCGTGAAACGATCCATTTTCCTTTGCGTGCTGCTCCCGATCCTGGCGTTTCCGTTGAGCGCGACGGCCGCGCCGGACTCCAGCCATTACCTTTTCGTGTGGGCGATGGAGGCGAAGCGCCCCCACGCCTCGGTGCCGGAAATGACGCCGGCCGACATTCCCGCGCGACGCAGCGGATTGGGATTGGGCAAGGACTTTCTCGCGGTGTTCGACGTGCAGCCCGGGCCGTCGTTCGGAAAACTCGTGGCGATGCTGCCCGTCGGTGACGCAGCGCAGGCGCACCACACGAACTACGCGGAACCGCCGGACGGTATCCTGTACGCCAACGACTGGCTCGGGAACCGAACTTACGTGTTCGACTTGCGCGATCCCGTGCATCCGCGGCTCGTGCGCCAATTCGGCAGCGTCGGCGCGCTCGGTTACCCGCACTCGTTCGTTTATTTGCCGAACGGCAACACGCTCACGACGTTCCAGTATTCCGGCGGGTTCAACCATGCCGCGGGCGGGCTGGTCGAATTCGATCCACAAGGCAAGGTCGTGCGGACCGCCTCGGCGATCGCGCCGGGACACCCCGACATTCGTCCCTACAGTCTCGCGGTCATTCCGAAGCTCGATCGCGTCGTCACCAGCAGCGCGGACATGATGGGCGCGCAGGCCAGCCACGTGGCCCAGGTCTGGCGGTTGTCCGACTTGAAGCTGATCCAGACAATGCCGCTGCCGCCGCAAACCGATTGGTATTACGACACTGCGGCCGATTCGTCGGAACCGCGCGTGCTGGCAGACGGCACAACGGTCGTCGTTCCGACGTTCAATTGCGGTTTGTTCCTCGTCCGGGATCTGGCGAGCGGCCATCCGACGCTGCAACATGTCTACGACCTCGGCTACCGCATGTGCGAAGTGCCGGTGGTCGTGGGCCATTTCCTGGTGGAAGCCGCGCAAAGCGGACACGCCATCGTGAGCCTCGACCTGCGCGACCCGGAACACCCGCACGAAGTCAGCCGCATCCTGCTGCCGCCGGATGAATACCCGCACTGGCTGGCGCTGGAACCGGGCGGCGATCGCCTGGTCATCACGGGTTATGGCGCGCTCGATACCAAGGTCCGCTTCGCCACGATCGACCGCCGTACCGGAAAACTGACGCTCGATCCCGCGGCGATCGACATGACGCGCGCGTGGCCGGACGGCTGGCACGGCAGCGCCATGCCGCACGGCGCGGTGTTCAGCAATCCCTGAAAACGAATCGGATCACGCCCGCGCGATGACGTCGCCGATGGTGTAGATGCCCGGCGCGCGGCCCACCAGCCATGCCGCGGCGGCCAGCGCGCCGCGCGCGAAGATCGTGCGGTCGGTCGCGCGATGCGAAAGTTCAAGGCGCTCGCCTGAGGTCGCGAGGATCGCGGTGTGCTCGCCCACGATGTCGCCTGCGCGGATCGACGCGAAGCCGATCGCGCCGGCCGGGCGCGCGCCGACCTGGCCTTCGCGCGACAACACGGCGACTTCCTCGAAATCCTGTTTGCGTGCGGCGGCGGCGGCGCGACCCAACGCCAGCGCGGTGCCTGAAGGCGCATCGACCTTGCGCGCATGATGCGCTTCGACGATTTCAAGATCCCAATCCGGCAATGCCGCCGCCGCTTCGCGCAAGATGCGCGTCAACACCGCGACACCGAGGCCGAAGTTCGCGGCGTGCAGTACGGGAATCGTCCTGGCCGCGTCACCCATCGCCCTGCACTGTTTTTCGCCGAGGCCCGTCGTGCCGCTTACGAACGCGACCCGATGCGCCACACAATACGCCAGCGCCGCATCGAAACCGTCTGGTGAACTGAAGTCGATCACGGCATCCAGCCTGGGCGCCTTCGCCCAATCACCCGATGCATTCACACACGCGGCCAGGGTAAAGCGCGCGTCATCGTGCACCAGGGCCTGCAACGCACGGCCCATGCGGCCGTTGGCGCCGTTGATGGCAAGCTGGATGGAGTCGGGCATGGTTGGAACGACGGGTAGGAGCCTGCGTGCAGGCGATCGGCGAAGCATAACAAGCTCGTCATTCCGGGGCCGTTCGCGGCTCCACGCGAACGGAACCCGGAATCGGTTTGCCGCGAACCCAAACCGGGATGCTGACCAACAAAGCACACCGATTCCGGATCGCCGCTGCGCGGCGTCCGGAATGACGAAGAAGTTGTCACACTCGTTTCGATTCCCGAACTTACGAGGTCATCTTCGACCAGAACTGCTTGACGCCTTCCACGAAGCCGCTGTTGCGTGGCGAGTGCTTCTTCGCTTCTTCGGCGTCGGCGAAGGTGGCCTCGAACTGCTCCAGCAATTCGCGCTGGCGCTTGTCGAGCCGCACCGGCGTTTCCACCACCACGGTGCAGTAGAGGTCGCCCGTGTGGCGGCTGCGGACCGACTTCACGCCCTGCCCGCGCAGGCGGAATTCCTGCCCCGTCTGGGTTTCCGGCGGCACGGTGATGGTGGTGGCGCCGCCCAGGATCGGCACTTCGATGGTCGCGCCCAGCGCGGCCTGCGCAAAGCGGATCGGCACCTCGCAGCGCAGGTTGTCGCCTTCGCGCTTGAAGATCGGGTGCTCGCGCACGTGGACTTCGACGTACAAATCGCCGGGCGTGGAACCGGCGGGACCGGCCTCGCCCTGCCCGCTCAGGCGGATGCGGTCGCCGTCGTCCACGCCGGCCGGCACCTTGACCTGCAGGCTGCGTTCGTCTTCCAGCCGGCCTTCGCCGTGACAGTGCTTGCACGGCGTGACGATGACGCGTCCCGCGCCGCCGCAATGCGGGCAGGTCTGCTGGATCGAGAAGATGCCGTTCTGCATCCGCACGCGGCCGTGGCCGCGGCAGATGGAACAGGTCGCGAGCTTGCCGTCGTCCGAGCCGGTGCCGTTGCAGTGATGGCAGTTGACCATGGTCGGCACGCGGATCTGCTTGTCCACGCCGGCGACGGCTTCTTCCAGGTCGAGTTCCAGCACGTAGCGCAAGTCCGAACCGCGCGCCGCGCGCCGGCCGCCGCCGAAGATGTCGGAAAAGATGTCGCCGAAGATGTCGCCCACGTCGCCGAACGGCGTCCCGCCGCGGCGCCCCATGCCGTTCTCGAATGCGGCATGGCCGTACTGGTCGTACAGCGCACGGCGCTGCGGATCGCCCAGGATTTCGTACGCTTCCTTGGCTTCCTTGAAACGTTCCTGCGCGTGCGGATCGTCGGGGCAACGATCCGGATGGTTCTTCATCGCCAGCCGGCGGAAAGCCTTTTTCAGTTCCTCGTCGCTGGCGGTGCGCTCGACGCCGAGGACTTCGTAGTAGCAACGTTTCATGTGCGCAATCTTGTTTCCAAGCGGCGATCGGGGATGAACCACAACGCCGCGATCGCGGCATAGAGCACGCACGACAATATGGGCGCGAAAAATGCCAGCACAATGCCGATGACGTAGCCGATGGGCGAGACGACGGTCTTCCAGTCGCCCTTGAGCGCAGCGCCCAGGCGGCTTTTTTCACCGCCGTTGGCGGCGATCAGGCTGCGCAACAGCGGTATCCAGGACAAGGCCGCGAGCAACAACACGATGCCATACAGCGCGGTCGGAACCGGCGCCGGCACCGGATGCGATTCGTTCAACCAACTGGTGGTGAACGGAAACAGCGACAGCCAGAACAGGAAGAACAGATTGGCCCACAGCACCTTGCCATCGACGTGCTCCACTGCCTGCAACATGTGGTGGTGATTGTTCCAGTAGATGCCGACGTAGGCGAAACTCAGCACGTAGCTCAGGAACACCGGAAGGTCAGCCAGCAGCGCCTGCCACGTGGCCTCGCGGGGCAGTTTCAACTCCAGCACCATGATGGTGATGATCACCGCGATCACGCCGTCGGTGAATGCCTCCATTCGGCCCTTGTGCATCCCCCAGTCCCCGCTCGGCACTTCATTCAAGAATCAAAATGGATTTCGGGTTCCATCGCCGATGAAACCGGCGATGGCCCCGGGATGACGATATTTGAGAGTCTCACGATTGTCCGCGTTATTGTCCGCGTTGAGCCGCACGCTTCCCAGTGCAGCTCGAACACGGACAGTTGATCCGTCAGCGTTTTGTGCTGACGGATAACGGACTAGTTGATCCACCAGCGCTCCGCGCTGGTAGATAACGCTTACTTCTTCTCGTCGCCCTTCACTTCCGTGAACTCGGCATCGACGACGTCATCCGGCGACGCGCTGCCGCCGCCCGGCGCCTGCTGCGATGCGCCCGGCTGCGGGCCTGCCTGGCCTCCCGCGTTCGCCGCGGCGAACAACGACTGACCCGCCTCCTCCAGCTTGGAGATGCGCGACTCGATCGCGGCCTTGTCGTCGCCCTTCATCATCTTTTCGAGTTCGGACAGGGCTTCCTCGACGCGGCCGATCACGTCGCCACCGACCTTGCCGCCGTGGTCCTTGATGGCCTGGCGCGTGGTATGCACCAACTGGTCGGCCTTGTTGCGCGTGGTGACCAGTTCCTGGAACTTCTTGTCTTCCTCGCGGTGCGTTTCCGCGTCTGACACCATGCGCTGGATTTCCTCCTCGGACAGGCCGGAACCTGCCTTGATCTCGATGCGCTGTTCCTTGCCGGTGTTCTTGTCCTTGGCGGTGACGTGCAGGATGCCGTTGGCGTCGATGTCGAACGACACCTCGATCTGCGGCATGCCGCGCGGCGCGGGCTGGATGCCGGCCAGGTCGAACTTCGCCAGCGACTTGTTGAAGCGGGCCTGTTCGCGCTCGCCCTGCAGCACGTGCACGGTCACCGCACTCTGGTTGTCTTCCGCGGTCGAGAACACCTGCGAAGCCTTGGTCGGGATCGTGGTGTTCTTGTCGATCAGCTTGGTCATCACGCCGCCCAGCGTCTCGATGCCGAGCGACAGCGGCGTCACGTCGAGCAGCAGCACGTCCTTGACGGCGCCCGACAGCACGCCGCCCTGGATCGCCGCGCCCACCGCGACGGCTTCGTCGGGGTTCACGTCCTTGCGCGGTTCCTTGCCGAAGAAATCCTTCACGGCCTCCTGGACTTTCGGCATGCGGGTCTGGCCGCCGACCAGGATCACTTCGGCGATGTCGGACACGCGCAGGTTGGCGTCATTCAACGCCGTGCGGCACGGTTCGATGGTGCGCTTGATCAGGTCTTCGACCAGCGCTTCGAGCTTGGCACGCGTCAGCTTGATGTTGAGGTGTTTCGGACCCGAGGCATCGGCCGTCACGTACGGCAGGTTGACCTCGGTCTGGTGCGCGCTCGACAACTCGATCTTGGCGCGCTCGGCAGCATCTTTCAGGCGCTGCAGCGCGAGCGGATCGTTGCGCAGGTCCACGCCCTGGTCCTTCTTGAACTCGTCGACCAGGTAGTCGATCACGCGCTTGTCGAAGTCCTCGCCGCCGAGGAAGGTGTCGCCGTTGGTGGCCAGCACCTCGAACTGCTTCTCGCCGTCGACTTCGGCGATCTCGATGATCGACACGTCGAAGGTGCCGCCGCCCAGGTCATATACCGCGATCTTGCGATCGGCGCTGCCCTTTTCCTTGTCGAGGCCGTACGCCAGCGCGGCCGCGGTCGGCTCGTTGATGATGCGCTTGACGTTGAGGCCCGCGATCTTGCCGGCGTCCTTGGTGGCCTGGCGTTGCGAATCGTTGAAGTACGCCGGCACCGTGATCACGGCGTCCGTGACCGTCTCGCCAAGGAAATCCTCGGCAGTCTTCTTCATCTTCATCAGCACCTTCGCGGAAATTTCCGGCGGCGCCATCTGCTTGCCGTCGGAGGTTTCCAGCCACGCATCGCCGTTCGAGTGCGCGAGGATCTTGTACGGAACGATGTTCAGATCCTTCTGCACCTCGGCGTCGGTGAACTTGCGGCCGATCAGGCGCTTCACCGCATAGAAGGTGTTCTTGGGATTGGTGACGGCCTGGCGCTTGGCCGGCGCGCCGACCAGCACTTCACCGTCCTTCGCGAAGGCGACGATGGAAGGCGTGGTGCGATCGCCTTCGGAATTCTCGATCACGCGCGTCTTGGTGCCTTCCATCACCGCGACGCACGAGTTGGTCGTGCCGAGGTCGATGCCGATGATCTTGCTCATGTTTCAGCTCCTGGAGGGTTGCGGCCGAAGGGCCGTCGAATCTTGAACACAAACTGGGGGTTGGGCCGGATTCTTCAAGGTGGGAGCGCGCCACAGGCGCGCCCGTCGCGGGCATGGCCCGCTCCTACTTCGCCACGCTGACCAGCGCCGGACGCAACAAGCGTCCGTTCAACACATAGCCCTTCTGCATCACGCTGACGACCGTGCCGGGTGCCTGGTTCGGCGCATCCACCATGCTGACCGCGTGGTGGCGTTCGGGATCCAGCGGCTGCCCCACCGGATCGATCTGTTCGAGGCCGTTGCTTTCGGCGATCTTGAGCAGCGACTTCAAGGTCAGGTTCAAGCCTTCCCGCATCGAGGCCACGTCGGCGGTCTCGACGGCCAGCCCGCTTTCCAGCCCGTCGTACACCGGCAGCAGGTCGCGCAGCAATTTTTCGTTGGCGAACCTGACGGTCTGCTCCAGGTCGCGCTGCATGCGCTTGCGCTGGTTGTCGAGGTCGGCGCGTTCGCGCAGCAGCGTTTCGCGCATCCCGGCAAGGTTGGTTTCGGCCTCGGCCAGTTGCCGGCTCAGGGTTTCAAGCTCATCCGTGACGCCCGCCTCCATCGGCGGCTGCCGATCGTCCTGCGGCGTCGATCCGGGTGATTCCTTCGGGTTCGTCATGCCTACTCCTCGCAACATGGACAGCCTGGCCACCTCGCCTGAAGGGCGGGCCGGCACCGGCGCAACTGACCAATCTATGCGGCCGAGGGGCCGCAATTCAAGAGAATCCGGACCGGCTACTCGGGCGTGCGCAAGGCATCCGTCAGGAGTTTTGCAGTCGCCTGCACCACCGGAATCACGGAATGGTAGGCCATCCGGGTGGGCCCGATCACCCCGACCGCGCCCAGCACGTGCCCTTCCTCGCCGTAGGGCGCGCTGACCAGGCTGTAGCCCTTGAGCGGTTCGAAGCCCGATTCCTCGCCGATGAACAGGCGCACGCCGGGCGAACGCGCGCAGCCTTCCAGCAACGCCAGCAACTCGCGTTTGCGCTGGAAGGCCTCGAACAACTCGCGCAGGCGTTCGATCGGCGGCCCTTCCCCGCTCGACATCAGGTTGGTCTGCCCGGAGACCAGCATGTCCGATTCCGGCTCCGGCGCGAAGGTCTCGGCGGCGACTTCGACGGCGCTGTCGAGCAGGCGGTTCAACTCGCTGCCCGCGGCGCGCAGGTCGGCCAGCACGCGGGTGCGGATCTCGTCCAGCCGCAGGCCGGTGTAGTGCGCATTGAGGTAATTGGCGGCGTGTTCCAGCGCGCGCGCATCGAGGCGCTGGCTGAGGTTCAGCACCCGGTTCTGCACCTGCCCATCCGCGAACACCAGGATCGCCAGCACCCGCCGCGCGTCGATGGCCACGAACTCGATCTGCTTGAGCGGCGCATCGGCCGCGCCGGGCACGGTCACCAGCCCGACGAAGTGGGTCATCGCCGAAAGCAGGCTGGAGGCGTTGCCCAGGAGTTCGCGCGGAGACGCTGGTTGATCGGCATGCCCGCGCGGCAGTTCGCGCTGCATCTGCATCACGGCGCCGCGCGGCAGCGGTTTCAATTCGAGCAGGCTGTCCACGAACAGGCGCAAGCCGCTGACGGTGGGAATGCGCCCGGCCGAGGTGTGCGGCGAGGCGATCAGACCCAGCTCTTCCAGGTCCGCCATGATGTTGCGGACGGTGGCCGGGCTCACGTCCAGCCCCGCCGAACGCGACAGCGTGCGCGAACCGACCGGCTGGCCCTGTTCCAGGTATTGCGCGATCAGGCTGCGCAACAGCTGGCGGGCGCGGGGGTCGAGGGTTGGAGCGTGCGGCATGATGGAAAGATCGTACCGCATGAAGGAGGGACGAGCGATGAGGGACGAGCAGCGCGGGCGAAGAACCAATGCCACACCGCGTTTCCGTGACGCCCCTCGCTACTCATCCCTCACCCCTCGCTACAATCCCCCGCAATCCTGCGCGCACGTGCCCATGCTCACCCACCTCTCCGTCCGCAACTTCGCCGTGGTCGAAGCCGCCGGGATCGAATTCGGCCCGGGCCTCACCGTGGTCACCGGCGAAACCGGCGCCGGCAAGTCGCTGCTGGTCGACGCCCTGCTGCTGCTCTCCGGCGCGCGCGCGGATGCCGGCATGGTGCGTGCGGGTTGCGAGCGTGCCGAACTGGAAGCGGAGTTCGACCTGTCCGAAGCCAGGGCCGCGCGCGCATGGCTGGCCGAACAGGCTTTCGACGACGAGGACGGCGGCTGCCGCGTGCGCCGCGTGATCGCCGCGGAAGGCGGCTCGCGCGCGTGGATCAACGGTCGCGCGGCGTCGCTGGCGCAACTGTCGGAACTCACCGCGTCGCTGATCGAAATCCACGGCCAGCACGAGCACCAGGCGCTGCTGGAACGCGCGCAGCAATTGCAGATGCTGGATGCGTTCGGCGGCAACGAAGATGCCGTCGCCAAGACACGCGAACTGGCGCTGCGGCACCGCGACATCGTCGCGCGCGAACGCGAATTGTCCGGCGGCGACGACCGCGCCGCGCGCATCGAGTTGCTGCGCCACGAGGTCGCCGAACTCGAACGCTGGGCCTTGCCGGCCGACGCGCTCGCGGAACTGGAAACCCAGCACAAGCGGCTCGCCAACGCGGGCAAGCTGGCCGAGGGCGCGTCCGGACTCGCCGAACTTCTGGATGGCGACGGCGAGGTCGCGGCGACGCGCACGCTCGCGCGCGCACGCACCGAACTGGAGCGGCTGGCCGAACTCGATCCCGCCCTGCACGCTCCGCTGGAATTGCTGGGCGGCGCCGGCATCCAGGTGGGTGAAGCGGCGGATACGCTGGCGCGCTACGCGCAGGATCTCGACCTCGATCCGGAACGCTACGCCGAAGCCGACGCGCACCTCACCGCGCTGCACGATCTCTCGCGGCGCCACCACCTGCCGGCCGCGGAACTGCACGCGCACGCCGCGACCCTGCGCAGCGAATTGCAGTCGCTCGAAGGCGCCGGCGAAGCGTTGAGCAAGCTCGCCGCCGAACGCAAGCAATGCTTCGCCGATTACGGCGCCGCGGCCGGCGCGTTGACGAAGCAGCGCACGGCGGCCGCGAAGAAACTCGGCAAGGCCGTCACGGCGTTGATGGGCGAGCTCGGCATGGCCGAGGGCTCGTTCGCGGTGGACCTGCAGCCGCAATTCTCGGGAGAGCCCGATCCGGAAGGCCGCGAGCGCTGCGAATTCACCGTCAGCGCCAACCCCGGCATGCCGCTGCGGCCGCTGCGCAAGGTGGCCTCGGGCGGCGAACTCTCGCGCATCGGCCTCGCGATCGAGGTCGCCACGCTGGGCACGGACGCGACCGGCACGATGGTGTTCGACGAAGTCGACGCCGGCATCGGCGGCGCGGTCGCGGAAGTCGTGGGCGCGAAACTGCGCGCGCTCGGTTCGCGCTGCCAGGTGTTGTGCGTCACCCACCTGCCGCAGGTCGCGGCGCAAGGCCACGCGCACCTCAGCGTCAGCAAGGCGGTCGAAGGCGACGCCACGCGCACCCGCATCGCCGTGCTGGACGACAGCAACCGCCACGAGGAAATCGCGCGCATGCTGGGCGGCGTCGAGATCGACAAGGAAGCCCGCGCGCATGCGAAGCGGATGCTGGAGAAGGCCGGGACTCGGGACTCGGGACTCGGGACTCGGTAAAGCAAAAAACACCCGCATCTCCAGCGATGCTGTCCATCAGCGAAGCTTGCCCATTCGCCGAGGTCGACCCAAGCAAAAGTCAAAGAATCCGGCTCGGAGAGCCGCTCTTTCGAGTCCCGTGTCCCGAATCCCGTTATTTCTTCTTCTTCGGCCGCACGTACAACACCAGCGAGTGATCGGCGATCTCGTAGCCGTGCTCGGCCGCGATCTGGCGCTGCAGCTTTTCGATCTCTTCGTTGACGAATTCGATGACCTTGCCGGTGGTCACGTCGATCATGTGGTCGTGGTGCTGGCCGCGGTCGAGTTCGTACACCGCCTGCCCGCCCTCGAAGTTGTGCTTGATCACGAGCCCGGCGGCTTCGAACTGGGTCAGCACGCGGTACACCGTGGCCAGCCCGATGTCTTCGGAACCTTCCAGCAGCAGCTTGTAGATGTTCTCGGCGGTCAGGTGCTCGTGGCTGTGTTCCAGGATTTCCAGCACGCGGATGCGCGGATGGGTGACCTTCAGCCCGGCGTTGCGCAGATCCTCGGATTCCATGGCTGAACTCCAGCGGCGGCTTGATGTCTCTGAGCCAAGCCCCAGACTTCGCTAGTGTATCATTCGGTATTCCAGAACCGGCCCGCCACATGCGCAAGACAGTCCCCGCCACCCTGCTCACCGCCACCTGTGCATTCGCGCTCGGCGCCTGCCACGTGATCTACAAACCCGACGTGCAGCAGGGCAATCTGCTGATCGGCAAGAACGTCAGCGAACTGAAGCCCGGCCTGACCAAGCAGCAGGTGATTGCGCTGCTGGGTTCGCCCTCGGTGGTCAGCCCGTTCGACCAGAACCAATGGAACTACGTGGCCACGATGCAGCGCCGCGGCGGCACCGTCCAGGAACGCACGCTCACGTTGTACTTCGACAACGACACGCTGGTGCGCACCGACGGCAACTTCATGAAGGAAACCCCGCAGGAGCTGCTGCAGGAAAGCCACAAGTACGGTCCGCTGTATCCGACCAACCTGACCAAGGAACAGCAGAAGGAACTGGAGAAGAAGCAGCAGCAGGGCGGCGACAGCGGTGGCGGCTGACTAGCCATCCCGCCGCGCGCGCTTCCGCCGCGCCTCCTTCGGATCGATTTTCAGCGACCCGTAGATTTCCACGCGGTCGCCGTCGCGCAACCGCGTGTCGAGCGCAACCTTTCTGGAAAAGATGCCGATGCGGTCGGCGCGGACTTCAACGCTCGGCCACGCGTCACGGAAACCCGATTGCGCGATCGCGTCGGCGACCGTCGCGCCTTCGGGCAAGGCCAGATCCGCACTGAACACGCGATCGGACTCGGCATACACCACCGACACCGCGATCGCATCAGGCATACGCGCGTTTCGCCTCGGCGCAGAAATCGTCCACCATGCGATCGGCCAGTTTCTGGAAACCGATCCGGAAGGCGAGGCCCGTCAGGCGGTTGCTGACCTCGAAATCGAGGTCGAGGGCCACCTTGCAGCCCTCGCTGCCGAGCGGCGTGAAGGTCCACACGCCGTGCAGCCAGTCGAACGGGCCATCCACGAATTGCATCCTGATGCTGTGCGGGCGGTCCAGCGTGTTGCGGGTGGAAAAATGCTGGGTCACGCCGGCGAAGCGCAGGTCGAGCCGCGCGACCAGATGCTGGCCGTCGTGCTCCAGCACGTTGGCGCCCAGGCACCACGGGAAGCGCCTCGGGTAAGCTTCCACCTCGTTCACGAGGTCGAACATCTGTTCCGGCGTGAAGCGGACCAGCGCCTGGCGGTGGATCTTCATTTTGCGAAACCGGGCATCCTGCCGCGGTTCGCAAGCAAACGGTCGCAGCGAAGCTGCGTCACGTTTGCCGCGTCGTGCGCTTCGCGCACTCCGCGTCGGTACATCCTGTACCGAACGCTCGTCTCTCGGCGGGCTTGATCACTCATTCCTGAAAGTGTAGCTGACATGGCCAAGAAGAAAGACAAGGACGGCAAGGGCTCCTCGACGATCGCGTTGAACAAGCGCGCGCGCCACGAATACCACATCGATGAACGCTACGAGGCCGGCGTCGCGCTGCAAGGCTGGGAAGTGAAGAGCCTGCGCGCGGGTCGCATCAACCTCACCGACGCCTACGCGCTGGTCAAGGGCGGCGAGCTGTTCCTGTTCGGCGCGTCGATCCCGCCGCTGCTTTCGGCTTCCACGCACGTGATCGCCGACGAGCGCCGCACGCGCAAGCTGCTGCTGCACCGTGCCGAGATCGACAAGCTGATCGGCGCGGTCGAGCGCAAGGGACTCACCCTGATTCCGCTGGCGATGTACTGGAAGCAGAACCGCGCCAAGGTCGAGATCGGCCTCGCGCGCGGCAAGCAGGCGCACGACAAGCGCGCGTCGGAAAAAGAACGCGAGTGGAACATCGAGAAGCAGCGCACGTTGCGCGCGCACAACAAGGCGGGGTGAGGCTGGGGGACTCGGCAGAGCGTAACAACCTCTTGTCATTCCGGGGCCGCCGCGGCTCCATCGCGGCGGAACCCGGAATCGGTTGTTCCGCTCAATATCCCGCCGGAATGTATTTGAACCGCTGCATCTGCTCGCGGTGATCGCTGACGATGCGCTGCACCTGCTCGCGGCTCAGCGCCTCGCGCCACTGGTTGGCGCGGCCCTTGAAGAAAAACCGCGTCTTTTCGTCCACGGCTTCCACGAACCCGTGCTTCTGTTCGAGCGCCGACAACGTCTGGAACGACGTGTGCTTCACCGCGCGCTCGATCCGCGCCTTGTCGTTGCCCAGCCCGATCAGCTTCGCGGCCCTGGCGAAATGCTTCGCGGGTTTCTCCAGCAGGTCCTCGTAGCGCAGCACGATCACCTTGCCCTCCGCGCGCTGGGCCATTTCCGCCCACCCCGACACGTGCGTCGACCACGACCCGATGAGGTGGCTGACGGCAACGTTGTCGTTGACCGATGCCACGCGATCGTCGCCTAGGCGCTCGATGGCTTCGTCCAGCGTCAATCCGTAGTGATGGGTCATGCTGACCGCCACGTCCAGCGGATTGCGCACCACGTAGATCGCGCCGGCCGTGACCTGCCAGTTGAACAGCGGATGGCCCTCGAAGCTGCCGCAGAAATTGTGGGTCATCAGCAGGCGCGTGCCTTGTGCGTGCCGCGCGATCAGCGCGTGCACGTCGCTGCGCAGCGCCGCGATTTCGGCGACGCCCAATTCAATGCTTGGACGGCCGGCCAGTTCGCTGAAACGTTCGGGGCGGGTTTCGTAATCGGTGTAGTCGCGGATCTCGTCCGGCCGCAGCGGTTCGGCGCGATTCGCGACCAGGTTGGCCAGAAACGCACGCAGCCACGTGTTGCCGGATTTGGGATAAGACGCGAGCCAAACAATATTCCCCACGCGAACTGTCACTCCGATGAAATGAACAGCAATGCTACCAGTCAACTCTGCGCGATTGATTTCCCGCATGCCCGCCCGCATCATGGTGTTCCCCGGGGGCGACCTGGCTTCGACGGGGGCTGTGAAGTAGCCTGGAGCATGCCGAGGGCGTCATCTTCCTCGTTAATCCGATGGCAAACAATCAGACGCCAACGACGACGTCTACGCTCTGGCCGCTTAAGGCCTAGCCCCGAACCCACTTGTGCCCGTGCTCGTGGATGTAGGGTCATCATCACGGGATCGCTGATGGCTGCCGCGGGTCGGCCATTCGCCAAAACAAAACCTGCTGGTCCCGCGGTGCGCTTCGTCCAGCGTGCTGCTTCGGGACGAGATCGAACGCTGGACTAAGCATGTAGTGCCGGGCGCGGAGCGCCTTCGGACGGGGGTTCGATTCCCCCCGCCTCCACCATTACGGAATCCAACAACATCCCGCAACACCCCTTAAACCGCGCAATGACGCGGTTTTTCTTTGGCTGCCTTTCCCGCAAAGTATCCTAGACTTCCCTTGTTACCCCGCAAATTTGGGGGTAGCATTTCGGGGTAACGGCACCTGCCTACCGGCAGTTACCCCGAATGAGGGAACCCGTCATGCTCAGTCCTTCCGCTGTAGCGAACGCCAAGCCGCAAGCGAAGCCGTACAAGCTCGCCGACGAACGCGGCCTGTTTCTGCTGGTGCGCCCGAACGGTTCGCGCTGGTGGCGCTTCAAGTACCGCCGACCCGGCACGCACAAAGAGAACTTGCTATCCCTTGGCGTGTACCCGGACGTATCGTTGCGCAAGGCGCGCGAGCGCCGCGACGATGCCCGCAAGCTGCTGGCCGACGGCATCGACCCCGGCGACAAGCGCAAGGCGGAAACGCTGGCGGGCGCGGAAACCTTCGAGGCCGTGGCGCGCGAATGGTTCGCCAAGTTTTCCGGCCAATGGGTAGAGGATCACGGCAACCGGATCATCCGCCGCCTGGAACGCGACGTGTTCCCGTGGATCGGACGCAAGCCGGTTGCCAGTGTCACCGCGCCGGACATTCTGGCCGTGCTGCGCCGGATCGACGAACGCGGCGCACGCGAAACCGCGCACCGGGCACGCACGAACATCGGGCAGGTGATCCGCTACGCCATCGCCACCGGACGCGCGGAGCGCGACCCTACCGCCGACCTGCGCGGAGCGATTCCATCGCCAACCGAACACAATCATGCGGCGCTGATCGAACCGGATAGCGTGGGCGAATTGCTGCGCGCCATCGATGCCTATGACGGGCACTTCCCTACCCGCTGCGCCTTGCAACTCGCGCCGCTGGTATTCGTCCGGCCCGGCGAACTGCGGCAAGCCGAGTGGGCGGAAATGGACCTTGACGCAGCGCAATGGAACCTGCCCGCCCACAAGATGAAGATGCGCCAGCCGCACCTTGTCCCGTTGTCGTCGCAAGCCGTGGCGATCCTGCGCGAACTGTACCCGCTGACTGGTGCGGGCCGTTACGTGTTTCCCGGCGGGCGTTCGCCAAAGCGACCCATGAGCAACAACGCGCTGAACGCCGCGCTGCGCCGCATGGGATTCGACAAGGACACCATGACCGCGCACGGCTTCCGCGCAATGGCGCGCACGATCCTTGACGAACAACTCGGCTTCCGCCCCGACTATATCGAACACCAGCTGGCGCATGCCGTGAAAGACCCGAACGGGCGCGCGTACAACCGCACCGCGCACCTGGACGCACGCCGCAAGATGATGCAGGCATGGGCGGACTACTTGGACGGGCTGCGGATCGCGCCCGGCAAGATTGTTGCATTCAAACGTAAGGCGTAACGAACACGCCACGGCTAGGCTAGCTACCGAACGCGGGGCCACCTTTCACCCGCTGCCGTGGCGACTTCACGAAAGGGTGCAAGAAAGGTGCGCCGATGGGCATGCGGGAAGAACGGCAGGAATCCGCCGCCTCTGCAATCTCACACTGCGAACGGCTGTACCGGGAAACCGGCAATCCGTATTACGTTGTGATGGCGCTAAGCGCCGCGCGGACTGGCGATTTCAAACCGCCAAAATGGGCGCTGGAACCGCTACTGAAGGCAGTCCATCTTGCCGCATTCAAGCACAACGTCACTGGCGCGCGGGTAAGCATCGACGATGCGTTAGGGTTGAAGGTTTCGCGTGGAAGATCGCCCCGCGAAGCACAAGCTGCGCGGACCTCGGTTGAGTCGCACGCATTTGACCTGGTGCGAACGATTCACGCATGTTTTGAAGTGTCGATCCCCGATGCGTGCGAAATTGCATACAACGCTGTGGACTTCGATTTCGCTCGCAACTGCGAGGAATGTCTATGGCGACCACCCAGCGCGGACTTAAAGCTTCCTGCAAACGTCACGCGCGAGCAATGGGAGGACGTCGATACGCGCCACCGCACTGAATCGGAACGGATAATTGATCATCCACGCAACCCCGATGCCGTAAAGAGAAAAATGCACTGCTGCGAGTGGTGGCGCATCACGAATGGTGATCGTTTGGAGTATTCGTTAGACCAATTCATCGACCGATATTACCGCGACGGCACCAAGCGCAAAGGGCGATACGCCAAGCTGCCCGGCAATCAGGGCGAGTTTTTCGAAGGATATTTTTTGCTGCTAAGTCCCGAACGCTGCACGTACGAAATCCCGCAAGACTACGCGCGCCTCGGAGCCCATCGGCCAATCGTGTCCGCCGTGGCAGCGTTACGGCAGCGGCCAGAGTTTGCTCGCTTTGTAGAAACAAAATTAGACGCTGTGTCGAAATACAGGGTTTCCGCGCAGTGACCTAGCGACTTCCTCCGCGCACCATCCCTAGCACTCCCGCACGGCACGCGGGCAACGCTAAGGATGCCGCGATGCAACCCGAACACCCCGCAACACCACCAGCCGCGAAGCTCGCCGCTGGCTATCTGCTGACTGATTCCGAAGTGGCCGAACTCTGCGGCTGCGCGGTCCAGACCTTGCGCAATATGCGCTGGCGTGGCGATGGCCCACGCTTCGTGAAGCTGGGCGGTCGCATGGTGCGCTACAAACCCGCCGACGTGCAGGCTTTCATCGAAGGCCAAGGGGAAGCGGCATGAACGCGCCGACGACTCGCAGTGCGGCCATCGCCGCCAAGTGCAAAGACTGCATTCACGATCCCGCCGCTGCTGGCACCTGGCGCGAACAGGTAGCGGCCTGCCAATGTACCGATTGCCCGTTGTGGCGGTTCCGGCCCGTGCAGGATGCCGCGTCATGCCCGGCATGGATCAAGTCACACGATCCCGCCGACCTGCCGGAAGGATGGGCACGGCTGGAACAATCGGAAGCCGTGCGAAGGATGCGGCAATGGATCGCCGACAAGGCGAATGCCCGGCCCGTACAGCGCGGCGCTGGAACGCGCGCACCCGACCCTATGCAACACCATTGCCCTGCCCGTGCGCTGCCGGAAATGGGCTGCGCCAGCGTCACGGCATCGGAGCGGACACCATGAACACCGCCGCACGTCTTGCCGTCGCAAAGTGCGATGGATGCGACGCCGACACCTTGCGCGCGTACATCCTGGCCGGGCTGGTATTGGTTCCGTTCCCTGCCGGTCTTAAAGGGCCACGCAAGCAACGCTGGAACGAACGCGCGCATTGCTGGGCATCACCTGCCGACGTTCCGGACGCCTACAGCGGCAACGTAGGCCTGGCACACGCCTACGCGGGCACGTGCGCGCTGGACATCGACAACGCCGCGAAGGCGACGCCTGCACTGGCCGCGTGCGGCATCGACCTTGCCGCGCTACTCGCCGCACCGGATGCCGTGCATATCCGCAGCGGTCGACCCGGACGCGACAAGCTGCTGTATCGACTGCCCGCTGGCGTCGCGCTTGCATCCATCAATCGCAGCGGTGCGGAAGGCTTCAAGCTGCGCTGCGCGGCAAGCAACGGGCGCACCGTGCAGGATGTTCTACCGCCGAGCATCCACCCCGACACCGGCCAACCGTACCAATGGCAAGGCGACTGGCACAAGCTGCCCGACATTCCCGCCGACCTGCTGGCGTTGTGGCAGCGGCTGTCCAGCAAACAAGTGCAATCTGGCGGGCATTCCACCGTCACGCGGCTGCCATCCGCACGCAAGCGCCGCACGCTGCCCGACGCGATCCCGGAAGGCGAGCGCAACGCGACGTTGTTTGGCCTGGCGCGCGGACTGGTGCAACGCGGACATGATGCCCAAGCCGTAAATGATCGCCTGCAACGGATCAATGCGGAACGTTGCACGCCGCCGCTGGACGCGCGGGAAGTGGACGGCATCGCAACGCAAGCCATCGGCTACGGTTCCGATGGATTCGCCATGCTGCCGCACAAGCTGCTGGACGCGCGCGAATTGAATGCGCTGCCGCTGGCGTCACGCTGGATCATTGTCACCGCGTTTCGGCGCTATGACGGGACGGGCGCTGGCGTAGCCTTGACGCATGCGGACTGCCGCGAGATTCCCGGCTGTGCGCATGCCAATGACTTCATGCGTTACCGTGCGCTGGCCGTCGCATCGGGCATACTCGAATGCAAGCGCAAAGGCGCGATGACCCGCGACGGCAAGACGCCAAACCTGTACGCGATTGCACGCCGATTCCTGCCGAGCCATCAGTACCGAAACGGTACTAATGCGCATCAGTACCGAACCGGTACCCCTTATATAGATATACAGGGTAAGGCGCTTTTAGCTCCCGCTGTGAGCTTGAAGGGCGCGCGGCGCATCGAAACGCGAACGAAGCGAGGCAACGAACGATGAAACGTGACTGGGACAACCCGCAAGACGTGATCGACGCCATCACGAAGGCGCAGCGTACGGCAGGCTGGAACAACCGGCGCGGCGACGTGCAGGCCTTCGACCTGCCGAACCGCTGGGGGCATGATCGCTGCCGCTTGTACGTGGTGCCCGCGCGCGTGTGGGCGTATCGGGCATGGGAACGGCAGGCCGCCGAATGGCAACGCCAGCACGGGGGGAATGCAGCATGACCCGCAAGAAAAAAGACCCGACGCCATCGGATGCGAACACGATGAAGGTTCAGGCCGAACCTGGCGAGTCCCGTGAAGCTGTCATGGCGCGGCTGGCCGTGGAACCGTGCATGACGGCGGCGGCCGTTGCCACGACATTCTCGCAAGCGTTCGGCGAAGTGGACTTCACTGGCACGCACGCCGCATTGGTGGACAAGGTGAAGCGCGTACACGACGGCAACATGCGAGATGCGGAATCCGCCCTTGTCGCACAAGCTGCGGCACTGAACAGCATTTTCACCAGCCTTGCGCGACGGGCGGCGAATCAGGAATACCTGCACAACTACGAAGTGTTCATGAAGCTCGCGCTACGGGCGCAGAATCAGTGCCGCATGACGCTGGAAACCCTGGCGACGATCAAGAACCCGCCGGTTGTGTTCGCCAAGCAAGCGAACATCGCGCATGGTCACCAGCAGGTGAACAACGGCGAGGCCGTTCCGGTCGCACGCGTGGGAGAAAGCGAAAGATCGCAACCCGAACTTTTGGAGGCACCGCATGCAAAACCGGAATGGCTGGACGCCGGAGCGGCGCGAGCGGCAGCGCCAAGCGATCCGGCAATGGCAACCGTGGAAGCAATCGACCGGGCCGCGAACACCGGAAGGCAAGGCGATATCGAGCCGTAACGGTTGGAAGGGCGGCACGCGGTCCATGCTGCGGACGCTGACGCGGGCGCTACGGGAGCAACGGCAAACGCTCGCCGACCTGTAGGGCGTTTCCTGCGCGCGTGTCGGGCGTTCCTGGCGCTGGTGTAGGGGCGATCCCTGTCCGCCAAACGCCGTATGCGTGCCAGTTGGCACCATCGATGCTTGCCACGATGTAGAACCGTCACGGCTGGGGGAACGTATGCACCGAATCAAGATCGCAGCGCTGTCGGCGACACTCGTCGCTATCGCGCTGGCGGGATGTGCGGTCACGCCGTCCCGTGATGCATTGACGGTCCATGACGCGGATGCGGCGATGGTGTCGCAGTGCGCATTCGTGGGGGATGTCACCGGAACGTCCGCGGCGCTTGCCCTGGGTTCGGCGAATCGCATAGAGAGCGCAAAGGATGACGCGCGCACGCAGGCGGCCAAACTCGGCGCAACGGATGTTGTCTGGTCACCAGTACGCTTGCACCTTGGCACGTTCGTTGCCAACGGCAACGCCTACCGCTGTAGCAAGGTGGCTGCGGCTGGTGCTGGTAACCATTGACGAGAATGGACATGAGCAGCCCCGCAAGAATCGGGATCGTGGCGGTCACGCTGGCAATGGGTGCTTGCGCGGTTACGCCAACGCATGAAGCGATGGCAGTTCACGATGCCGACGCCGCGATGGTGTCCGATTGCACGTTTGTCGGCTACGTCACCGGCACGTCGGGATGGAGTGGCGTCGCGGGCGATGCTGGCGAAGCGAACGCACAAAACGAGGCGCGCGAAAAAGCGGCCAAGCTGGGGGCGACTGACGTAGTTTGGCAAACGGTGCATAGCGGCTGGGGAAGTACGGCGAATGGAAACGCCTATCGATGCCCAGGCAAAGCGCAGTGAGTCGTATCCTTCGGCCATGCGAGTGCAACGGCTATCGACCGCGCAGCATCGCGGAATCCTGGTGACGTGGCGCAAGGCGCAGCGACCGGCGCGCGCTGCATGGCCGAGCGTGGGGGCGTTGCTTGCCCGCGCGTTGGTGATCGGCCTGACGGCGCTGGCGATCCACTACGGCCCGTCCCTACTGGCGGGGCACTTCTAGGGCGATACGCGCGTCACGCCTTGCACTGAATCAGCATCGTGCGATCCATGACCGGCGCACCGAACAACCCGTAACGATTCGCGGCCACAACCGGACCGCCATGCTCGTCTGACTTGTCGGCAACATCGTAGCCTTGCGGGCACGTCTCACCCGCCTTTTGGTAGCAGTCTGCCCACGACAGCGCCGCGCCCGAGCAATTGACCGTGTAGCCATGCTGGCCGCTGGGCATCACGACGGACCTGGACACCGCGCACGATGCGAGCGACAACGCGCCAACCGTCACGGCGACCCCGAACAACACGGCAACAAGACGTTTCATCGCGCACCCCCTGAAAGTGGACTGCCAATGCGATGCATGCACCTTGCCAATCCCGAGCGTCGCGCTGCGTTGGCGGTAACTTTGGCGGTAACAGGCTGAGAGTCAGCTAGAAAACACGTGTATATTCAATATCCTGCCCTGTTTGTTAGATAGCCCCCGCCCCATACAAAATGGGCCCGTTTCGCGCGGGTCCTTTCGTTTAGTTGCGGGCAGCGAAGTGATACCCCGTAGAGGGTTCAGTGCGAAGGCAGGATGCCGATGGCCCGAAGGGCGAGCGCCATGGATGACGCGAGTATTCCCGCCGCCTCTCACAGATGGGCCGAGCACTCCCACCGTCACACGAGAAACGCAAAAGCCGCCCTCGTGGCGGCTTTTGCACAACGCCTTCGACGTTCAGTCGTTGGGAAAAGCATTCCGCCGGCGCGCGAACCACAGCGCACCCAAGGTGCCGGCGGCGCCCGACAGCAGATAGACGCCGACGTAATCCACTCCGAGGAAATACGCCAGCGCCAGCGCCGCGAGCGGCCCGAAGCCGGCGCCGATCAGCCAGCCCAGGTCGGAGGTGATCATGGCGCCGGTGTAGCGGAACTCGGGGGGGAAATTCGAGTTGACCGCGCCCGCGGCCTGGGCGTGCGAAAACCCGAGCAGCGCAAAACCGAAGATGATGAAGAGATAACCTTGCAGCGTGCCGCCGGACAGCATCAACGCGGTCCAGCCGCTGTAGATGGCGATCAGCACGCCGCACACCGCCAGGGTCGTGCGGCGGCCGAAACGGTCGGCGACCCAGCCCGACAGGAACATGCACGGAATGGCCACCAGCGCGCCGACGATCTGCACCAGCAGGAAACCGGTCGCCGACTGTTGCGTGAACAGCAGCGCCCACGACAACCCGAAGATCGTCACCAGGTAGAACAGCGCGTAGCTGCCCAGCGGGGCGAAGGCGCCCAGCACGATGTTGCCGCCCTGCGAGCGCACCAGTTCGCGCATCGACGCGGGTTCGAGTTCGCGGTGCTGCAACTGCGCGGCGTAGCGCGGCGCGACCACCATGCGCAGGCGCGCGAACAGGGCCACCACGTTGACCGCGAACGCCACGAAGAACGGATAGCGCCAGCCCCACGCGAAGAAATCGTCCGGCGACAGGCTGGACCAGATGTAGGCGAACAGGCCGGCGGCGAGGATGAAGCCGATCGGCTCGCCCAACTGGGCGAGCATCGCGTACCAGCCGCGGCGCTCGCGCGGCGCCATCAGCGCGGTGAGCGAAGCCAGGCCGTTCCAGCTTCCGCCCATCGCGAAACCCTGGCCGAAGCGCAGCACCGCCAGCGCCGCGATGGCCCAGGCGCCGAGCGTCTCGTAGCCGGGCATGAACGCGATGCCTGCGGTCGCCATGCCCAGCATGAACAGCGCGATGGTCAACTTGGTGGCGAGGCCGAAATGGCGCTGCAGCACCTGGAAGAACATCGAGCCCAGCGGGCGCGCGATGAAGCCCAACGCGAAGATCGCGAAGGCGTAGAACACGCCGTCCAGTTGGCTGGCGAACGGGAAAAACGCCTTCGGGAACGCCAGCACGCAGCCCAGCCCGAACACGAACACGTCGAACGACTGGGAAATGCGCCCGACGATCACGCCGACCGCGAGGTCTCCGGGCGTGACGTGCTCGGCGTGCGGGTTGCCGGTCGGGGAATGGGTCAAGGTGTCGCTGCTGGACATGGTGTTTGCGTGGGATGCGTGCGGTGGAAAGGGCCGGACGAGTGCGGATCGAACGCGGCGGAAGCGGCGTCGCTGCTCGTCCGCGGAGATGCGGAATCTGCAAAAACGGAACGACCCGTTATCATAGGTTGTTTTCGCATCACGCCCAAGTGCAATCATGCTCCTCGAACGCCTGCGCGGCTTGCTGCTGCTTCCCCTTCTCCTGCTGGGCGGCTGCAACCTGGTGTTGCTGAACCCTTCCGGCGACGTCGCGCGCCAGCAGAGCGACATCATGATCACCACCACGATCATCATCGCGCTGATCATCGTGCCGGTGCTGGTGGCCATCGCGATCATCGCGTGGCGCTACCGCGCCTCCAACAAGCAGGCCAGGTTCGATCCCGAGTGGGATCATTCGCCGCAGCTCGAACTGGTGGTGTGGGCGGTGCCGCTGCTGATCATCATCGCGGTGGGCGCGGTGAGCTGGATCGGCACCCACAAGACCGATCCGTATCGCCCGCTCGACCGCATCGCGTCGGGCAAACCGGTGCCGGCGGACGTCAAGCCGCTGGAAGTGGACGTGGTGTCGCTGCAATGGAAGTGGCTGTTCTTCTATCCGCAATACGGCGTCGCCACGGTGAACGAACTGGCCGCGCCGGTGGACCGGCCGATCCGGTTCAAGCTGACGGCGGACACCATGATGGATTCGTTCTTCGTGCCGGCGCTGGCGGGACAGGTCTACACGATGCCGGGCATGCAGACGATCCTGCACGGCGTCATCAACAAGCCCGACGAGTACAAGGGCTTTTCCGCGAACTTCAGCGGTTCCGGCTTCACCGACATGCGCTTCACGTTCCACGGCATGAGTCCGCAGGATTTCGATGCGTGGATCGCCAAGGTCCGCGCGGCGGGCGGCGACCTCGACCGCGCGGCGTATGACCAGTTGCGCCGGCCCAGCCGCGATGCGCCGGTGCAGTACTACGCGCGTTTCGAACCCGACCTGTTCACGCGCATCCTCGACCTGTGCGTCGATCCGGGCGAGGCGTGCAAGGGGCCGATGATGATGGCGGGCAGCGATGCCATGCCGGACATGCACGCCCAGCCGGAACACGCCGCCGAACCCGCCGCGGCGCAGCACTGACACGTTTTCCAGGGATTCAACCCATGCTTGAAGCCATGCCCCACCGCGCCGCCATCTGGAACTTCCTGTTCGGGCGGCTGACGATCGATTCGCTGCCGTTCCTCAAGCCCGACCTCGAAGGCCGCATCGTCCTCGTGACCTTCATCGTGGTGGTGATCCTCGGCATCGCCATCCTCGGCGCCGTCACCTGGGCACGCAAATGGGGTTATCTGTGGCGCGAGTGGTTCACCACCGTCGACCACAAGAAGCTCGGCATCATGTACATGATCCTCGGCACGGTGATGCTGCTGCGCGGTTTTTCCGACGCGATCATGATGCGCTCGCAACAGGCGGTCGCGTTCGGGCCGCACATGGGCTACCTGCCGCCCGAGCACTACGACCAGATCTTCTCGGCGCACGGCTCGATCATGATCTTCTTCGTGGCGATGGCCTACATCGTCGGGCTGATGAACTACGTGATGCCGCTGCAGATCGGATCGCGCGACGTCGCGTTTCCGTTCCTCAACAACCTGAGCTTCTGGCTCACCTTCGGCGGCGCGATCCTGTTCATGCTGTCGCTGTTCCTCGGCGACTTCTCGATGGCCGGCTGGCTGGCCTATCCGCCCGTCTCCGAACTGCAGCAGGGAACGGGCGTCGATTACTACATCTGGGGCCTGCAACTTTCCGGCGTCGGCACGCTGCTGACCGGCGTCAACTTCGTGACCACGATCCTGAAGATGCGCGCGCCCGGCATGACGCTGATGAAGATGCCGGTGTTCAGCTGGACCGCGCTGTGCACCAGCGGGCTGATCATCGCGACCTTCCCGGTGCTGACCGCGACGCTGTTTCTGCTGGCGCTGGACCGCTACGTCGGCACCCACTTCTTCACCACCGGGTTCGGCGGCAACCTGATGATGTACATCAACCTGATCTGGGTGTGGGGCCACCCCGAGGTGTACATATTGATATTGCCGCTGTTCGGCGTGTATTCGGAAATCGTGCCGACGTTCTCGGGCAAGCCGCTGTTCGCGTATTCGTCGATGGTGTACGCCACCATCGCGATCATGATCCTGTCCTACCTGGTGTGGCTGCACCACTTCTTCACGATGGGCTCGGGCGCCGACGTCAACTCGTTCTTCTCGCTGACGACGATGATGATTTCGATCCCGACCGGCGTGAAGATCTTCAACTGGCTGTTCACGATGTACCGCGGCCGCGTGCGCTTCACCGTGCCGATGCTGTGGACGATGGGCTTCCTGTTCACCTTCACCATCGGCGGCATGACCGGCGTGATGCTGTCGGTGGCGCCGGCCGACTTCCTGCTGCACAACAGCCTGTTCCTGGTCGCGCACTTCCACAACGTGATCATCGGCGGCGTGGTGTTCGGCGTGTTCGCCGCGATCAACTACTGGTTCCCCAAGGCGTTCGGGTTCAAGCTCGACGAGTTCTGGGGCAAGGCCACGTTCTGGTTCTGGCTGGTCGGTTTCTGGGTGGCCTTCGGGCCGCTGTACGTGCTGGGTTTGATGGGCGTGACGCGGCGCCTTTCCCACTTCGATGATCCGAGCCTGCAGCCGTATTTCATCGTCGCCGCGTTCGGCGCCTTCCTGATCGCGCTCGGGATCCTGTCCTTCATCATCCAGATCGCCGTCAGCATCATGCGGCGCAAGGAATACGCGGTGGGCGGCGATCCGTGGAACGGCCGCACGCTGGAATGGTCCACCACCTCGCCGCCGCCGGAGTACAACTTCGCGTTCATCCCGATCGTGCACGAGCGCGACGCCTGGACCGACATGAAGGCGCACGGCTTCCAACGCCCGCAGGCGGGCTTCAACGCGATCCACATGCCGAAGAACACCGCGACCGGCGTGATCATCGGCGCGCTGGCCTTCGCCTGCTGCTTCGGGCTGGTCTGGTACATCTGGTGGCTCGCGGCGCTGTCGCTCGTCGGCATCATCGCCGTGGCCATCGCGCACACTTTCAACTACCACCACGACCGCCACATCCACGCGGATGAGGTACGCGCGACCGAGCGCACCGGCAACTGGCAGCAAGACGCACAGGGCGCAAACGCATGAACACCAACGCCGTCGATATCGCCGGCTCCACGCCGGAGTTCTACTGCCGCCAGGAAGCGCCGCCGCGCAACGGAACCCTGCTCGGGTTCTGGATTTACCTGATGAGCGACTGCTTCATCTTCGCTTCGCTGTTCGCGTGCAACGCGGTGCTCGGCACCGAATACGCGGGCGGCCCCACCGGCGCGCAGGTGCTCGACCTGCCCGGCCTCGCGCTCAACACCGCGCTGCTGCTTGTTTCATCGGTGGTGTTCGGTTTCGCGATGCTGGAAATGGCGCGCCAGCGCAAAGGCGCCATGCTGGGCTGGCTGGCCGTGGCCGGCTTGCTGGCGGCGGCGTTCGTCGGCCTCGAAATCCATGAATTCCTCGGCATGATCGCCGGGGGCGCCGGCCCCGGCCGCAGCGCGTTCCTGTCCTCGTTCTTCACGCTGGTCGGCACGCACGGCCTGCACGTCACCCTCGGCATCCTGTGGCTGATCGTGCTGATGGTGCAGACGGTCAAGTTCGGACTCAACGAAGACAACACCCGCCGCCTGCGTTGCCTCAGCATGTTCTGGCACTTCCTCGACCTGGTGTGGGTCGGCGTCTTCAGCTATGTCTATCTGATTGGAGTGTTGCGATGAGCCAGTCATCCGCATCCGGCCACGTCGGCCACAGCGATCAAGGCGGGCACGGCGGCCACGACAGCATGCGCGAACACCACGGTAGCCTGCGCGGGTATCTCACCGGTTTCGCGCTGGCCGCGATCCTCACCGTCATCCCGTTCTGGCTGGTGATGGGCCATGTGATCGCGAACGTGCAGGTCGCGATCTTCGTGATCCTGGCGTTGGCCGTGATCCAGATCTTCGTGCACATCGTGTACTTCCTGCACCTCGACACGCGTTCGGAGAGCGGCTGGAACATGATGGCCTTCATCTTCACGGCGGTGCTGGTGATCATCGTGCTGGGCGCGTCCATCTGGGTCATGTACAACGAGAATGCGAACATGATGCCGATGTCGCCGCAGTACCAGCATCACGTGCAGGGCCGGTAGCCGGCCCGGGCATCGCCCGATGCCACGTTCCCGCGGAAAGTTCGTGCTGTGGATGGTATTGCTGGCCGCGGCGTTCGCGGGCTTCATCCTGCTGGGCAACTGGCAGGTGCGCCGGTATCACCTGAAGCTGCGCATCAACCATGAAATGCAGGCCCGCGTGCACGCGCCGCCGGTGCCCGCGCCCGGACCTGCGCAGTGGCCGCGCGCGGAGCGGATGCAATACCTGCACGTCGAACTGCGCGGCCGCTACCTCGCGGGCTCGCAGACGCTGGTGCGCGGCGCCAGCCGCGACGGCTACGGTTTCTGGGTGATGACGCCGCTGCGCACCGAGCGCGGTTTCATCGTGCTGGTCAACCGCGGGTACATCCCCGACAGCCTGCCCAGGCAGCCGGCATTCGCCGAAGTCGAAACGCCGAGCGGCGAGGTGGCGTTGACCGGCCTGCTGCGTTCCACGGAACCCGGCGGCGGTTTCCTGCGCCGCAACGATCCGCAAAGAAACCTGTGGTATTCACGCGACGTCGCCGCGATCGCTGCCGCCGATCATCTGCCAGCCGATCAGGTGGCGCCCTACTTCGTCGATGCCGACGCCGGCGCGGACGGTTCCCGCTGGCCGGTGGCGGGACTCACGCAGGTGCACCTCTACAACCACAGTCTCGGCTACGCGATCACGTGGTACCTGCTGGCGCTGGGCACGTTGATCGCCGCGGGCATCGTGGTCCGCCACGAGCGGCAGGATCGCCGGTCGCGCACGGGCGAGCAGGCGTAAGCCGGTTCGAGAGATGGGCGCCAACTCCGGCGCGAGGCTGATGGACGCCGGCCCCATGCACGAAGGCCGGCGTATCGCCGGCCTTCGTGTCTCCACATTCAACAACTTGTGGCTACATGCTCAGGTCAACCCGAGCAGGCTTTGCCATGATCGGCGTGGTAACCCTGCGCCTTGGCCTGCGCCTCGGTCATGTACTCGCCGTGCTTGGTGGTGCCGTACCACTTGGTGTTCGGGCAATGGTAGGTCTTGCTCTCGGTGTTGACCCACACCTTGCCGGCGCCGCCGCCGGGAGCAGGCGCGCCCATCGAGCCCCCGCCGGAAGCGGTGCGTGACGCGGCACGTGACGGAGCCATCGGTTGGCTGGGCGCGGCCGATGCCGCGGGAGCGGCGGGCGCCGCGGCGGCCGTCGGCGCGGCCGCGGTTTCCGTACCGCCCCAACTCGCGACGCCCTTGTGTCCGCGGCAAGCGCCGCGCTTGGATTTGCCCGACCACGCAGTGCCGTCCTTGCACATTGCACTCATCGCGCCGGCCGCGGGCGCCGCATTGGCGGCAGGCGCCGCTTCTTCGGCCTTCTTCGCACTGCGCGAATGCGTCGCCTTCGCCGCCGGTTCGGCGGCCGCGCTGGGCGCCGCCTCGCTGCTCCAGCTCTTGACGCCCTTGTGTCCGCGGCAGGCGCCGCGCTTGCTGGTGCCGGTCCAGGACGTGCCGTCCTTGCAGGTCGCGCTGTAGCCGCTGTCGCTCGCGGCGAACGCCGACGGCGCGACCATCAGCCCGCCCGCCAGCAACACACCCAACAACCCCAACATCTTCATGCCATGCCTTTTCATCGTGGACTCCCTGTTGCGGATGAAACAAGTTGCCGAAGAAACAACACGCCGCGCGCACGCGACGACCGTGGAAGCGTGCCGATCATAATCGCGTTTGCGCCGCGCGGCTGGTGCACCGCAACGACGTTCAGGGTGGCGTCTGCGGCTCCTGCTCGATCAGGTCGCGCAACGCGGCCTGCATCCGCGCGTGCACGCGCACCAGCGCGCCCCACAGGAACCATACCGTGAACGCGCCGATTCCGAGCAACGCCAGCAGCACCCCGCGCGGCGGCAGGATGCTGCTGCCCAGCGCGGCGACCAGCAGCGCCATGCCGGCCAGGGTGGCCAGCGGCACCAGCTTGCCCAGCACCCGGCGCAGGCCCGCGGTGCGCACGCCGTGCACCTGCTCGCTGATGCCGAGTTCGGCCAGCAGCATGCCGAGCGCATCGGCCTTGCGATACACCGCGATCAGCATCGGCAGCGACACGAACAGCGCCACCGCCCAGATCAGTGAACGCCGCGCCACCGGCGGCAGCGGCAACTGCGGCCACCAGCGCGGCAGCATGCTGCTGACGAAGGCGCCGATGCCGAACACCGCGCACACCAGCACCAGGTTCACCGCGATGTGCCACAGCAGCCGGCGCAGCATCTTCGCCAGCATCGCGTTGTCGCGCGCGGGCGTGGTTCCGCCGATCCACTCGTGGTAACCCTGCGCCAGGGCGCATACCGACGCGGGCGTCGCGCGCCGCAGCAAGCCCAGGATCGCGGGTTCGGCGCGCAGCAACAGCGGCGACGCCAGCATGCACGCCACCGCCGCGGTGACGGTGAGCGGATACAGGAACTTGCCCACCGCGCCGGCCGCGATGCCGAGCGAGGCGATCACGAACGAGAACTCGCCGATCTGCGCCATGGTCAGGCCGGTGCGCAACGCATCGTGCGCATTCCGGCCCGCGCACACGAACGCGCCGGCGCTGCACGCCAGCGTCTTGCCCACGATCACCGCCAGCGCGAGCCCGAGCGCCGGCCACAGCCAGGGCAGCATTTCCGCAGGGTCCAGCAACAGCCCGATCGCCACGAAAAAGATCGCCGCGAACATGTCGCGCACCGGCCGCACCAGCCGCACGATGCGGTCCGAACAGCGCGCCTCGGCCACCACCACGCCGGCAAGGAACGCGCCCAGTGCCACGCTGAAGCCTTCCCACGCCGCCAGCAGGCAGGCGCCGAAACAAATGCCCAGCGCGGTCACCAGCAGCGGCTCGTCGCGTCCGCGCTTCGCAAGCCGATCCAGCAGGCGCGGCAGCAACAGCAAGCCGAGGATCAGCGCCACCGCGACGAACAACAGCATCCGCCACAGCACCATGAACGCGACGTCGGCGGTATCCGCGCTGCCCGCCGCCACCGCGCTCAGCACCGTGATCAGCACGACGGTCAGCACTTCCTCCGACACCAGCATGCCGATCATGCCGGCGACGAAGCCCTGCCCGCGCCAGCCGCGATCGGCCACCGTGCGCAGCGCGATCATGGTCGAGGAAAAGCAGATCACACCGCCGAGGAACAACGCTTCGCGGCCGGTCAATCCCGCCAGCCGCCCGATCTCGATGCCCAGCCACAGCATGAAGCCGACTTCCACCAGCGCCGCCAGCATCACGCCCGCGCCCAGCGCGCGCAGCTTGCGCAAATTGGAATCCAGCCCCAGCGTGAACATCAGCAGCACCACGCCGAGGTTGGCGATCGACTGCATCGTGCGCTGGTCGGTGAGGAACCGCCACGGCATGTGCGGGCCGATCAGCACGCCGGCGACGATGTAACCGAGCAACACCGGCAGGCGCAGGCGCGGAAAGATCACCACCACCACGCCGGCCGCCAGCATCACGCAGGCCAGGTCCCGGATGAACTGGATTTCGTGCAAGGCGTCCCTCCCGCGGCTCGGATGCATGCCGGATTCGGTGCGGAATGCTTGACGCTGAAATCGTCCGCACCTATCCTTGCGCGTTCTCAGCGTGGGGCCATAGCTCAGCTGGGAGAGCGCTACAATGGCATTGTAGAGGTCGCCGGTTCGATCCCGGCTGGCTCCACCAACATCCCCACGCTGTCCCCATCGTCTAGAGGCCTAGGACACCACCCTTTCACGGTGGCGACCGGGGTTCGAATCCCCGTGGGGACGCCATGTTGCCATGGCACGCGGTGATGCAAGTAAAATGTGCGGCCCGGTACAAGCGATACGCCGGGCACGAAGATCAAGCGCGGAGCGGTAGTTCAGCTGGTTAGAATGCTGGCCTGTCACGCCGGAGGTCGCGGGTTCGAGTCCCGTCCGCTCCGCCAGTTCTGGAATCGACGAAGAGCCCGCCATGCGCGGGCTTTTTTGTGCCCTGCGTACAAGCCGGTCGCGTGTCTCAACCCATGCGACTACACGGGTGCAGAATCCCCCCACGTGAAGCTCTCACTCGAACCTTCCACACTCGACAAGGCGCTGCGGGCGTTGCGGCGGCGGCATCCGGCGAGACCGCATCGTGATTCGCGGCTGAGGATCATGGCAACGGCGGACGGCATGACGCTTGAAACCAACCTGTCCAGCGCTTTTCTTCCGGCGCAGGTCGCGGTGGCGGGCGGTTGCGAGATTTCGCGTGAATCGGTGACGCGCGTGACAGGCACCTTCGTGCGCGGCAAGCCGGTGACGATCGAGGCGCGTGACGGGCGCCTGCACATTGGCGGTTGGAGCATCGAAACCAGCGCGCAATTCCGCTCGCGGGGCAACCAGGGCTGGGACTTCGCCAGCGAAGACACCGGATTCCGGCTTGCACCGGAGTGACAGACCACTCGCAAAAGGGGGCAACATGCTGACCGAACGCTTCACGCAAGCCGTGGATTACGCGCGCGAGGCGCACGCTTCGCAAACCCGCAAGGGCACTGCGATTCCCTACCTCGCACATCTGCTGGGCGCGGCCAGTCTGGTGCTGGAATACGGCGGCGACGAGGATCAGGCGATTGCCGCGCTGCTGCACGATGCGATCGAAGATCAGGGTACGCATCACGAGGCGTTGATTCGCCGTCAGTTCGGCGATCGCGTCGCGGACATCGTGCTGGCCTGCACCGACGGCACGCAGGAAGCCAAGGCGGAGGCGGCCACGCCGGAAGCGAAACGCACCGACTGGAAACAACGCAAGCAGCGCCATCTCGCGCATCTCGCAAACGTGTCCGAAGATGCGCTGCTGGTCAGCGGCTGCGACAAGCTGCACAACGCGCGCGCGATCGTCGCGGACTTGCGCGACCGCACGATCGGCACGGCGGTGTTCGAACGCTTCACTGGCCGGCGCGACGGCACGCTCTGGTACTACCGCGAAATCGCGCGCATCTTCAGCGCACGCAAGGCGCCGATGTCGGATGCGCTGTCCCGCACGGTCGCCGCGATGGAGGACTGATGGGATCGCGCGCGCGCCGCGCACTCAGGCAGCGGCGGGAGATTCCGTCGCCAGCCGTTCCAGCGTCGCCAGCGAATGCCCCTGCTCGCCGAGGTATTCCAGCCAGCGGTTGAGGAAGCGGTTCATGCGCAGGCGGTGCAGCATCACGTTGCGCGCGGGCGCGAGCGGACCCAGCACCTGCCACAGATCGCGGCCGGGTTCGCAATGCAACGCCTCGGTCATGCGCGCGTCCAGATAGCTGCGCAACTGCGCGGACGGCGCGGGCTGGCCGGTGGTGGCGTCGAGCACGGCGTAGCTCAAGCCCAGCTCCAGCGTGTACGGATGCCGCTCCTGCACCGACAGTCGCACGTCGAGGCCGTCATCCACGGACGACACGAACTCGCCGACCGCGAGCCGTTCCGGCGCGAACAGGCGCGCGAGGCGGCGATGGTTCTCGGCGTACAGGCCCATCAGCCAGTCGAAACGGTCGGGCAGGAACGCGGCCGCGAACGAACGCGCGGGCGGTGCGAACTCCTTGCGGGTCAATACGGACTGCATGGGGCGATCTTAGCGCATGCATCGCATTTGACACGTCTTGCATTTTTCGCGCGAAGCGCGCAACGTAACGGTCTCGGCGCCCGATGGCGCCGAGACCGTTTTTGCGCGATCAGAACGCGAAAATGCCCTGCAGCATCACGCTTCCCGCATGTTGCCGGTCGCCCTGCTCGCGCGATAGTCCGAGCCGCAATCCGAACGTGCGCGCGGGCCACAACGACAACCCCGCGCGCAACACCGATTCGTTGCGCGACAGGCCGACGCCATCGACCGGCATCCAGTCGTCGAAGCCGGTGAAGCTGGCATCGAACGCATCGCCGTACTGGCGCGCCGCATGCCGCCACGCCGCGCTGCCGTCGAACTGCATCAGCATGCCGTTGGCCAGACGCCAGCCGTCCTGCGCGCGCAATCCGACCCCGGTTTGCAGGCGTCCGGTGGTGCGGGCGTTGGCCATCAGGCCGAATCCGTAACCGCCGTTTTCCGCGAATCCGCCCTGGTCGAGGCGCTGGTAGCGCACGTCCACGAACGGCGTGATGCGCGCCGCGCCGACGTGGAACCGATAGCCGCCTTCCAGCGAACCCGCGACGTAGTTGCCGGCGAAACCGCTTCCGACGGGCGCCGCGAGGCCGCCCAGGAGCAACAACCGTTGCATGTCTTCGTGGAAGCGGCCGCCGCCGAACTGCGCCTTCGCATACCACGATCCGTCGAACACGCCGCCGTACAGCATCGCGTGGTCGATCCAGGTCTGGTTGTGGTCCCATGCCATGTCGAGTTGCCCATGGCCTCGACTCGCGCCCACGGCGTAGCCGAGCAGCGCGTGCGCGCCGACGCGGAAATCGGCGCCGACGAGGCCGCCGTCGCTGCGGAAGCTCGCGCCCGCGTAACCGGCGCGCTGCAGGTCGCCCTGCCGGCCGAGTCCGGCGTACCACGCGCCGGGCCTGGCGCGCCCGGCCAGCAGGTCGTCGAAATGATCGGTCAGCGCATCGTCGCCCGCGTCGATGCCGTCGAACAGCATTGCCGCGCTGGCCGCGTGCAGTTGTCCCGACAGGCTCTGCAGCGTGGCCGACGCCGCCGCCGGCGTGGCCGTGTGCTGGATCGCGCCGGCGCCCGCGAGTACGCCCGGCGCAACACTCGTGCCCGCCGCAAGCCTTGAATTCAAGGTGTCGAAACCGTTCTGCACGCGCGCAGCCGCCGACAGCGAAGCGGGATCGGTGATCGCCATTGCCTGCGCGGCCTGCGTGATCTTGAGGCTGGTGGTGTCCAGCCAGACGGTATTGGGCGTGTACTGGATCGTCGTATTCAGAAATACGCCCGGCGAGGTCGTGAGCTGCGCGAAAGTACCGTTCACGATTCCGGTCGCTTCCAGCACATCCTGGTGATTGTTGCTGACGTAACCCGTGTCCGCACCGAGCACGTTCAACGTGCCCGCGAGATTCGCCTGCCCGGTCTTGAGGATCGAACCGAGGCTGACGGCCAGCGTGCCGGTGCTGGTTTGCGTGTAGTAGCCGATGTTGGTATCGCCACCCTGCACGATGACGGTGCCGGCATTCTGGACCCCGCCGGTGGTGCCTGTGCGCGGACCGAGCGTGCCACCGTTTTGCACGATGACATCGTTGATTCCGGTCTGTCCCTGTTGCGCCCTGACCAATGGCAACGGCTGTGTGGACTGCAACGTGCCGCCACTCACCACCGTTCCGCCCGAATAACCGAGATTGCCGGTCAGGATCAGCGTGCCCGTGCCGGACTTGATGAGCGTCTGGCCCACGCCGGCGATGCCGTTGCTCCATGTGGACGTGATGCCGTTGAACGACACACCGCCCTGGAAGGCATCCAGCGACACCGGGCCTTGTACCGCCTTGCCGACGTTCAACTCACCCCAACCGAAAGTTGGATTCGGCTGCGAACCGCCCAATGGAGTGGCGGTTTCGAGAATGGTGTTTGCGACCTGTGCATTGGTGAAATACGGAAACGCCTGCCACACCAGCGCCGCCGCGCCCGTGACCTGCGGCGCCGCGAGCGAGGTGCCTTGCACGATGTAATAGGTCGGATTGGTCGTGCTGGCGGTGGTGTCCTTGTCCAGCACGATCACGTCGCCCGGCGCCGCGAGGCAGAAGTTCATGGCGTTGCCGCAGATGTCGGAATAACTCGCGAGCTGGGTTGGGTTGTTGCTGTCGACGGCGACCACCGTCAGCCAACCCTTGGCAAGATCGGGCGCGTAGTTCGGGAGCTGCGCGAAGGTGCTGGGCTGCGCGCCCGAACCGTTGCCGGCCGCGAACACCACGAGGCCGCCGTGCTGGTTGACGAAGGCGCTGTAGGCGGCATCGAACGCCTGGTTCACGCTCGGGTTGGTGGTGTCCCAGGTGAGACCGCCCCACGAGTTGTTCTGGACCATCACGCCGGCATTGATCAACTGCTGGTTTACCTGCTGGAAGAACGTCGCGTCGGACGCGGAGATCGGCGTCGGCGGCTGGCCGCTGTCGGAGGGCGCGCTGTCGGAAATGATCCGCGCCGATACCAGGCTCGCGCCCGGCGCGATGCCGCCGGGGAACTTGGCGAACGGCGTGCCCGCGGCGATCTCGGACACCCAGGTGCCGTGACCAACCACGTCGTCGATGTTGGTGTTGTTCTGGGCCGGATCGACGTCGATGAATTCGTCCAGGACGCGCCCCGCGACGGTGGGATTGCTGCGCATGATGCCGCTGTCGACCACGCCGATGGTCACGCCCTGCCCGGTGTAGCCGGCCGCGTGCGCGGCGTAGGTGTTGGTGATCGACAACTGCGCATCGATCGGCGGCTGCGGCGTGGTGGGCGTGGTCGGCGGCGGACTCGCCGGCGTGGGGCGCACCGCACCGTTGCTGCCACCGCCGCCGCACGCCGTCAGCGCGCACGCCAGCACGCCAAGCGCCAGCCCGCCAACCCAGATCCGAACGCTCCGCCACGACCATTCCTTGCCCATGACCCGCCCCCGCCGACTCCGAATGAGATGCATCATTCTGCACCGGGCGGCGCCCCCTGTGCGGCCGCATTTGCGGCAGCGCAACATTCGCCGCATAATTCGTCGCAGATCGTTTTCGTTCAAGCCGACGCCGCGCCGCGGCGTGGCCCCATTCAAACGATATACCTCCACCGGAGTTCACCTCATGTCCGACATCGTCATCGCTGGCGCCAAGCGCACGCCCATCGGCGCGTTCCTCGGCCAGTTCACGGGTTTCCCGACGCCCCAGCTGGGCGCAGCCGCGATCAGCGCGGCGTTGCAGCAATCGGGCATCGCGCCAGGCGACGTCAGCGAGGTGCTGATGGGCTGCGTGCTGCCGGCCAACCTGGGCCAGGCACCCGCGCGCCAGGCCTCGCTGGCCGCCGGGCTGCCGCCTTCGGCTGGATGCACCACCCTCAACAAGGTCTGCGGCTCGGGCATGAAAGCCATCATGCTGGGCCACGACCTGATCAAGGCCGGCTCTGCCGCTGTGGTCGTGGCCGGCGGCATGGAATCGATGACCAACGCGCCGCACATGGCGGCCGTGCGCACCGGTCTGCGGCTGGGCGACGGCAAGCTCATCGACCACATGATGTGGGACGGCTTGACCAATCCCTACGATGCCAAGTCGATGGGCGTGTTCGCGGAGTCGTGCGCGGACAAGTACCGCTTCACGCGCGAACAGCAGGACGCCTTCGCGACCGAATCGGTGCGGCGCGCGCAGCAAGCCGTGAAGGATGGCTCGTTCAAGGACGAGATCACCGCGGTCACGGTGCCGGGCCGCAAGGGCGACGTCGAAATCTCGGTCGATGAAACGCCCGGCAAGGTCGATCCGGCGAAGATCCCGGCGCTGAAACCTGCGTTCCGCAAGGAAAACGGCACCGTCACCGCGGCAAGCTCGTCCAGCATTTCCGACGGCGCCGCCGCGGTCGTGCTGTTGTCGGCCGACGACGCGAAGGCACGCGGCGTGAAGCCGCTCGCGCGCATCGTCGCGCACGCCACCCATTCGCAGGAACCGCAGTGGTTCACCACCGCGCCGGTCGGCGCGATCGAGAAGGTGCTCAAGAAGGCCGGCTGGAAAGTCGGTGACGTGGATCTGTTCGAGGTCAACGAAGCCTTCGCGGTGGTCGCGATGGCGGCGATGCACGACCTCGCGATCCCGCACGAGAAACTCAATGCGCACGGCGGCGCCTGCGCGCTCGGGCATCCGATCGGCTGCACCGGCGCGCGCATCGTGGTGACGCTGCTGCATGCCCTGATCCACGCCGGCAAGAAACGCGGCGTCGCATCGCTGTGCATCGGCGGCGGCGAGGCCACCGCGATCGCGATCGAATTGACGTGACGCGGTTTTGAGGGTTTGTACTGCTGGTGCAGTAAGCGGCGACTGAACGTTATGTGTTCGTAAAAAGGCCGAACGCTGGCGTTATTCAGTCGGACGCGGTTTAATAGAGCGGCCACTTCCGTGGCTTTCCACGGCCCAATCCAGGAGATCTCCAATGAAGTTCACCCGTACCGTACTCGTGGCTGCACTCGCTTCCGCGATGGCTCTGTCGTTGTCGGCCTGCGGCAATTCCGGCAACGAAGGTTCGTCGTCGGCTGCCACCGAGGCACAAAGCGCCGCCGAAGCCGTCTCGTCGGCCGCCAGCAGCGCCGCGCAGGCTGCCAGCTCGGCTGGCCAGGCTGCTGCTTCCGAAGCTTCCAGCGCCGCTGCCCCGGCTTCGGCTTCGACCGCCGCGCCGGCTTCGACCTCTGCTCCGGCTTCGGCCAGCACCGCCGCTCCGGCTTCCAGCGGCGCTTCCGCGATGGACGCCATGAAGGATGCCGCCAGCAAGGCCAAGGACGCCGCCGGCGCCGTGAAGGACGCGGCCGACAAGGCCAAAGACGCGATGAAGGGCCACTGATCCCTTCCGCGTTCTGCAACACCCGAAACCGGCCGCCTCGCGCGGCCGGTTTTTTTTTCGACTGCCGCGCCGATTTGTGCTTTCATGCAGGTTTGCACGCCCTGGACCAGACCATGCCCGTCATTCCTTCGCGCCTCGATACCCGCAGCGACGAATTCCGCGGCAACGCCGCGCGCCTGCGGCAACTCACGGATGAGCTGAAGGCCGAACTCGCGCGCACCGCGGAAGGCGGCGGCGCGAAAGCGCGCGAGAAGCACGTCGCGCGCGGTAAACTGCTGCCGCGCGAACGCGTGCGCGCGCTGCTCGATCCGGGTTCGCCGTTCCTGGAACTCTCGCCGCTGGCCGCGCACGACATGTACGACGGCGCCGCGCCCGGCGCCGGCCTCATCACCGGCATCGGCCGCGTCCACGGCGCGGAAGTCGTGGTCGTCGCCAACGATGCCACGGTGAAGGGCGGCACGTATTTCCCGATCACGGTGAAAAAACACCTGCGCGCACAGGAAGTGGCGCTGGAAAACCGCCTGCCCTGCATCTACCTCGTCGATTCGGGCGGCGCGTTCCTGCCGCTGCAGGACGAGGTGTTTCCGGACAAGGAACATTTCGGCCGCATCTTCTACAACCAGGCGCGGATGTCCGCGCTGAACATCCCGCAGATCGCGGTGGTGATGGGTTCATGCACCGCGGGCGGCGCCTACGTGCCGGCGATGAGCGACGAAACCATCATCGTCAAGGAACAGGGCACGATCTTCCTCGGCGGTCCACCGCTGGTGAAGGCCGCGACCGGCGAAGTCGTCGATGCCGAAACGCTGGGCGGCGCCGACGTGCATACGTCGATCTCCGGCGTGGCCGATCATTTCGCCGAGAACGATGCGCACGCGCTGTCGATCGCGCGCGACATCGTCGCGGCATTGAACCGGAAGAAGTCGATGCCGTTGGAACTGGCCGAACCGCGCGAACCGAAATACGCCGCGGAAGAACTCTACGGCGTGATCCCCACGGACACCCGCCGGCCGTTCGACATCCGCGAGGTGATCGCGCGCATCGTCGACGGCTCGGAATTCCACGAGTTCAAGGCGCGCTACGGCAAGACTCTCGTCACCGGCTTCGCGCATATCCACGGCTATCCGGTCGGCATCGTCGCCAACAACGGCATCCTGTTTTCGGAAAGCGCGCTCAAGGGCACGCACTTCATCGAGTTGTGCAACCAGCGCAACGTGCCGCTGGTGTTCCTGCAGAACATCACCGGCTTCATGGTCGGCAAGAAGTACGAACAGGCCGGCATCGCCAAGGACGGCGCCAAGATGGTGACCGCCGTCGCGTGCTCGCACGTCCCGAAGTTCACCGTGGTGATCGGCGGCAGCTTTGGCGCCGGCAACTACGCGATGTGCGGCAGGGCTTATGGGGCAAGGTTCCTGTGGATGTGGCCCAACGCACGCATCAGCGTGATGGGCGGCGAGCAGGCCGCGTCGGTGCTGGCCACGGTCAAGCGCGACGGCATCGAGGCGCGTGGCGGCGAGTGGTCGAAGGAAGAAGAAGAAACCTTCAAGGCGCCGATCCGCGAACAATACGAACGCCAGGGCCACCCGTATTACGCCAGCGCGCGGCTGTGGGACGACGGCATCATCGACCCGGTGGATACGCGCCGCGTGTTGGGACTCGCGATCTCGGCGTCTTTGAACGCGCCGATCGCGCCCGAACGCTACGGCGTGTTCCGCATGTAATTCAAAAGAACTCGTACTCGAGCTGGAACCGCACCGTGGTATCCGGCGTGCCTCGTGTCAGGCCGCCCATGAGCGCCGCGTTGTAGCGGATCTTCTTCGCGTTGCCCAGACTCAACGTGCCGAACAGCGCCGGCCCGACCTTCAGCTCGTCCGAATGCAGATGCGCCGGATCGCCCAGCGTGCCGAAGGCCTGCACGCCGGGCTGGAAACGCGGGCTCAGGTTGTATTTCCACTGCGCCTGGTACTGGACTTCATTGCGCGAGCCCGCCTCGTCTTCCTCGCCAGTCTGTGGAAGCGCGCTCAGCCGGCGCGTGAGATACACGTTGAGGTTGGTCTGCGTGTGCTCGCTTTCATGCTGCAGCATCGGCCCGACGGTCAGCTCGTTCGAATGTTCGAGCCGGTTGTGCGAAAGCTCGGCGAAGATGCCGGCGTCCAGCCAATGCTCGCCGTGCTCGGTCAACTGGAAAATGTTCTCGAATTCGTATTCCTCCACGTGCGCGACTCCGCCCGGCACCTGGGAATACTCGGCCTCGACCTCGACGCCCCAGCGCGGCGCCACGCCGTACCCGACCGCCAGCTTGGCCGCACGCTCGCCGTTGTCGCCCCGCCCCCAATCGAACATGCCGCCCTTCAGTTCCAGTTCCCATTCGCGGTATTCCACGATCGGCGAGTAGATCGCGGACGCGGGCCCGGCCTGCGCGGCCAGCGGCAGGAGCGAGGCGGATCCCAGCGCGCAGAGTGCGGCGCAGCGGATGCGTCGTGACGAAAACGGTCTTGCCGGCATGGAACTCTCCTCAGGTTCACGAATTTCGCGCGCAGTTTCCCCGCCGGCGCGGTGCGGCTGGATCGAAAACATTGCTGGATCGTCAGGTTGCCGCGTGCGGCGTGGCCACGGAAGCGCGCGCCGGCGTGCGGCTGCGCGAGATCCATGCCATGCCTGCGACGAGGATCGCGCACGTCGCGATCCAGAACACCAGTTGCATGCCGGCAGGGCGCGCCTCGTAGCCCGTGAGCGCGTGCATCGCCTGGCCGACAAGCGACTGGTTGGTGAGCAGCCACGAGGTGTCCCACAACTGGTTGCCCCACGCCGGCAGCAGATTGGCCTGGATCAGGAAACCGGCGGCGCTGGAAGCCAGACCTGCCGCCAGCACCACCAGCATCCAGTTGGTGGCGCTGAAGAAGTAACGGAGCGGAATGCGCAGCAGGCCGAAATACAGCGCGAAGCCCACCGCGACGCCGCCCGCCAGGCCCAGCGGCACACCCGCGAGAAACCCGAGCTTGCCCGCGCCGCCCGCGGCCATGCCGAACAGGAACAGCACGATCTCGGAACCCTCGCGCAGCACCGCCAGCGCCACCACCGCCAGCAGGATCGCGATCGAACTCGAGCCGGCCTTCACCGAATCGGTGACCTGCCGCATGTGCTGCACCATTTCCTTGCCGTGGCTGGACATCCAGGTGACGTGCCAGCCGATCATCACCACCGCGGTCAGCAGCACGGCGGCCTCGAACACTTCCTGTCCGATGCCGCCCAGCGAACCTTCGATGAAACCCATGCACAGCGCGACGATGACAGCGCCCAGCGCGCCCAGCGCGATGCCGCCGCCCACGAACGCGGCGCGGCGCGGCACGCCGCGCGTCGCGGCCGCGACCACGGTCACGATCAACGCCGCTTCCAGGACCTCACGAAAAACCAGCAGCGCAATGCCCAGCATCGGGATTCACTCCACGATCAACACGCCGGTGGTGGCGTGGTCGAAATCGTCGTAGAACTTGTAGGTGCCCTTGTCGAGCGGCCCGATGAACACGGTGATCGTCGAGTTCGGCAGGACGATCTTCTCGCGGTTGAAATCGGTGCTCTCGAATTCGGACGGCGTGGCGTTGCGGTTGGTGACCAATACCTTGAACTTGGCGTTGGCCGGCACCTTCAGCGTCGCCGGCTGGAACTGGTGGTTCTGCATGACCAGGTGGAACTCCGGGATCGGCTCGGCGCGCGCGGGCGCGGCCAGCGCGGCGGCGCCCGCGAAAAGCAGAACCGTGAATATCGACGGCCAACGCATTGCTCGACTCCAATCAGGGCTCGTGCCCGACCCACCATGATGGCAAATGCTAATCGTTCTCATTTGGGAACGCAACTGCCTGCAAAACCGCCGGATTTCCCGGCATTCAGGCTCCGGGCCGGGGAGCCCGCGCCCGGTGATGCGGCTATCCTTGACGCTTTGACCGGTCACGCCGCATGGACGAAACGATTCGCATCGAACGCAGCGGCGCCTGCGCGACGCTGACGCTGAACCGACCGCACGTCCACAACGCCTTCGACGACGCGCTGATCGCCGACGTCACCATCGCGCTCGAAGGGTTGGCGGGCGATGCCGGTGTCCGCGCGCTGGTACTCACGGGGTCCGGGGCCACGTTCTCGGCCGGCGCCGACCTCAACTGGATGCGGCGCATGGCGCAGGCCAGCGCGGAAGAAAACCGCGACGACGCGCTGCGGCTGGCGAAACTGCTGCGCACCTTGCAGTTCTTCCCCAAGCCGACGATCGCGCGCGTCAACGGTTCGGCTTACGGCGGTGGTGTGGGATTGATCGCTTGCTGTGACGTCGCGATCGGCGTCGAGGGCGCCAAGTTCGCGCTGAGCGAAGTGAAGCTCGGGCTCGTACCCGCCACCATCGCGCCTTACGTGGTGCAAGCCATCGGGCCGCGCCAGGCGCGCCGGCTGTTCGTCAGTGCGGAAATCTTCGATGCCGCGGAAGCTGCGCGCATCGGCCTGCTGCACCAATGTGTGGCAGTCGGGCAATTGGACGAAGCCGTGGATCACCAGTTGCACTTCCTCACCAAGGGTGGCCCGGCCGCACAGCACGAAGCCAAGCAGCTCGCGCTGCGGACCGCCGGCATGACCCTGGAATCCGTCGAACGCCTCGACGCTGAAAACGCCGAGCTGATCGCGCGCCTGCGGGTGTCGGCGGAGGGCCAGCAGGGGCTCGGCGCATTTCTCGAAAAACGCGCGCCAACCTGGGCGGCGAAGGAGTAAACATGCTCGACCACATCGGTTTCCCCGTTTCCAATTTCCTGCACAGCAAGAAGTTCTACGAGGCGGCGCTGGCGCCGCTCGGGATCGGCATCGTGATGGAGGTGACCGCCGAGCAGACCGGCGGAACCTCGCACGCAGGCTTCGGCGAAGCCGGCAAGCCGTACTTCTGGATCGGCGATGGCGAAGGCATGCTGCGCGGCCGCTTCCACGTTGCGTTCACCGCAAGGACGCGCGCCGACGTCGGTGCGTTCCACCAGGCCGCGCTGGCGGCGGGCGGCCGCGACAACGGCAAGCCCGGCCTGCGACCGCACTATCACGAACACTACTACGGCGCCTTCGTGCTGGACCCCGACGGCCACAACATCGAGGCGGTGTGTCATCTACCGGGTTGATGCGATCCGCTGACAACACGCTGGCAACCGGAGAGCACCCTCCTGTCCTTCCACCAGGCGCAAGGGCCAACCATGAATCATATCCTCAACATCGCCGATGCCCAGTACACCGATCTCGCCGAACAATCACGCAGGATGGGTTCCGAAATGCCGAGCGAACGTTACGGCGGTCGCACGGCCCCGCTCGGCCGCGCGCTCGGCGCGCGCAAGCTGGGTTACAACGTCACCGCGATCGCCCCCGGCAAACGCGCTTATCCGCGCCACAACCATCGCGTCAACGAGGAAATGTTCTTCGTGCTGGAAGGCAATGGTGAGGTCCGCATCGGCGATGAGACTTTTGCGGTTCGTGCCGGCGACGTCATCGCCTGTCCGCCGGGTGGCCCGGAAACCGCGCACCAACTGCACAATACCGGCAGCGGGGAGTTGAAGGTGCTCGCGGTCAGCACCTCGGAATCGCCCGAAATCTGCGATTACCCGGATTCCGGCAAGTTCGGCGTGCTGGCCTTCTTCGGTCCGGATGCCGACGGCCATCCGCAGACTTTCGCGCACATCGGTCGCGCCGGCGAATCGCGCGACTATTGGGAGGGCGAGTAAGTGTTCCAGCGTGTCCTGATCGCCAACCGCGGCGAAATCGCCTGCCGCGTGATCCGCACCTGCCGAAGGCTCGGCATCCACACCATCGCTGTGTACTCCGAAGCCGACCGGGACGCACAGCATGTCCGGCAGGCCGACGAAGCCTGGCCGATCGGCGGTCCGCGTCCGGACGAGTCGTACCTGCGCGTCGATGCGCTCATCGAGGTCGCAAGGAGAACCGGCGCGCAGGCGATCCATCCCGGCTACGGATTCCTGTCCGAGAACACCGGCTTCTCGCGCGCATGCAGGGAAGCCGGCATCGTGTTCATCGGACCGGACCCGGAAAGCATCGAGGCGATGGGTTCGAAAGCGGCCGCCAAGAACCTGATGGCGAAGCACGGCGTGCCCCTGGTGCCGGGTTACAGCGGCGACAACCAGGACAGCGCATTCCTCGCGAAGCAGGCGCACAAGATCGGCTATCCATTGATCCTCAAACCCTCGGCCGGCGGTGGCGGCAAGGGCATGCAAGTCGTGCGGTCGGACGCCGAGTTTCCCGACGCGCTGGCCACCGCGCAGCGTGTCGCGAAAGCCTCGTTCGGCGACGCGTCGATGCTGCTGGAACGCTACATCGAACATCCGCGCCACATCGAGTTCCAGGTGTTCGGCGACCGCCACGGCAACGTGATCCACCTCGACGAACGCGAGTGCTCGGCGCAGCGCCGTTACCAGAAGGTGCTGGAGGAAACGCCCTCGCCTTTCCTGACGCCGGAGCGCCGCGCGGCGATGGGCGCGGCGGCGGTCGCGGCGGTAAAGGCTGTCAATTACGTCGGCGCCGGCACGGTGGAATTCATCGTCGGACCGGAAGGCGATTTCCACTTCATGGAAATGAACACGCGCCTGCAGGTCGAGCACCCGGTCACCGAGATGACCCACGGCATCGATCTCGTGGAATGGCAACTGCGCATCGCCAAGGGCGAGCCGTTGCCGCTGACGCAGGACCAAGTCCATTCGCACGGCCACGCGATCGAAGTGCGTTTGTACGCGGAAGATCCAGACCACGGTTTCCTGCCCGGCTCCGGCAAGCTCATGCGGCTGCAACTGCCGGAACCTTCGCGACACGTGCGCCTCGACGGCAGCGTGATCGAGGGCGACACCGTCACGATCTTCTACGACCCGATGATCGCCAAGCTGATCGTGTGGGACGCCGATCGTCCTTCGGCGTTGCAGCGGATGCGCGAAGCACTGGCGCAATGCGAAATTGTCGGCCCGAAATCCAACGTCGCGTTCCTGGAGCGGCTGGTGCGCCATCCGACCATCATCGAACATCGCATCGACACGGGTTACCTCGATCGCCACCTCGACGAATTCGTGGCAGGCGACACGCAACCTGATGCGCGTACGGTGTTCGAAGCCACCGTCGCGGCCTTGCTGCATGACGAGCAACACGTCGCGGGCGATGCGGCCGATCCGCACTCGCCATGGAACATCGCGGATGCATGGCGCATCGGCCACGCCGGCAAGCGTGTCATTGCATTGGCAGCGGGCGGCCAGCGCCACGAAGTCGAAGCGTGGGGCCACGCCGGCAACTACCGCCTGCAAGCGGGCGAAACGACATGCGAGGTCGCAAGCGCCCGCTGGGACGGCGCCACGCTGTCGGCGCGCTTCGGCGACGAATCACGGCGGATCGACGTGCGCGCCGATGCAACGCGCGTGTTGCTGCATGACGGATCTGGCGTGCGCTGGCGTTTCGAGCGGGCGCCCGCGTTCGCGTGGGAAACCAGCGAAAACGCGTCCGGCAATCAAATCGTCGCGCCGATGCCGGGCCGCATCGTGCTGGTGAAAGCCAGGGCCGGCGACGCGGTCGAAGCCGGGCAGGAACTGCTGGTGATGGAAGCGATGAAGATGGAGCTTTCGCTGAAGGCTCCGCGCCCCGGCGCCATCGAGGCCATCGCCGCTGCCGCCGGCGATTTCGTGGAAGCCGACACGGTTCTGGTGCGCTTCGCGGATACCTGATCGACCCTCGCTGGCGCGTTCTCCCCCTTCGAAACGGTTGACCGGCCCACGCCGCGGCCGCGAAACCTGTCCGCGGCTGTCCGCACAGTGTCCGCGGACACCTTGCGCTCGCAGCAACGTCGCGCAAGTCCTTCAATTTGAAGAGCAAATGCATTGATGCCTGATTGGCATCGCACATGCACTCCTGATCGCGCGGCTGCATCCCGGGGACCATGCCGCGACACGGACAACGGGAGGTTGCGGCATGTTCGGCTATTACCTCGATCTCGCGCTGCGCAGCCTGAAGCGCAACCCCGCGCTCACCGCGTTGATGGTGGTGGCGATCGGTTTCGGCGTGGCCGCATCGATGATCACGTACTCGGTGTTCCGTGCGGTTTCCGGCAACCCGATCCCAGACAAGTCCGCGCAACTGTTCACGCCGCAGGTCGACAGTTGGGGACCGCACCAGAGCTTCAATGGCGACAACGAGCCGCCGCAGGCGCTGGACTACACCGACGCAATGGCGTTGATGCGCGCGCACGCGGCGAAGCGGCAAACCCTGTTGTATCCGGTGCAGCTTTCGCTGATGCCCGGCGGCGACCGCCGCCTGCCACTCAAGGCGAACGGCTATGCGGTGTACGGTGATTTCTTCCCGATGTTCGAGGTGCCGTTCCGCTACGGCAGCGCCTGGAATTCCGCGCAAGACGAAAGCCGCGCCCCGGTAGTCGTGCTGAGCGAGGAATTCAACCGCAAGGTGTTCGGCGACGCCAACAGCATCGGGCGGGAAATCAACCTCGACGGCCACGACTACCGCATCGTGGGCGTGACCCGGCACTGGAATCCCGTGCCGCGCTTCTATGCGCTGTTCGGCAGCAGCGGATTCGAGGAACCCGCGGATTTCTACATCCCGTTCACCCGCGCGCTGGACCTTCGGATCGACACCGCGGGCAACAACAGTTGCCGCAGGGTCACGACCATGCGCGGTTGGGACGACTGGTTGCGCAGCGACTGCGTGTGGATCACGCCGTGGGTGGAATTGGACGATGCGGCCGACGTCGCGCGGTACCGCAATTTCCTGGAAGGCTATTCCGCCGACCAGCAACACGCCGGTCGCTTCAACTGGCCACCCAACGTGCGCCTGCGCGACGTGACGCAATGGATGGCGTACATGCACGTGGTGCCGCCCGAAAGCCGCATCTCGCTGATGGTGTCGCTGGGCTTTTTCCTGATCTGCCTGGTCAACACCGTCGGGTTGCTGCTCGCGAAATTCATGCGCCGCGCCGGCGAGATCGGCGTGCGTCGTGCGCTGGGTGCATCGCGGCGCGAGATCTACCTGCAATTTCTGATCGAGGCCGGCACGGTCGGCGCGGCCGGCGGCCTGCTAGGGCTGGCGCTCACCGCTGCGGGCGTGGAGGGCGTGGGCCTGCTGTTCCGTCCCGAGATCGCGCGGCTGGCGCACGTCGACCTGTCGCTGGTGGCGTTGACGTTGGCGGTCGCGATCGCTGCCACCGTGATTGCGGCGTTCTATCCCACCTGGCGCGCGGCGCACGTGCAGCCGGCCTGGCACCTCAAGTCCAACTGATCAAGGAGCCCGGCATGCAAATCCAGCCCATCCTCGCCGCGCTTCGCCATCACAAGGCCGGCACCGTGCTGATCGCGCTGCAGATCGCGCTGACGCTGGCGATTGTGTGCAACGCACTGTTCATCATCCACCAGCGCCTGGCGCACCTGTCAGAGCCCACCGGCATCGACGAAGCCAACGTGTTCGTGATCGAAAGCCAGTGGGCGGGACAGTGGTCCGACTCGCAGATCGACTCGCAGATCCAGGCCGACCTCGCCGCGCTCCGGCAACTGCCGGCAGTGCGCGATGCGGCGCCGGCCAACTCGTATCCGCTGCGCGGCGGCGGCTGGGACAACTTCATCACGATGCGGCCCGAGCAAGTGCAGAAGACCACCGACGCGGCGGTGTACCTGAGCGACACCCACTTGCTCGACACGCTGGGACTCAAGCTGATCGCCGGGCGCAATTTCCGCCCCGATGAAATCGAACCGATGGGACTCCGCGAGAACAAGACGCCGCCGGTGGCGATCGTGACCAAGGCGCTGGCCGACAAACTGTTCCCGGACGGCTCGGCGCTGGGCAAGAGCTTCTACACCATGAGCGCGACGCCGACCACCATCATCGGCATCGTCGCGCGCCTGCAACGGCAGGAAGTCGACACCTGGTCGCGCGCTTACGCCCACCAAGCCATGCTGTGGCCGCGCCGCCTGGATCTGCAGCAGGGCACCTTCTACATCGTGCGCGCCAAGCCCGGCGAACTGGCGGCCGCGATGCGCGAAGCGCCCAAGGCGTTGTACGCGCAGAGCCGCATGCGCATCATCGACCCCAAGGACGGCGTGCTGAGCTTCGCCGAAATCCGCCATCGCGCCTACGACAGCGATCGCGGCACTGCGATCCTGATGGGCATCATCTGCGCGGTGCTGCTGGTGATCACGGGCGCGGGCATCGTCGGGCTAACCAGTTTCTGGGTCGGCCAGCGGCGCAAGCAGATCGGCATCCGCCGCGCGCTGGGCGCGACCCGTGCGGACATCCTGCACTACTTCCAGACCGAAAACCTGCTGATCGCGGGCGCCGGCGTGGCGCTGGGCGCAATCCTCGCGGTCGGCATGAACCTGTGGATGATGCGGCTGCTCGCGATGGACCGGATGCCGCTGCTGTACGTGCTGGCCGGGGTCGCCGTGCTGTTGTTGCTGGGACAGGGCGCGGTGTTCGCGCCGGCGTTGCGCGCGTCGCGCGTGTCGCCGGTGGAAGCGACCAGGAGTGTGTGATGAATGTGGGGCACCAGAAACTTCAGCTCGTCATTCCGGGGCCGCGCTGCGCGCGGAACCCGGAATCGGTTTCTGCGCCGGAAAAGACCGATTCCGGGTTCTGCCGCGATAAAGCTGCGGCAGCCCCGGAATGACGAGCAAGACGTGTCAGGAGTGAACGATGTTTGCGTATTACGTCGACCTTGCCCTGCGCAGCCTGAAACGCAACAAGGTGCTGACCGCGCTGATGGTGCTCGCGATCGCGGTGGGCATCGGCGCATCGATGACCACGCTGACGGTGCTGCACGTGCTCTCGGGCGATCCGCTGCCCGGCAAGAGCAGCCTGTTGTACTACCCGCAGATCGATCCGCAGGATGCGCGCGGGATGATGCCCGGCACATTGCCGCCGGAGCAGCTCACGCTGATCGACGGGATGAACCTGCTGCGCGCGAAACGCGCGGACCGCCAAGCCTTGATGTTCGGCGGCGCGGTGCCGATCCAGCCGGCGTCTTCCACGGTGGATCCGTTCTACGTGGAGGCGCGCTTCACCACCGCGGACTTCTTCGCGATGTTCGATGCGCCATTCCTGTACGGGCACGGCTGGACCGGCGCCGACGACGAGGCCCATGCCCGCGATGTAGTGATCACGCGCCAGCTCAACGACAAGTTGTTCAACGGCGCCGACAGCGTGGGGCGCACGCTTCGCATCGGCGACAGCACCTTCCGCATCGTCGGCGTGCTCGACACCTGGCGCCCCAATCCGCATTTCTACGACCTCAACACCGGGACCTACAACTATTACGAACAGGTGTTCCTGCCACTGCAGACCGCGCTGGACCAGCATTTCGCCCACAACGGCTCCAACGATTGCTGGGGCAACGGCACCGGCGGCGCGGGCGACATTTATCCGTCGGCCACCTGCGTGTGGCTGCAATTCTGGGTGGAACTGGACAGCCCGGCCAAGGCCGCCGCGTACAAGCAGTTCCTGATCCATTACTCGGAAGAACAGAAGGCGCTGGGCCGTTTTGTGCGTGCGCCGAACGTGCGCCTCGACAACCTGATGCAGTGGCTCAATTACAACGGCGTGGTACCGGACGACGTGCGCCTGCAGGCGTGGCTCGCATTCGGCTTCCTGCTGGTGTGCCTGCTCAACACGGTCGGGCTGATGCTGGCGAAGTTCCTGCGCCGCTCCGGCGAACTCAGCGTGCGCCGCGCACTGGGGGCGTCACGGCGCGCATTGTTCGCACAACTGCTGACCGAATCCGGCGTGGTCGGACTGGCGGGCGGCATCGGTGGATTGCTGCTGGCGATGCTCGGGCTGTGGATGGTGCAGCACCGCTCCGTCGACTACGCATCGTTGGCGCACCTCGATCCCGAAATGTTGCTGGTCACGTTTGCGCTCGCGATCGGCGCCAGCCTGCTGGCCGGGGTTTTCCCGGCATGGCGCGCTTGCAGCGTTTCGCCTGCCCTGTTGATCAAGAGCAACTGACATGGACATCCTGCCCATCTTCAAGACGCTCGGCCGGCACAAGGTCATCATCTGGCTGCTGATGCTGGAGATTGCGTTGAGCTGCGCGATCGTCTGCAACGGCGTGTTCCTGATCGTGCAGCGCATGCAGCACATCGACATGCCCAGCGGCATCGTCGAACACGAGTTGGCGACGATCCAGCAGGCACCGATCGCGCCGCCGCCCGATCGCTATGCGCGGGCGCAGGAAGACCTCGCGACGCTGCGGCAGATCCCCGGCGTGCAGGCGGTCGGCATGACCAACCAGCTGCCCTTCGGCGGCGTCTCGTCAAGAGGCGGCGTGATGCTCACGCCGACCCAGCCGCACCACACCCTGGACGCGTCAACCTACTTCGGCGAGAACCTGATCCCGGCATTCGGCCTGCAACTGCTGTCGGGACGTGATTTCGAATCGGGCGACTACGTTGATGCGGACGTCATCATCAAATCGCTGGCCAGCGACAGCAGCCAGGGCTTCCCGATGCCGATCATCCTCAGCCACGCGCTGGCCGAGCGCCTGTGGCCGCAGCAAAACCCGCTGGGCAAGCTGGTCTGGCTGACACCTGCGGCCAGCTTCCGCGTCGTCGGCGTCGTCGCAACGCTGGCACGGGCGAATGCCTACAACACCGCCACCGCACAGTACTCGATGATCCTTCCGCTGCGGATGGGCGCGGACAAGGATCAAAGCTACGTGATCCGCACCCGCCCGCAAGACCGGCAGCGCGTGCTGGCCGCGGCGGTGGCGGCGCTGAAGCTGGCCGACCCCGCGCGCGTGATCACGCATGCACACACGTACGATGAAATCCGCAACGATTACTTCAAGGACGACCGCGCGATGGCAGGCATGCTGGTCAGCGTGGTCGTGGCGGTGCTGCTGGTCACCGGGCTCGGCATCGTGGGCCTTGCCAGTTTCTGGGTGGCGCAACGCCGCAAGCAGATCGGCATTCGCCGCGCCTTGGGCGCCACGCGCGCCGACATCCTGCATTACTTCCAGACCGAGAATTTCCTGATCGTCACATTCGGCATCGTCGTGGGCATGGCTCTCGCCTATGGCCTGAGCCTGCTGCTGATGATGCACTACGCCTTGCCACGCCTGCCCTGGTTCTATCTCCCGATCGGCGCTGTCGCGCTGTGGCTGATCGGACAACTGGCGGTGCTGGGTCCGGCCCTGCGCGCATCCAACGTGCCGCCGGTGGTGGCGACGCGCAGCGTGTGACGCCGACGGCTTGCGATCGGTCTGCCGTGGCATCATGTGGGTAGGTGAAGGTCCACTGGATAAAGCATGCTTCCCAACCATGTCCGCATCGTCGAAGTCGGCGCCCGCGACGGCCTGCAGAACGAGAAAACCGTCGTCCCGACGCCGGTCAAGATCGAACTGATCGACCGGCTATCGGCGTGCGGGCTGGAAACGATCGAGGCGACCAGTTTTGTCAGTCCGAAATGGGTGCCGCAGCTTGCGGATGCCGAAGAGGTCTATGCCGGCATCACGCGCAAGCCGGGCGTCGATTACCCGGCGTTGGTGCCCAACATGCGCGGTTACGACCGCGCACGCGCCGCGGGCGTCACCAGCATCGCGGTGTTCACGGCGGCGAGCGAGGCCTTCAACCAGAAGAACATCAACGCCTCGATCGACGAATCGATCGAACGCTTCCGCCCGGTGCTGGAACGGGCGCGCGCCGAAGGCGTGCGGGTGCGCGGTTACGTTTCCACCGTGCTCGGTTGTCCCTACCAGGGCGAAGTGCCTGTTTCCGACGTAGTGCGCGTGTCGAAGCGCCTGTACGAACTGGGCTGCGACGAAATCTCGCTGGGCGACACCATCGGCGTCGGCACCCCGGTGAAGGCGCGCGCGATGCTGCACGCGGTGTCGCACGAAGTGCCGATGAAGGCGCTGGCAGTGCACTTCCACGACACCTATGACCAGGCGCTCGCCAACATCCTGGTGTGTCTCGAAGAAGGCGTACGCGTGGTGGACAGTTCGGTGTCAGGCACCGGCGGCTGCCCCTACGCGAAAGGCGCGACCGGCAACGTGGCCAGCGAGGACGTCGCCTACATGCTGCAGGGCATGGGCATCGAGACCGGGGTCGATCTCGACAAGCTGATCGAAACCGGCTGGTGGCTGGCCAAGCAACTCGGCAAGCCGACGTCGAGCCGGGTTACGCGGGCACGCATGGGCGAATAATGGACACCCCGCGGACATTCCACATTCGCCCCATCGAACCGCGCGACGACGCCGCAGTCGCGGCCATCATCCGTTCGGTAATGCCGGAATTCGGCGCCGACGGCGAAGGTTTCGCGATCCACGACGTCGAAGTCGATGCGATGAGCGCGGCCTACGCCAAACCGCGCAGCGCGTACTTCGTCGTCGAAGTGAACGGAAACGTCCTCGGCGGCGGCGGCGTGGCGCCGCTGGAGCACGGCGAACCCGACGTCTGCGAACTGCGCAAGATGTATTTCCTGCCGGAAGCGCGCGGGTTCGGCGCCGGCCACGCGATGATCTCGCGTTGCCTCGATACCGCGCGGGCGTTCGGGTTCAAGCGCTGCTATCTCGAAACCCTGACCGGCATGGACGCGGCGCAGGCGCTGTACCGCAAGCATGGATTCGCGCCGCTCTGTGCGCCCATGGGCAAAACCGGCCACCACGGCTGCGATCGCTGGTTCATCCGCGAGTTGTAGTCGCCGCCGGATCGCACCTCCCCTACAATTGCGCGTTTGCGAATCACGGAGCAGGCGCATGCAACTCGACCAGGTCAAGGCCGTCGTCACCGGCGGCGCGTCAGGTTTGGGCCACGCGGTGGCCGCGCACCTCGTCGCGCAAGGTGGCAAGGTTGCGCTGTTCGACGTCAACGAGGAAAAGGGCCAGGCGTCCGCGAAGGAACTGGGCGATGCGGCGCGCTTCTTCAAGACCGACGTGGCCAGCGAGGATGGCGTGGCCGCCAATGTCGCCGCCGCGCGCGAGGCGATGGGCGGTCTGAACGTGGTGATGAACTGCGCGGGCATCCTGGGCGCGGGCCGCGTGTTGGGCAAGGAAGGTCCGATGCCGCTCAAGACCTTCGCGACCACCGTGATGGTGAACCTGGTCGGCAGCTTCAACGTCGCCAAGGCCGGCGCGGCGCTGATGCAGGCGAACGAACCCGGCGAGGACGGCGAGCGCGGCGTGATCGTCAACACCGCGTCGGTCGCGGCCTACGAAGGCCAGATCGGACAGGCCGCGTATTCGGCGTCCAAGGGCGGCGTGGTCGGCATGACCCTGCCGATGGCGCGCGAATTTGCACGGATCGGCGTGCGCGTGATGACCATCGCGCCGGGCGTGTTCCATACCCCGATGGTGGACGGCATGCCGGAGCAGGTCTATCAGTCGCTGTGCGCGCAGGTGCCGTATCCGTCGCGGCTCGGCAAGCCCGAGGAATTCGCCGCGACCGTCGCGTTCATCCTGACCAACCGCTACTTGAACGGCGGCGTGATTCGGCTGGATGGCGCGATCCGGATGCAAGCCAGGTAGGGATACCGCAGCCCCGGCCAGGACAGGGATGTCCGTTGATCCGGGACCCACTCCCTCAATCCTTCCCCCGCCCCAACCCTCCCCCGCAAGCGGGGGAGGCAGGAACAAAAGCATGAAAGCCTCCGACGTCAAGAAAGGCAACGTGGTGGAACACGAAGGCACCGTGTACCAGGTGCGCGACCTCGAACGCAGCGCGCCCACCGCGCGCGGCGGCAATGTCACCTTCCGTTTCACGCTGTATTCGATTCCGGGCGGGCGCAAGTTCGACCTCAGCCTGCGCGCCGACGACGATCTCAAGGAAATGGAACTGGTGCGCCGCGCGGCCCATTTTTCCTACAGGGACGGCGATGCGTTCGTGTTCCTCGACGCCGAGGACTACACGCCCTACGCGCTCGACCCCGACGTGGTCGGCGACAACGCGGCGTACATCGTCGAAGGCGTCGAAGGCTATTACGTGCAGTTGATCGACGACGCGCCGGTCGCGCTGCAGGTGCCGACCAGCGTCGCGCTCACGGTCGTCGATACCGCGCCGGAACTGAAGGGCGCCTCGGCCACCAAGCGCACCAAGCCCGCCAGGCTCGACAGCGGTGTCGAGATCCAGGTGCCCGAATACATCCGCACCGGCGAGAAGGTCTGGGTCAACACCGTGACCGGGGAGTTCTCGGGTCGAGCTTGACGCGTTTGCGCGATGCGAAGTAACGCATCGCGCGCGTCAAGCAAGGGGTGAGGCGGATGCCGAACGGGCTGCACGCCATGGATGGCCGCTTGCCTCAGTCCACGACGCGCCTGCGCGCAGGCCGAGAAAAGCCGCGGAACATGCCATCCGGCGCTTGTCGTGGAATAAAAGCGCAAGTATGGTACGGGGCGCTTGTGCCATCGCGCGAGCCCGCGCCGCTTCGAGGGGAAGCGTCGGCGGATACATCTGGGGCGCAGGGTGTGCCCGCCCACGGTTCCCCCGCCGCGGACCCGACGTGATTTGGGAGCACAAATGATCTTCTGGCGCGTGAAGCCGCTTGACCAGATTCTCGCAACCGCCGAAAAGAAATCGCTGAAGCGCCAGTTGGGTCCGATCCAGTTGACCCTGCTCGGCATCGGCGCGGTGATCGGCACCGGCATCTTTGTGCTGACTGCCGAAGCCGCGCAGAAAGCCGGTCCGGGCATGATGCTCTCGTTCGTGATCGCGGCGATCGTGTGCGGCCTGGCCGCCCTCGCCTACGCCGAACTCGCGGCGATGGTGCCCGTCTCCGGTTCCGCGTACACGTACTCCTACGGCGTGATGGGCGAATTGATCGCCTGGATCGTGGGCTGGGCGCTGGTACTGGAATACGCGATCGGCGCGACCGCGGTGTGCGTGGGCTGGGCCGGCTACGTCAACGGACTGCTCAACAGTGGCGTCTTCGGTTGGGTCAAGCCGGGCGCGCTGTCGCTTCCGCATTGGTTGCAAGTCGGCCCGACGCTCGGCGGCGGCTTCAACCTGCTGGCCTTCCTGATCGGCGTCGCCGTCACCGGATTGCTGGTGATCGGCACATCCAAGAGCGCGCGCGTCAATGCGGTGCTGGTGGCGATCAAGATCATCGCGTTGACCGTGTTCATCTTCATCGCGGTACCCGCGGTCAAGAACGCCAACCTGCATCCGTTCCTGCCGACCGGCTGGGGCAATCCGATCGGCAGCAACGGCATCGGCGTGCTGGGCGCGGCGGCATCGATCTTCTTCGCCTACGTGGGCTTCGATGCGGTTTCCACTGCCGCCGAGGAAACCCGCAATCCCAATCGCAACATTCCGATCGGGCTGATCGGCGCGCTGCTGATCTGCACCGTCTTCTACCTGCTGGTGGGTTACGGCGCAGCCGGCTCGGTCGGCGCACAGCCGCTCACGAGCGCGACCGGCGCGTTCCTGGACCCGGGCACTCCCACCTTCGCGGCAGCCTGTGGCAACTCGCAGGCGCTGGTGTGCAGCCGTGAACCGCTGGCGCAAGTGATGAGCACACTCGGACACCCGAGGGTCGCCATCATGATCGAACTCGCCGCGATCGTGGCACTGCCGTCGGTGATCCTGATGATGATGTTCGGGCAGACCCGCATCTTCTTCACGATGTCGCGTGATGGCCTGCTGCCGAACGTGTTCTCCAAGGTGCACCCGCGCTTCTTCACGCCGCACGTGATCACCTACGTCACCGGCATCGTGGTGTCGCTGTGCGCGGCGCTGTTCCCGGTCGGCAAGCTCGCCGACACTTCGAACGCCGGCACCCTGCTCGCCTTCGCGATGGTGTCGATCGGCGTGATGATCCTGCGCCGCAAGCAGCCCGAGCGCAAGCGGCCATTCCGCACGCCGCTGGTCTGGATCGTGTGCCCGCTGGCGATCGCCGGATGCCTGCTGTTGTTCGTCAACCTCAGCATCGTCGCCAAGGTGGTGTTCGTGGTGTGGGCGGTGATCGGGCTGATCTTCTACCGCCTGTACGGCTACCGCCGCAGCCAGATGTCGCCGGAACAGATCACCCACGCGCTGGACGACGTGGTCTGATGGCGCACGCATCCTGCATGTTCACGCGGCCGGTGGGCACGTGACGATCCTCCAGCGGCTGCTCGCGCGCAAGCTCGTCGGCGATGCCGCCACCACGGACGACGTCCACGGCGGCGTCCAGTTGCGCCGCACGCTGGGACCTTGGGGCCTGACCGCGCTGGGCATCGGCGCGGTGATCGGCGGCGGCATCTTCGTGATCACGGGACAGGCCGCGGCCGAACATGCCGGCCCCGCTGTGCTGCTGTCGTTCGTGATCGCGGCGATCTGCTGCAGCTTCACCGCCCTTTGCTACGCCGAGTTCGCCACGCTGATCCCGATGTCTGGCAGTTCGTATTCCTACGCCTACGCGACGCTGGGCGAATTCGCGGCGTGGTTCATCGGCTGGAACATGGTGCTGGAATACGGCGTGTCGGCGTCCGCGGTGGCGGTGAGCTGGACCGGCTACTTCAAGAGCCTGCTGGAACACATGGGCCTGCACCTGCCGCCGGTGCTGATGAACGCACCAATCGCATTCGTGGACAAGCATCTCGTGGTCACGGGCGCACTGTTCAACCTGCCCGCCGTGATCCTAGTGTTGCTGCTGACGTGGCTGTGCTACGTCGGCATCCGCGAATCGAGCGGGGTCAACACGGCCATCGTCATTCTCAAGGTTTCGCTGATCGTGGTCGTGATCGCGGCCGGCTGGCATTACGTGAATCCGGAACTCTGGCACCCGTTCATCCCGCCCGCGCAGGGGCCGGAAAAATACGGCTGGGGCGGCATCATGCGCGCGGCGACGCTGGTGTTCTTCGCCTATATCGGTTTCGAGGCGACTTCGACCGCGGCGCAGGAAGCCAGGAATCCGCAACGCGACCTGCCGATCGGCACGCTGGCGTCGCTGGCGATCTGCACCGTGCTGTACGTGGCCATGGCCGCGGTGCTGACCGGGCTGATCCCGTACACGCAACTCGGCACCTCGGAGCCCGTCGTCACCGCGGTGGCGGCGCACCCGCAACTCAACTGGCTGCGCTGGCTGGTGGAGATCGGCGCGCTGCTGGGACTGTCGTCGGTGGTACTGGTGATGATCATCGCGCAGCCGCGCATCTTCATGATCATGGGCCGCGATGGCATGCTGCCGCCGGCGTTCTCGAAGCTGCATCCGCGCTACCGCACGCCGCACATCAACACGTTGATCACCGGCACCGGTATCGCGCTGCTCGCCGCGGTATTTCCGCTGGACGTGCTGGGCGACCTGGTGTCGATGGGCACGCTGCTGGCGTTCGTCGCGGTGTGCGCGGGGGTATTGATCCTGCGCTACACGCGTCCGGACCTGCCGCGCACCTTCCGGGTGCCATGGGCGCTGGTCACCTGCACGCTGGGCATACTGAGCTGCCTGATGCTGTTGTACTGGGAGAACTGGTACAACTGGACACTGATGGGCCTTTGGACCCTGGTCGGTTTCGCCATCTACTTCGGTTACGGCTATCGCCACAGCCGGTTGAGAAATCCCGGCTGAGCCGCGACCGAACGTTGCGTTTTTTCTGATCGTCGAACCCGACTGCGCGCGGCCATTCGACCTCACCGAAGACTCGTCTTTCGCATAAGCCGGCGGATTCGCCGAACCGGCCCGCGACGCCTACCATACGATTGCGTATTGTGGATAAGTCTCGAATCAACGAAACATTAACTTCGCAGACCATTGTTTATGCAGAAGAAAAAATTTCGTCCGGAAATGGCGCTTGTCAATCTTGGACACCGCCGGAGCCCGCGCTATGATGGCTCTTCCGAGGGATTTCCCATTGGCAGTGGACCCCGGACCGTTGCCCGGTGCGGCAAGCGTAGTCAGCTCCTCCGCTTGTCGTATCCGGGCAGCAACTTTTCAGGCGCCGCCTGTTTCCTTTCCCTGATTGCTCCCCTTCCCCGATCACCCGCATGTCGACATGTGTGACACGCGGCGCGACGGTTTGCGCCGCGCCGCCGGCGCGCGCAAACCGTCCCTCGCATGGATCACTTCTTGAGCATGAAGGCCGAGCACCAACCCTTGGCGTTCACGTCGAAGCCGGGGAAGATCGCGCACGGACCGTAGGCGTCGCCCGCCTTGCCCGAGTAGTGCATGCACTTCGAGCAATCCTGGCCCGACTGATGCGGCGGACCCGCCTTGGTGTTGTCCTCGACGTACTTCATCGCCTTGGCCGTCGCATTGGTCGCTGCGTTCAAATGCGGCAAGGCTGCCCAGACGCGGCGCGGCAATGCGCCGAGCAACGCCACCGCAGCGGCGGCGCCGCCCGCCAGTTTCAGGAAACGGCGGCGACTGGAAGTGGATCGTTCGGTCATATCGGTACTCCTTATCGACGGGTGGTTCACGGGTACTCCGCGCATGGTAGCGCCGCGCGCGCGTGCCTGCGCAATTTTCATGCGCGGCACACGTGTTACATTCAGCCGCCTGAATGGACCGCCGCTTGCCGATGACGCTTTCGAACACGCAACTCGCCGAACGCCTGCACGCCTGCGGCGCCGAAATCGCGCGCACCGGCGCCGAGCTCGCGGCGCGCGGCTGGACGCCGGCGACCAGCAGCAATTTCTCGATGCGGATCGACGACACCCGCGTTGCGGTCACGATTTCCGGGCGTGACAAGGGCGCCTTGACGCCCGACGACGTGATGGCGGTCCACATCGATGGCAAACCCGTCGATCCGACGCTGCGTCCGTCGGCCGAAACCGCCCTGCACCTGCAGATCTATCGCCGCGAACCCGATGTCGGCGCGGTGCTGCACACCCATTCGCACAACCAGACTGTCGCATCACGGCTGTTCGCGCCGCAGGGCAAGATCACGCTGCACGGCTGGGAACTGCAGAAAGCCATTACCGGCTACACCACCCACGCAAGCGAACTCGACCTGCCGGTGTTCCCGAATTCGCAGGACATGCGCGACATCGAATCGAAAGTCGACGCCTGGTTCGACGCCGGCAAACCGCTGTACGCCTACCTCATCGACGGCCACGGCCTATACACTTGGGGGCGCAGCATGGCCGAGGCCCGGCGCCATCTGGAGGCGCTGGAGTTCCTGCTGGCCTGCGAACTCGACCTGAAACGTCTCGGAGGCATTGCATGAGCCGCCTGCGCGTGTATGACCAGCGCGAACCCGCGCGCCCGATCGGAACCCTGTTCGACCACGCCATGATCGCGCACGCCCTGGACGAAGTCGGCGTGCGCTTCGAGCGCTGGGACGCATCCAAACCGGTTGCGCCCGGCGCGAGCCAGGACGAGGTGATCGCCGCCTACCACGACGACATCGAACGCCTCAAACGCGAGAAAGGCTACAAGGCCGTGGACGTGATCTCGCTGACCGCCGACCACCCGCAGAAGGATGCGCTGCGGCAGAAGTTCCTGTCCGAACACACGCACTCCGAGGACGAGGTGCGCTTCTTCGTCGCGGGGCAAGGCCAGTTCACCCTGCACATCGGCGAACGCGTCTACGACCTGTTGTGCGAGCAAGGCGACCTGATCGGCGTGCCGGACGGCACCCGTCACTGGTTCGACATGGGGCCGAATCCGAATTTCGTCGCGATCCGCCTGTTCACCAACCCGGAAGGCTGGGTCGCGAAATTCACCGGCGACGACATCGCCGAACGTTTTCCGCGGCTGGAGAATTGAAGCAAAACGCTTGATCCGCAAATGAACGCAAATGAACGCGAATAAATCGGGTGCTCCTCATTTGCGTTCTTCGCGTTCATTGGCGGACTGATCTTTCTGTCGTTGCCCCGGAGCCGGGGCGAGCGGGGAGCAGCACATGTCTTATCTGCAAAAGTCGCTGGCGCCGGGCGAAACCGTGGTGGCGGTCTTCAAGCTGCACTGGTTCATGTGGCTGCGTTTCTGGATCGTGATCGCGCTCGGGATCATCGCCGTCATCGCGCTGCTGATCGCGCAGATTCCGCTGGGCGCGCTGGGCGCGGCGGTGCTGGCCATCGCGATCGCCGGATACCAGTGGCTGTGGCTGCACGGCATCGAGCAGGCCGTCACCAACCGCCGCGTGGTGCGCAAGATCGGCATCGTGTCGCGCAACACCACCGAACTCAGGCTGGCTTCGATCGAAACGGTCGATCTCCGCCAGACGTTCTGGGGCCGCGTGTTCGGCTACGGCGACGTGGAAATCACCGGCCGCGGCGAAACGGCCATGCTGCTCGACCGCATCGCGCATCCGATCGACGTGAAACGCGAAATCGAGGGCGCCTATTCCGCGCACATCGAGGCGCCTGCGGGCGGCGGCGCCGCATGAGTCCAGCGCAGGCATCCGGTGTCCGCGCGATCGTCACCGACATCGAAGGCACGACCAGTTCCATCGCGTTCGTCAAGGACGTGCTGTTTCCCTATGCGCGCGAGCACCTGCCGCGCTTCGTCGAAACGCATCGCGACGACCCCGACGTGACGCGCTGGCTCGACGCCACCGCGCGCGAAGCGGGCATCGAGGATCCGCACTCGAAACGCGTGGTCGACACCCTGCTGCGCTGGATCGACGAGGACCGCAAGGCCACGCCCCTGAAGGCGCTGCAAGGCATGATCTGGAAGGCTGGTTACGAGGCCCGCGACTACCTCGCGCACGTGTACCCGGAAGTGCCGCGCAAGCTGCACACCTGGAAAGCGCAGGGACTTAGCCTGTACGTGTATTCGTCGGGATCAGTGACCGCGCAAAAACTGTTCTTCGCACACACCAACGCGGGCGACCTCACGCCGTGCTTCGACGGCTGGTTCGACACCGGGATCGGCGGCAAGCGCGAGCGCGGTTCGTACCTGCGCATCGCCGAGACCATCGACCTTCCGCCGCCCGCGATCGTGTTCCTGTCCGACGTCGCGGAAGAACTCGACGCCGCGCGCGGCGCGGGTATGCAGACGATCCAGGTGTGCCGCCCGCCCGGGCGCTGCGCCGATGCGGCCACCCATCCCTGCGTCGCCGATTTCGGCGCCATCGTGTTGACATGAAGCGCCGCGCATTGATCCCGCTGCTGCTCGTCCTCGCCTTCGCGGCGGGCGGCTTCACGACGGCCGGCTGGCACGTCTGGCAGAGCCATCGCGAGGTGGCCGTCCACGTAACTCCGCCCGGCGGAAAGACCACGTTCGCGTCGCCCTTGCCATTGTCGACAGATGCAGCGTCGACCGCGGCCGATGCCGGGCAACCGGATCTGCTCCCCGACGCGAACTGGCCGCAGAATGCCCCCACGCCCGAGCAGGTGGTCTACGCACAACAGGATTTGCTGGACCGCGAGATCGCGCGGCTGCAACCACGCACGCCCGGCAAGGTGAACCTGTACGCGATCGTGTTCGCGGGCGACGGCAGCCAGAACGTGTTCCGCAACGAAGCGGAATACCTGGACGAGCTGCTCTCGCGACGCCTCGACGCCAAGGGCCACGTGCTGGTGCTGGAAAACAACCGGGCGTCGTTGACCACGCGCCCGCTGGCCTCGTGGAGCAATCTCGAAGCCGCGCTGGATGCGGTGGCCGCGAAGATGAATCCGAAGCAGGACATCCTGCTGGTGTACTTCACCAGCCACGGCAGCGAGGACCACACGCTGCTGGTGGACATGGACCCGTTGCCGCTCGACCAGATCGGCGCCGACGACCTGGCCGGCATCCTCGCCGAGCATCCGTTCAAGTACAAAGTCGTGATCGTCAACGCCTGCTACTCGGGCGGCTTCATCCCGCCGCTTGAAAACGCGGACACCATGGTCATCACCGCGGCGCGCAGCGATCGATCCTCGTTCGGCTGCGGCGAGCAATCCGAACTCACCTGGTTCGGGCACGCGTTGCTCGTCGATGCGCTGAACCAGACCGACAATCTGCAGAGGGCCTTCGCATTGGCAGAGCAGCAAGTTTCCGCGTGGGAAAAACGCGAGGGCTTCGAAGCCTCCGATCCGCAAATTGCGGCCGGCCAGGGCATCAAGGCGCAGCTCGCGAAATGGCGAAGCGGCTTCACGCCGGGCCCCGCCGTGCCGTTCGCGCCGGCGCCCACAACATCCGCCGGATCGGCCCGATGAACCGCACAAACGACGCGCCCGCGCTGGTGACCCTCGCCGCCGGCCTAGGCAGCCGCTACGGCGATGCGAAGCAGATCGCGGGCGTGGGCCCGCACGGCGAATGGCTGCTGGAATACGCGGTCCGCGACGCGCTGGAGGCCGGTTTCCGGCAAGTCGTGATGGTGATCCGCGCGGAACTTCGCACCGCGCTCACCGGACGCCTCGCGCCGCACCTCGACGGTCGCGCTGAGTTGCAGTTGGTCGAGCAGACCTTCGACCTGGTTCCCGCCGGATGCCGCGCGCCCACCGGCCGCACGAAACCTCTGGGCACCGGCCATGCGCTGTGGTGCTGCGCGCCGCTGCTGCACGGCCCGTTCGCGGTGATCAACGCCGACGACTACTACGGCCGCTCGGCCTTCCGCCTGCTGGCAGACCACTTCACGCGCCACATGAATCCGGCCATGGTCGGTTACCGGCTCGACGCGACGTTGTCCAGCCACGGCGGGGTCAATCGCGGCGTGTGCCGCGTGGATGCCGCGGGGCATCTGCAGGACGTCACCGAATTCCTCGACATCGACCGCCGCGACGGCCAACTCACGGGCAACGCGCCCGACGGCAGACGCATGCCGCTCGCGCCCGGCACCGTGGTGTCGCTGAACTGCTGGGGCCTCACGCCCGCGCTGTTGCCCGACCTCGAATCCGGGCTGCGCGCATTCCTCGCGCACGCAGGAATGAAGGACGAATACTTCCTGCCGCACGCCATCACCCACTACCTCGCCGCGCGCGGCGAGGCGCTGTCCGTGCTGCCCACCAACGATGCCTGGCTGGGACTCACCTACCCCGACGATCGCGCGCAGGTCGTCGCGGCGATCGCGGCCATGCACGCGGCGGGCGACTATCCTGTGCCGCTGTGGGCGCAGCCATGAGCGCCGTGGCCGAACTCGACCCTGCCACCTGCGCCGGTATCGCGGAAGCCTGGGGCATCGGACGCGACGCGAGTTTCTTGTCGCTGGGGAACGGCCACATCAACCGCACTCTGCTGGTGACCGACAACGGCCGCAGGCGCGTGCTGCAGCACATCAACACGCACGTGTTTCCCGATCCCGCGCTCCTGATGCGCAACTATCAAATCGTCACCCGCCACCTCGGCCGCCTGCGCGCAGCGGGCCGCTACGGCCACGCCAGCCTGGAATTGACCCCCACGCTCGCGGGTGACGCCGCTGCGGTGCTGCCCGACGGAAGCTGGTGGCGCATGTACGGTTTCGTGTCCGCGGGACGCACCTTCGAAACCGCCGATCACCCGGCGACGGCGCGCGAAGCGGGACGCGGGTTCGGCGCCTTCGCCGCAGCGCTGGCAGAGCTGGATGCCGCGGACATCGGCGAAGTCATCCCGCAGTTCCACGATCCGGAGCGGCGCTTCGCGGATTTCCGCAAGACGCTGGCCGGCGACCGCGCAGGGCGCGCGGCGGAAGCGGCGGCCACCTGCGAAGCGGCGCTGGCTTTCGCCGACGTCCTGCCGCACTGGCGCGCGTTGCGCGCACAAGGCTTGCCGTGGCGGATCACCCACAACGATTGCAAGTTGAACAACCTGTTGTTCGACGAAGCCGATCGCGCGATGTGCGTGATCGACCTCGACACCGTGATGCCCGGCAGCGTGCTGTTCGACTTCGGCGACATGTGCCGCACCCTGCTGAGCCCCGTGCCCGAAGATTCGACCGAACTCGAACGGGTCAAGGCACGGCCCGATTTTTTCGCCGCGCTCGCGCAAGGCTACGTCGAAGGCACCGGCGGCATGCTGACGCAACTCGAACGCGACAACCTGGTATTCGCCGCGCGCCTCGTCACCGGCGTGATCGGATTGCGCTTCCTCACCGACTACCTCGACGGCGACCGCTATTTCCGCGTCAGGCACCCCGCCCACAACCTCGAACGCGCACGCAACCAGTTCGCGCTGTACGCCTCGCTGACGGCACAGGCGGATGCACTGCAGGCGTTGGTGCCAAATTCAAACGGATAGCCCACGGCCTGCGGAAGGTCGCCGAAATACTGCCTTGACGGCAGGCAGGAACCGGCCCCAAGCCGCACGTGCGCGGAGCGCACGCCACCAGTCCGTGTGGCATGTAGCGTGCGCTTGGCGCACGATCGCCAACTGGGCGGTGGCCACGGTGGGGTCACGATCTGCCTGCGAGCAACTCATCCAGTTGCGCGAACTGTTCGGGCAAGGCTTCCGCCGAGCCGGCGAGGGCTTCGTCGAGAGCCGCTTCCGTGGGGTAGAGTTCGTGGAAGGTGACCAGCGTCTTGCCGGCATTTTCCTCGAACGTCACCGTGGTCACGGCGCCCTGGTCGCTTTCCTCGTTCGTCCAGACGATGCGCTTGTTCGGCGTGACTTCCCTGTAGGTGCCGAAGAACGCCATCGGTTCATCGAAGGCCGGATGGCGGAACACGAGGCGATACGCGCCCCCGGTGCGGACATCCATCTCGCACGAGACCAGCGACATGCCCGCCGACTTCGGAACCCACCAAAGCTTGAACAATTCGGGGTTGCTCCACGCCTCGAAGACGAGGTGCACCGGGGCATCGAACGTTCGCGTCACTACAAGTTCGCGGTCGGACTTGCGTTCCACGGCGGTACGGTTCACGGCGGCGGGGCTACCTTCGTTTGCCTTGGTCATCTGCCTTCTCCTTGCATTTCAGGTGCTCGACAAGTTTGTCCAGCGCGTCGAAGCGCGCGCTCCAGAGTTGGCGGTGCCGCTCGATCCAGGCGGCCTCTTCTTCCAGCCGGCGCCGTCCAAGCTTGCAGGTGCGTACGCGCCCGACCTTCTCCGTGGTCACGAGCCCCGCCTGCTCCAGGACACTGACGTGCTTCTTCATGCCCGTGAGGGTCATGTGAAACCTTTGGGCAAGGTCGGTGATGGAGGCGTCCGAACCCCCGAGTTGCTCCAGCACGCCGCGTCGGGTGACATCGGCGAGCGCGGCGAACGTTGCGTCGAGGCGGGTTTGATAGTGAACCATATGGTTCACTGTAAAGTGTGCATGGGTGATTTGCAAGCGGATGGCTCCACGGGCGCAAATCGCACGTGGACCCTCAGCCGCTCAGGCCCCAAACCGTGCATGCCAAGCGTGGGCGAAGTTCCGGCCGGCAGCTTTGTGGCAGTCAGATCAAGACACCGGATCGCGGAACGGGTACTACGGGAAGCGGATACGCGCCCTACCGCGATCCGGCAACATCGGATTCCAGCAGCATCCGCACGTAGCGCGTGTACGGCACACCGCGCGCTTCAGCCTTGGCCTTCACCGCGTCCAGCAATGCCACCGGCAGCCGCATGTTCAGCGCTGCCGCCTTCGGTTCGATCTCGAAGCGCATCGGCTTGAACCCGGAAAGGTCGTACTGCGACAAATCGGCTTTTGCCACGAAGGTTTCCGCTGCCTTGTCGCTGCGCAGCGACGGCATCGATTTAGTCTTGCGTTTCATAATGGCTGATCTCCTTCTGGTGCATGTAGCGCGCACTGATCGGACGCAACTTCGTCTGGCCGTCGACTTCCCGAAGCATGAACACCAGGAAGACATGGCGGCCGGCCGCCGTCTTGCCAATGGCGCGCATCCGGGGTTCTGCGGGATTCGGATCCGGCATCACTGCCGGCTCTCCCATCAGCACTTGTTCGATTTCAGCACGTGATACACCGTGCTTGCCGCACTTGGGCCAGTTGCCGTCATCCCAATCAAACCCGGCTATTTTCACGGCCATAGCTTACACATTTGTATTGACATACGCAACACAGTGCCCGATCGACGCAGCGGCGGAAGATGTCGAAATCCGGCGGCTGCATCGAGGGCTGCGCCAACCTGCTGACGCCGTTGGACCGCAAAAAACTCGTTTCCCCCCGCGAACACGGTGACGGGTGTAACCGGGTTGCGCTTCCCCGCCGACTATCTGGGCGGCGACCGCTGTTTCCGCTCTCGTTTCGGTCGGCCTGAAACGAACGCCTGGCATCGGGCCACGTTCGTATATACGCTGTACACACATGAGGACCACACCTTGAACGCACCCGTCATCCGCGAAAAGACGATCAATTTGCGTACGACGTCTGCCCAGAAGGCAGTCATCGAGCAGGCGGCCAAAACGTCCGGCAAGACACGCACGGCGTTCATATTGGATGCGACATTGCAGCGCGCTGAAGCCGTGCTGGCCGACCGGACGCATGCCGCCCTGCCGGACGCACAGATGCGCCGCTTTGTCGCCGCGCTCGATGCGCCCTTGCCCAGCCCCGACGCGCTGCGCGCGCTGTTGTCACGCAAACCACGCTGGACACGTTGAACGTGGCGCTGAGCGCGCCGACCCCGCTTGCGCCGGAGCACGACCGCTCCGCGTTCGATTGTGGCAACGCCGAGCTGTCCGACTGGCTGCGCCAGCGCGCGCATGGAATACGCCACGCGCTTCGTCACCGGCGTGATCGGGTTTCGCTTTCTCACCGACTGTCTCGACGGCGACCGCTACTTTCGCGTCAGGCACCTGGCGCACAAACGTCGAACGCGCGCGCAACCAGTTCGCACTGTGTGCTTCGCTGACTGCGCAGGCGGATGCACTGCAGGCGCTGGTGCCGGGTTCAACCGGCTAGCGCACAACTTGCGGAAGGTTGCTGAAATGCCGCCTCGCAACTGACAAGAACCGCCCATAGCAGAAGTAAGGCGGTGCGATTAGGCTGTGTTATCGGGGGTCCTGATTAGCGCTGATCCTCAGCTGTACGAGATGCGTCATATCAAACAAAACCTTGTCATTCCGGGGCTGCCCGCGCCGGGCGCGGGCAGAACCCGGAATCGGTGTCACTACGCGTGTCAACTTTCCAAACCGATTCCGGATTCGGGCTCCGGATCAAGTCCGGGGCAGGCTCTGCGGCCCGCTCCGGAATGACAATGCAATTGGCTGAGGTTCGTCGCTAATCAGGTCGGGGGTACGGGAGAACATTTGCACAGGCCGGCGCAGCGACTGTTTGCGCTTGGGATCCGAGAAACGTGACTCGCTAGCATGAAGGGAAAATTGTAGATGACCATGGTGGGAACCGTTGCTTGGGTGAAACCGCCGGAACCAATTCGAGGCCTTGACCATCTTGGCGTCCAAGCGCCCTGCATCGCACTGTACGGGCAGCTCCTTCCTGGCATCACCAATGTCACGGACCGCGCCCGCTACTACTCGTTCTACCCGTGGGTAATCTGGGCGTTTGAGCAGCGCTACCCCAACCACTCCGTCGACGAGTTCCGCCGCGTTTTGCGGCGCGCCGACTGTCTCTTCACGCTCATCGCCATTCGTCACGCCCGCGTCGTGGGCGACGGCGACGACGGCCTTCACGGCCGTGCAATGGTCGGGCGAGACAAGCTGCTGCGCATCGCAGAGGACGCGGAAAGCTTCACCCTCGACGATTACGTGACGTTCGATGGCCCGAACCGCTACTTCAAGAACAAGTTCGGCGGGCTCGGCCAGTACTACTTCGGGCCGCTTCGCGACCTTCGCGTGCTCGACCACCACGAGGGCGCGGGTTACCCAGGCTACGACAAGCAGCGCGGCCGGAAGCTCGCAGAGGCCTTCGCAAGCGCTGCCCCGGAGGACACCTTCTTTCGGGTGCTGGAGCAGCAGACCGCCACGTGGGAGGAGCTCGACGAGCTGGCGGCATTCTGTCCGTGCAAGCTTCGGAAGAACGCGGCTGAGTACGAGCTGCTGCTCGACCTGTTCCTCGCTCGCACCGAGCCGTTCCAAAGCGACGGTGGGACGACTCGGCGGGCGTCGCTCGGTCTGATGCTCGACCTCGCGAGCCATCCCGCGCACGACCCCGGCTACTTCTTCGAGGGTCTGCTGCGCGGCGCGGCCTACACGGGCGCCCTCATCGACGGCTCAACGTGGCAAGTCGCCGAGGCGCACAAGCGCGTGCTTCGTGGCTGGGGAACGTACCAGCGCAACGAGTTGCTCTCGATTGCTGTGCAGGGGCTCTTCGCCTCGGTACTTCGCGCCATCGAGCGCGACGAGGGCGGAAAGCTCCGGCAGGCTAGCGACGCAGCCGACATCGCGATCCGGCTGCTCGCACCCTTGGGCGCCGACCTGAAGCTGCCGCTGGATGCGCTCGTCACGCGAGTTCGCGGGGCACTTCCGGCGCTGGCCGACTGGCATCACGAGGAGCACGAGCTTCAACGCGGCTGGCGTCTCCAGAATCTGCCCCTGAACGACGACGCGAGCCTCGAAAAGATCGCGCATGAAAGCGTGGCCATCATCCTCTCGCTGCTAGCGCGCGGCGTAGACGAGTACCCCTACGGCGACTTCGATCTCGATCCGGAGTATTTCGATCCGCGCGAGGTCCACCTCCTGTCGCTTCGGTACGCCTGGCAGAACGAGTGGATTGGCCTGACCGTCGAGGACTGGATTCGGTGGGCCGCGGTGAAGTGGGGTGTTGCCCGTCACCTGCGCGTGGCGCTCCGCAAGCTGCGAGGGGAACGCCGTGACACCTTCCGTATCCGTCCGCTCGAAGGCGAGCTGCGGGTCGTTGAAGTACCTGAGCCGGTGTTCACTCAGCCACGCATCGGCAGGGCGCAGCAGATCATGCGCGACCTCGGTCTGGTCGACTACGACGACGAGGGCATCATCGTCTTGACCGAGCGTGGCCGGACCGAGCTGGAGGCGTGCCGTGTCAGGTGAGCTTGCGTCCACGTCCCTGCTGGAACACATCTCCGAGACGGGTTTCCGCTCTTCGGTCTTCACGACGTATAGCTGCTATTTCCCATTCTACGAGGAGGTTGTCCTACGGCGCCTCATGGCGTCGGGCTGCACGCACAATGTGCTCATGGTCGATGCCGCGCGATGCGCGGAGGCGTTCGCCGTTGAGGAGCTTCGGCCCCGTCGCGCTGGCCGGGACTACACGCTCATCCCCGTGAAGGTAGGCGGTGCTTTTCACCCGAAGCTATTCTTGCGCTTCGGCAAGTCGAAGGGTGCGCTGCTTGTCGGTAGCCACAACGTCACGCTCTCGGGCTTCGGGCTCAATGACGAAGTCACCAACACCTTTCGGCTCGAGGGTGCAGCTTTGCGTGCTGGCGGCGCTGTGTTCCGGCAGGCGTTCCACTACCTCGCCCAATTCGTCCCAATGCAGCTCGCGGATGTGGCCGAGGCCTTTGAGGGCCTGAAGCTTGGAGTGCCTTGGCTCGATGGCCCTCTCGGCACTGGTTCGCAGGAGCGGCAGCTCCTGATGGAGTCGAGCGCGGGCGCCGACCTCTGGTCGCAACTCGCACCGCTCATTCCGAAGGACGTCACCACGGCATTCGTCGGTGGGCCTTTCTTCGACCCGGAGCTCGCGATGGTGCGTCGTCTCCAGCGTGAGGTACGCCCCAAGCGACTCGTCATCGGTATCGACCCGACGTCGGTGGAGATCGATCCTTTGGAAGCCACGAAGATGGATGGCGTCGAGTGGGTAAACATCACCGGCGTACCCCAGATCCCCCAGCGTCGTGAGGGGGCGTCACGCTACCTGCATGCAAAGGTTTTCTGGTTCGCGAGCGAGCACGACGAGATTCTCGTCACGGGTAGCGCGAATCCTAGCGTCGCTGCGTTCTTCGCGGCGCCCGATTCGCGCAATGCCGAGGCCGTCGTCGCCGACCACACCGATGGAGCTGCCGATCGGCTCGGCATGGAGGCGCTCCTCGCCGCATCCGCTGTCACGTCGACTGAATGGAGCGCGGTTGCAACGCGCCGGAAGGCAGTGCCCCTAGCGAGTACCGATGAGCCTCGCCGCATCCTTGTGGCGACGCCAACGCCCACGGGCTTCATCGCGCAAGACTCACTCGACGACGGGCTCGTCCTTCATGCCGCGGGAGATCTGGACGCTCCGCTTGGCGAAGCGGTCGCTCATGGGGCTGGCGTCATCGAAGCCGTCGATGCTGTCCGCGATGGAGCCCGCTACCTGGAGGCTCGATCCGCGAAGGAGCACACGCTCGTCGTCATTCACCGAACCGAGGACATCGCGAAGAACCTCGGTGGTGACACAAGGAAGGCGCTGCGCCAGGCACTCGGCGCACTCGAAGAAGACCCGACGCAACTTGATGCACTGCTCAAGCTTACGGAAAAGGTGATCTTCGACTCCGACGACGTGGTCCGCACGACACCGCTACATCCAGTCGGTGCAGCCGGTGCAGACCAGGAGGCCACGGCCGCACCTGCTTCGTTGGCGCTGGAAGCGGCTGGCCGGAAGAGATCGCCTCGACGCGCAAGGAGTCTCGCGAGCGGCGACATAATTGTGCTGCTCGATGCACTCATCCGCCGACTAGGTGAGGGGCTTCCAGCGAACGCCTCACCGCGACCGCGAAGCGAGGAGGACGAGATCGGCGCCGACGAGGAAGAGGGTGGCGAACTGGTGCGCGAAGCACCCGACTTCGAGGTCTTGGCGAAGGCGTGTCGAGGAAAGATCCGACGGCTTATCAAACGCATGGAGGGGCAGTTCGAGCTGGCCAATGCGCCGGACCGAGCCCGGCGCTGCATTGTTCAGTTGGCGGCTGTGCTGGGCGTTGTCCGCACGCTGCGCTTTGTCGAGCAGCGTCCTGAGTGGAAGCGTATGCGCCATGAGCTCGTCGACCGCACCGACGAGTGGGATCTCTTCCAGTCGGCTGTACTTGCCGTCGCGTGGGGACCAGCGGCTCTGGCTCCCCGTGCCGTGGCCGAGGCTGATGGTGAAGCCTTCGAAGAGTTGTCGATGGTGGTTGGGCTTCTCGCGTGGCTGGCGTGGGACGTTGAGACCGACATCTCAATCGCGTTGCAACGCGGCGGGCTTGAAGGGCCCGAGGACGAGCAGTGGTACGCGGTCCAACTCCTCGCGGCTCTCGGCCCGTGGCTCGTCGACGACCCGCCCGCTCAGATCATCCTCGAAGAGAGCGTGGCGCGCACGCCGCGCCTCCGCATTGATGGGGAACGTTGGGTGCGCCGCCATTTGGATGCGCTTGAGTCTTTCGCGATTGTTAGCGCTTCGCCAGATGACGTTGGCAAGCTCGGGCGCACTGTTAATTTGGGCGACCTCGTTATCCTACGTGCCAACGAAGTACCGCGTGTCCGTGTCGTTCTGGATGTTGTCGATGGAAGCGATGGCGGACGGATTTTGATTTTCGACCCTGATGCGAAGGACGGCACTCGAGCCTTCTTGGCATCCCGCGTCCCGACGCTCCCATGGAATGTGATTGTTGGTGTAGCTGCTGTAGCCCGTTGATCCTTGGTGGAAACATTCCAGCACCACAGACGACTGACAACAACACTTCGAGCTAACGACATCCATCCCGACATTGGTTCCAAGAAGTCACTCAAATCGGTATCTGAAAGACTGCTTCGGGCCGACTCCAGCCCTGATTGCAAGTCCAAACCGATCGCAATACCGGGTCCGAGCCCGAGGCGGAACCGGCAAGGGAATGGCCGGAAAGCCGAACCGTAGCCGGCGTCTGCACTCAGCCCGTCTGACCTGCCGCTGGTTTGGCGTGGCGCCGTTCCAGCGCCGCAGCCACATCGACCAACGACAAGCCGCGCGCGCGCAGCAACACCGTCAGGTGATAGACGAGGTCGGCTGCCTCTCCCAGCAAGGCGTCGTCATCCTGCGCCACCGCGGCCAGTGCGGTCTCGACGCCTTCCTCGCCGACCTTCTGCGCGATGCGGCGAGTGCCGGCTTCGAACAGTTGCGTGGTGTAGCTTTCCGGCGGACGTTCCGCATGGCGGCGTGCGACCAGCGCATCCAGCGCGGCGAGGAATCCCAGCGGCGGTTTCACATCGCCGCCGAAACAGCTCGACGTGCCGAGGTGGCAGGTGGGACCGTGCGGCTCGGCTTCGACGAGCAGCGTGTCGCGATCGCAATCCGCACGGATCGACTTCACGTCCAGCACGTGCCCGGACGTTTCGCCCTTCATCCACAGGCGCTGCTTGCTGCGGCTGAAGAACGTGACCTTGCCGCTGCGCCGTGTCGCGGCCAGTGCCTCGGCATCCATGTAGCCGAGCATCAACACCTCGCCCGTTGCATGGTGCTGCACGATCGCCGGCAACAGGCCGCCGCCCTTGCTCCAGTCGAGGGAATCGGGATCGGCATCGCCGATGTTGATGGCTTCGCTCATGTCCGCACCGTCACGCCCTGTTCGTGCAACCACGCCTTCAGCGCCGGGATCGCGATGGCGCCCGAATGGAACACGCTGGCCGCCAGCGCCCCGTCCACGTCGGCTTCGGTGAATGCGTCGCGGAAGTGCTCGCGCGCGCCGGCGCCGCCCGATGCCACCAGCGGCACGCGGCATGCCGCACGCGCCGCGCGCAGTTGCTCGATGTCGTAGCCAGCGCGCACGCCGTCGCTGCCCATGCAGTTGAGTACGATCTCGCCGGCGCCGCGCCGCTGCGCCTCGTCGATCCAGTCCAGCGTGCGCCGCGCCACGCCGCGCATGCGCGATGGATCGCCCGTGTACTGGCGCACCCGCCACTCGCCGTCCTCATCACGCAACGAATCGACGCCCACCACCACGCATTGCACGCCGAAGGCGTCGGCCAGTTCGTCGATCAACCCGGGGCGTTCGAGCGCCGGCGAGTTCACCGAGATCTTGTCGGCGCCGGCGTGCAGGATCGCGCGCGCATCCTCGACGCTGCGGATGCCGCCGGCGACGCAGAACGGAATGTCGATCCCGCGCGCGACACGCTCGACCCAGGCGCGGTCGACGCTGCGCCCTTCCGGGCTCGCGGTGATGTCGTAGAACACCAGTTCGTCGGCGCCTTCGTCGCGGTAGCGCAGCGCGAGTTCGGCGATGTCGCCCATCACCACGTGATCGCGGAAGCGCACGCCCTTCACGACCTTGCCGTCCTTCACGTCCAGGCAAGGGATGATCCTGCGGCTCAGCATTGCAGCGCTTCCTTCAGGGTGAAGCGGCCTTCGAGCAGCGCGCGGCCCAGGATCACCGCGCCCGCGCCCGCGGCGCGCACCGCGCGGATGTCGTCGAGCGAGCAGGCGCCGCCCGATGCCTGCACTTCGAAATCCGGCGCAAGCTTGTGCACATCGCGATACAGGTCGAGGTTGAAGCCGCCCAGCGTGCCGTCGCGGGCGATGTCGGTGCACAGCACATGGCGCGCGCCGGCGCGCACGTAATGACCGGCGAGCGCGGCAAGCTCGACGCCGGAATCCTCGGTCCAGCCGTGCACGGGCAGCCGCCACGCTTCGCCTTCCCGGCGCACGTCCAGCGCCAGCACCAGCCGCTCCGCACCGAACTGACCGATCCAGTCCGCCACCACGTCAGGATCGCGCACGGCGACGCTGCCGACCACCACGCGCGCGACGCCGGCCGAATACAGGCGCCGCAAGTCGTCGCTGTCGCGCACGCCGCCGCCGGCCTGCACGTCCAGCGGGCACGCCTTGACGATGTTCTCGATCACGCCCAGGTTTTCGAAGCGGCCCGAGCGCGCGCCGTCGAGATCGACCACGTGCAACCGGCGCGCGCCATCATCGGCATAAGCTTGCGCAAGCTTCACCGGGTCGTAGGGAAACATCGTTTCGCGCGCATAGTCGCCCTGGCGCAGCCGCACCACACGGCCGCCGCGCAAGTCGATCGCGGGGATCACCTCGAAACTCATGCGGCGAGGAACCTTTGCAGCACCGCCACGCCCAGCGCCGCGGAACGCTCCGGGTGGTATTGCACGCCCATGAAATTGCCCTGGCCGATGGCGGCCGAGAAGATCGTGCCGTACTCGCAGGTCGCGAGCGTGGCGGCGCATACCGGCACCGCGAAGCTGTGCACGAAGTAGGCCCAGCCCTCGCCCGCGTCGCCCGCGCAAAGCGGATGATCCCTGCACGCCGTCACCTCGTTCCAGCCCATGTGCGGCACGCGCAAGCCGTCACGCGCGTCGAGGCGCCGAACCGGCACGTCGATCAGGCCCAGGCCATCGACATTGCCTTCGTCCGAATGCGTGCACAGGAGTTGCATGCCAAGGCAAACGCCCAGCACGGGTTGCGTCAGGCCGCGCAGCACATCGATCAAACTCGATTCGCGCAACCGCGCCATCGCCGGTGCGGCGGCGCCAACGCCCGGCAGGATCACCTTGTCGGCGGCACGGATCGCAGCGGCATCGGACGTCAACGCGGCCTCCACCCCCAATCGCTGCAAGGCGTAGCGCACCGAACCGATGTTGGCGCCGCCCGAATCGACCAGCACCACGCTCATGCGAGCGTCCCCTTGGTGCTGGGCAACGCGTCGCCCTCGCGGCGCAAGGCCTGCCGAAATACGCGTGCAACGACCTTGAAGCACGCCTCGACCATGTGGTGAGCGTTGTCGCCGCGCACGCTGAGGTGCAGGTTTGCACCCAATGCATCGCACAGCGAGCGGAAGAAGTGCGGCACCATTTCGGTCGGCAGTTCGCCCACCCATTCGCGCGGGAATTTCCCTTCGAACACGAAGCACGCGCGCCCGGAAAGATCCAGCCGCGCATCCGCCGCGCTTTCGTCCATCGGCAGCGAGAACCCGTAGCGGGCGATGCCGCGCTTGTCGCCGAGCGCGCGCCGGAGCGCCTCGCCGATCGCCAGCCCGCAGTCCTCGACGGTGTGGTGTTCGTCCACGCGGGTGTCGCCTTCGCAGCGCAGCTCCAAGGCAAACCCGCCGTGCTTGCCCAGTTGCTCCAGCATGTGGTCGAAGAAGCCGATGCCGGTGGCGACTTCGGCATCGTCGGTGCGATCGAGATCGACGCGCACCGCGATGCGGGTTTCGCGCGTCGTGCGTTCGACCTCGCCCACCCGCGGCCGGTCGATCAACCGGTGCGCGACTGCCTGCCAGTCCAGCCCGTCCGCGCCGACGCGGAACCCGCGCACGCCGAGGTTGTCCGCAAGCTGCAGGTCGGTGGCGCGATCGCCTATCACCGCGGATTCGGCGCGGCTCCAGCCATCGTCGGAGAGATAGTGGCGCAGCATGCCCGTACCGGGTTTGCGGGTGTCTCGCCCCTCGTGTTCGAAACTGCGATCGACCAGCACTTCGCGAAAGCGGATGCCCTGCGAGGCGAGGATGCGCAACAGCAATTCCTGCGGACCGCGAAAGTCCGCTTCCGGGAAACTCGCGCTGCCCAGCCCGTCCTGGTTGGTCACCATCACCAACTCAAAGCCGGCGGCGACGCAGCGTTGCAGCGCCGCGACCACGCCGGGCACCAGGTCGAACTTGTCGAAGCTGTCGATCTGCTCGTCCGGCGGCTCCACGATCAGGCAGCCGTCGCGATCGACGAACAAGAGCTTGCGCGTCATGCCGGCTGCTCCGCGCAGGCCCGAAGGGCTTGCAACACGCGATCGTTTTCAGTGTGCGTGCCGAGGGTCAGGCGCAACGCATCGCCCAGGTTCGGATAACGCCGCACGTCGCGCACCACGATGCCCGACTCCAGCAATCCGGCCAGCGCCGCGTCGGCATCGTGGAAACGCACGGTCAGGAAATTCGCCTGCGATGGCAACACTTCGCGCACGCAGGCAAGATTCGCCAGCGCGGCACGCAGGCGTGCACGCTCGCGGAGCGTCACGGCCACGCGCTCGCGCATCGCGCGTTCGCCGGCCCTGGAAACCGCGCGCAGCGCGGCTTCCGCGCAAGGCGCCGGCAGCGGATACGGCGGCATCAACTTGCGCAGCAGCGCGATCACGCGTGCGTCGGCCAGCAACATGCCGATACGTACGCCGGCCAGCGCCCAGGCCTTGGACAAGGTGCGCAGCACGGCCAGGTTCGGAATGGCGCCCACGCAACCGGCCACGCTGCCGCAATCACTGCCGGGTTCGACGAACTCGACGTAGGCTTCGTCCACCACCAGCAATGCCCTGCCAGCCAGCGCCTCGGCCAGCCGCAGGATCGCCGCACGCGGCACGCCCGCGCCCGACGGATTGTTGGGCGCGCACACGAACACCAGTTTCACCGCGGGTGTCACGCGCGCCAGCACCGCATCGACATCCAGCGCGCCATTCCCGCGCAGCGGCGCCTCGACCACGTCGGCGCCCTGCACCCGCGCGCACACCGCGTACATGCCGAAGGTCGGCGGCGAGATCAGGATCGCATCGCGGCCCGCCGCGCAGAACGCGCGTACCAGCAGGTCGATCCCCTCGTCGCTGCCGCGTCCGATCAATACCTGCGTCGCATCGACGCCGTACAGTCCGGCAAGCCTTTCCAGCAGCGCCGCCGGCTGCGGATCGGGATAGCGGTTCCAGCCGGCGTCGTTGTCGAACGGCGGCCACGGCGATTCGTTGGCGTTCAGCGCGATGGCGCCGCCGCGCGCTTCCATGCGCGCCGACGAATACGGCTGCAGGGCCCGGATGTCCGGGCGGGCGAGCTCGACGGGATTCATGCGACGGCGGCCTCCGCCGGCGCATCGGATGAATTGCAGGCCAGCCGCACCTCGACGGCGCGCCGGTGCGCATCCAGCCGCTCGGCGGCAGCCAGCGTCGCGGCGCACGGCCCGATCGCACGCAAGCCGTCCGCCGTGCATTCCTGTACGGTGACCTGCTTCTGGAAACTCGCGACCGACAAGCCGCTGACGCTGCGCGCCCAGCCGTAGGTCGGCAACACGTGGTTGCTGCCGCTGCAATAGTCGCCCAGCGATTCGGGCGTCCACGGTCCGAGGAACACCGAGCCCGCGTTGCGGATCGCGCCCAGCCAGCGACGCGGCTCGCGCACCTGCACGATCAGGTGCTCGGGTGCGTAGCGATTGCTCACCTCGAACGCTTCGGCAATCGAAGCCACCCGGAGCAGGCGGCTGTGCGCCAGCGCCTGCTGCGCGATCGCGACGCGCGGAAGCTGCGCGCACTGGACGGAAATTTCCTGCACCACCGCATCCAGCAGCGCGTCCGAATCGCTGACCAGCAGCACCTGCGAGTCCGGTCCGTGCTCGGCCTGCGACAACAGGTCGGCCGCAACGAACGCGGGATTCGCGGAAGCGTCCGCGACCACCAGCACCTCGGACGGGCCGGCCGGCATGTCGATCGCGACGCCCTGCGGATCGGACGACACCTGCAACTTGGCCTCGGTGACGAACGCGTTGCCGGGGCCGAAAAGCTTGTCGCAACGTGGCACGGACTCGGTCCCGTACGCCATTGCCGCGATCGCCTGCGCGCCGCCGGACTTGAACACGCGCTGCACGCCGCACAGGCGCGCGGCGAACAACACCGCAGGGTCGCAGCCGCCATCCGCGCGCGGCGGCGAGCACAGCACGATGTTTTCGCAACCGGCGAGCCGCGCCGGAATCGCCAGCATCAACACCGTCGATGGCAGCGGCGCGCTGCCGGCCGGCACGTACAGCCCCACGCGTGCGATCGCGCGCGACACGCGCTCCACGCGCACGCCCGGCGCGGTTTCGAACGCGACGTCGCGTAGCATGCAGGCGCGATGGAATGCCTCGATGCGCTGTGCGGCTTCGCGGATGGCCTGTTTCAATTCCTCATCCAGCGATGCATCGGCGGCATCGAACTCGCCGGTCGTGGCTTCGATATCGTCGATTTGCACGCGATCGAATTTCGCGGCGTACTGCCGCAGCGCGGCGTCGCCGCGCGCACGCACGTCGGCAAGGATGTCCGCGACGGTCACGCGCAATTCCTCGTTGCGCGACTGCGGCGGGCGCGCGACGGCTTGCGCGCGTCCCCTCTCGTCGAGGCCGGCCCAGTCGATGCGCCTCATGCCAGCGCCCTCTCGACCGGCAGCACGAACAGCTCGCGCGCACCCGCGCGCTGGATGGCTTCCAACTGCCGCCAGCCCAGTTCGTCCGGGCACAGCGCCTGCAGCATCACCTGCTCCGGCTGGCCGTCCATCTGCAGCACGGTCGGACGCGGCGCGCCCGGCAGCGCCGCGATCACCGCGTCCACGCAATCGCGCGCCGCCTGCAGCAGCAGCAGGCGCGATCCGCGCACGCGCGTCACCCCATCGATACGGCGCAACAACAATTCGATGACGTCGGCGCGGCCGTCAGCCGGAAGCTGCGCGGCACGCACCAGCACCGCTTCGCTGTCCAGCACCCGGTCGACCTCGCGCAACTGGTTGGCCACCAGCGTGGCGCCGCTCTGCACCAGATCGCAGATGGCATCGGCGGTGCCGAGGCGCGGCGCGATCTCGACCGACCCGGCCAGCGTCACGACTTCGGCCTGCACCGCATGCTGCCGCAGCCAGTCGCGCAACAGGTTCGGATACGACGTCGCCAGCCGCAAGCCCGCGAGCGACGCCGGTCCATCGTAGGCGCGCTCCTGCGGCACCGCAATCGCCAGCCGGCAATGGCCGAAGCCCAGCCCGCGCATGGCTTGCAATCCCGGTCCGGCATCCGTGCCACGCGAAAACTCGTCCAGCACGTTGCGCCCGACGATGCCGAGCTCGCACACGCCCTGCGCGATGAGGCCGGGGATGTCGTCGTCGCGCACCAGCAGCAGGTCGATCGGTTCGCCCTCGCCGAAACAGAACAACCCGTCGCGGCTGCGCCGGAAGCGCAAGCCGCAACGGTCCAGGAGATCGAAGGCGGGTTCGCTGAGCCGCCCGGATTTCTGCACTGCGATCCGCAGGCGCTCGCGCGGCATCATGCGCGCCTCCGCCTGGCCGCGGTCCGCGCCGCTGCCTTCAGGTAACCGCCATTGCCCTGGTTCAGGAAACGGGCGACCCGCCCGATGGTGGTGATGCTGACCGCGGTGTGTTCGTGGATTTCACGGTACGGCGTGCCCTTCAGCACGTGCGGCACCACCGTCCAGCGATCGACCAGCGACTCCAGTTCGGCCGGCGTGCAGAGGTCGCGCAGGAAGGCGCGCATTTCCTCGACGTCGCGCATCGCCAGCAACGCCTTGCACAGGCTGGTTTCGGCCGAGTCGGCCGAGGTTTCCGGATTCAACATTCTGCGTTTCATTCGAGCCTGCTCCGCGCCGGGTTGTCGCACGGCATACCTTGAAATATTGTATTAACGCGTTATTACATTAGCGCGCAGCATAACTGCACGCGCACACACGCGCAAGCGCGGAGCGAGCGAAGCTCAGGGTTCGTTCAAATGCAGCGCGAATCAGGCGGCGACGGCGCGCTCGCGCAACAGCCGGCAGGCGGCGGCGATGTCGTGCTGCATCGCGCGGTCGCGGTGCATGAAGGCGACGTCCGTGCGCAGCCGGTCGTGTGCCGTACGCACCGCGTCACCGGGACGGAACGCCTCGGCGCCAGCCAGTTGCGCAGCCAGGGCCTGGACCTCCGCCTCGAACTGCGCGCGTTGCGGATGCCCTGCCGGCGGCGGATTGTCGATCTTGGCGGCGAGCGCCTGCCAGCCGCCCGCGACAGCCAGCCGGCGCGCGGCATTCAACATGTCGTTGCGGTAATCCAGCGCCTGCGCCGCGGTGTACAACTCCAGCGCCAGCACGTCGGACAGGTCGCGCGTCATGTCCAGCACCTGGCGCGCCTCGTTCGCGCCCATCGAGACGTGATCCTCGGCGTTCGCGCTGGTCGGGATCGAATACACGCTGGCCGGATGCGCGCGGGTCGCGAGATCGTTCACCAGCGCCGCGGCGGTGTACTGCACGATCATGAAGCCCGAATCGGTGCCGTCCTCGTTGCCGGTGAGAAACGCCGGCAGTCCGTCGTTGGTGGCGGGATCGACCAGCTTGTTGAGGCGGCGTTCCGAGATCGACGCCAGCACCGGAATCGCGGCCTTGAGGTAACTCATCGCCAGCGCCAGCGGCATGCCGTGGAAGTGGCCGGCGGAAATCACCTGCTCCTCGATATGGCGCGCGCCTTCCGCATCCGGAAAGATCAACGGATTGTCGGTGACCGCGTTCAGTTCGATGTCGATCACGCGGCAGGCTTGCGCCCACGCATCGCGCACCGCGCCGTGCACCTGCGGCATGCAGCGCAGGCAATACGCATCCTGCGGCTGATGTTTCTTGCCGCCCTTGAACGGCAGGAAGCGCTGGTAGAACGCTTCGCGCCCGTGCCGCTGGTCGGCCGGCACCCACTCCCAGCGGATGTCGAAACTGAGCGCCTGATCCTCCGGCGTGTTCCATGCGCGTGCGCTCCAGGTCTTGAAGCGCGGCACCAGGTGGTACGGAATATCAACCAACGTGGAATCGCGCAGCAAATCGCGCACGTGGCGCGCGGCGGAAACCTGCCCGGGATGCGGACGCAGCGCGTGCACCTCCTCGCGCAGAGCACCGCTGCGGCCCGCGAAGGCGTCCAGCGTCATCGCCGCTGCGAGGTCGGCGACGCCGAGCAGGTATTCCATTTCGTCCAGCGCGAGCACCGCGGTTGCCAGCATCTGCGCGGTGCCGTTGTTGAGCGCCAGCCCTTCCTTGAAGGAAAGTTTGACCGGCTGCAACCCGGCGCGCTGCAGGGCTTCCGCGCCCGGCATGCGCTCGCCTTCGACGAACGCCTCGCCACCGCCCAGCAGCACGATCGCGAGATGCGACAGCGGCGCCAAGTCGCCGCTCGCGCCCACCGAACCCTTCGCCGGCACCACCGGCACGATGCCGGCGTTGAGCATGGCCGCCAGTGCCTGCAGGGTTTGCACGCGGATGCCGGAGTGCCCGCGCATCAGCGTGTTGATGCGGATCGCCAGCATCGCGCGCACGACTTCGGGCGCCAGCGGCTCGCCCACGCACACCGCGTGGGTGATGATGAGGTTGTGCTGCAATTCCTCCGGCAGGGTTTCCTCGCGCGGATCGGGATTGCCGCCGGGCAATTCGTCGCGCCCGCGATGCGCGCCCAGCAACTTGTCCGCGTTGCTGCCGAAGCCGGTGGTGACGCCGTAGATCGGCTCGCCGCAGCGCACCTTGTCGGCGATGAAATCGGCGGCGCGCTGCACCTTCCGCAACTGCGCGGCGTCCAGCTCGACCTTCGCGCCATGGCGCGCCACCGCGACCACTTGCGCGCGGGTCAGGCTGCCGCCATCCAGACGGATCGTGCTCATGCTTGCACTGCCTCATCCTGCGCCAATTCCACGCGCAGCGACTTCACCAGTTCCGCGCGCGGCACCTCGAACTGGTCGCCGCGGCGCAAATCCTTGACCGCCACCGCACCGCGCGAGAGTTCATCCTCGCCCGCCACCACCGCGAAGCGGATGCCGGCGCGGTCGGCGTACTTCAACTGCTTGCCGAGCTTGCCGCCTTCCAGCGCGATCTCGGTGGCGATGCCGGCGTCGCGCAATTCCTTCGCGATCGCAAGGCACACCGGCAATTGCGCGGCGTCCATCTGCGTCACCAGTACCTGCACCGTGCTGTGGGAGGCCTTGAGCAAGCCCGCCTCGCGCAGCTGCCAGAACAGGCGCGTCAGTCCGATCGAAATGCCGACGCCCGGCAGACTGGATTTGGTGTAGTTGCCGGCGAGATTGTCGTAACGCCCGCCCGAACAGATCGAACCGATTTCCGGATGCTCGTTCAAGGTGGTTTCGTACACCGTGCCGGTGTAGTAATCGAGCCCGCGCGCGATCGACAGGTTCAGCGCGAACGCGGATTCCGGCACCCCGAACGCGGCCACAGTATCCAGCACCTCGCGCAGTTCCGCGCGGCCCTGCTCGAAGGTCTCGCTGCCGGAGCCCAGCGCATCGAGCGTGGCGTGCGCGTCGGCCAGCGAGGTCGAGCGCACCTCGACGAAGCGCAGGATCCTGTCGACGGCAGCGACGGACAGGCCGAACGCCTCGCCGGTCAACACGCTGCGCACGTGTTCGGCGCCGCGCTTGTCGAGCTTGTCCACTTCGCGCAGCACGCCCATCTGTTGTTCGCCATCGCCGATGCCGAGCCCTTCGAAGAACCCGCGCATCAGCTTGCGGTTGTTGAGCCAGATGGTGAACGCGCCGATGTCGAGCGCGCGGAACACCGCGTGGATCACCGCCGGAATCTCGGCGTCGTAACGCACCGATAGCGTGTCCTTGCCGATCACGTCGATGTCGCACTGGTAGAACTCGCGGAAACGCCCGCGCTGTGCGCGCTCGCCGCGATACACGCGCTGCATCTGGTAGCGCCGGAACGGAAACGCGAGATCGCGCTCGTGCTCGGCCACGTAGCGCGCCAGCGGCACGGTCAGGTCGAAGCGCAGCGCGAGTTCGGGCCGCCCGGATTGCTCCAGCGCCCCTGTCGATTGCACGAAGTACACCTGTCGCTCGGTCTCGCCGCCGCTCTTGGTCAGCAGCACGTCTGCCAGTTCGATCGCGGGCGTCTCGATGGGCAGGAAGCCGTACACCTCGAACCCGCGGCGGATGGTGTCCAGCATCGACTGGAACGCGATCTGCTCGCGCGGCAGCAGTTCCAGCACACCGGGCATGGTGCGGGGCGTGGTCAACGCCATGGCGTGGTCTCGCGTCAAAACCGCAAGATTACCAGCGCCCGCCCCAGTCTTGCGCGCGTGGAGCCGCGCCAAGTATCATTTGCGGCTCGCTGCAGGGCGTTGGCCCCGCTGCAGACCGTCGGGGTGTAGCTCAGCCTGGTAGAGCGCTACGTTCGGGACGTAGAAGTCGCAGGTTCAAATCCTGTCTCCCCGACCAATTCGTAACGAAAGCGCCTCCTGCCTCGGCGCCCTGTCACTTGCTTGCTGTTGTTTGTGGATCCTTTCACGAGGTGAGCTTTTGTGTTGGCTCCCGCCAACGACACTCCTCACATCGTATGCGTCGGCTTGTCGCCGCCCTGCAGTCCTATCAGCAGGGTTTCGATCTTGGCGCGCGCGTTGTCGCCGTCGGCATTTTCGGCGAACTGCACGCCGATACCTGCGGGCCGGTTGCCCTGCGCCGCGATCGGCGTGATCCACACCACGCGACCGGTGGTGGCAACGCGTTCGGTGCCTTCGGGCAGCGTCATCAGCAGGAACACCTCGTCGCCGAAGTTGTAGCGCTTGTTGGTGGGCACGAACAGGCCGCCGCCCTTCACGAACGACATGTAGGACTGGTACAGCGTGTGCTTGTCCTTGATGACGACGGACAGGATGCCCTGACTGCCCATGCCGCCTGCGCCGCTCATTGCTGCCATCGTCTCGCGCCCTGGTTGATCGCGGCGCCAGCTTGCCGCCACGCCGTGCCGCGGTCAAGCACGCGCGTTTCCGAAGCGGCACCAGCCCCAGCCGTCGAACACCCACGGCGAAGGCAGCGGGCAATACAACTTGACGTAGTACGGCGGCTGCAGGTCGAGCGAGCTGCGGGCCGCGGGGCTGCCGTCGCGCCAGAACAGGTTGGCGCCACCGCGCGCACCGAGCGGCACTTTTTCGCCGCCGGCCGCGTCCACTGCCAGCAGCGCCAGCGCGGGCCGCAACGGCCGCGGCGGCTGCCACGGCAGGGTCGCGCCCATGCGATCGTGGCAATCCAGTCCGGCGACGAAAGTCTCCGTTTCCGCGGCGAAGCGCAGCAGGCGCCCGCGGCTGAGCGCGGTCTGGCTGGCATGGGCTTCGATCGCGGCACGCTTGCGCGCCCGTTCGTCGCCATCCAGCGCGAACAGCGCGCGTCCCGGCACGCCCGGCTGCGAGCGGCCGTGCAGCAGATAACCCAGGCATGCGGGCCGCGAGTCGGGCGGCAAGGTCTGGAACACCATCTCGGTCAGCACGTGCAGCGCGCTGTGGTCGGGGTGGCGGTCGACCAGGTCGGGCAACACCAGCAGCGTCGGGCGGACGCGCTCGACCAGGCCGCGCATGACGGCCAGCATCGCAGCCGTGTCGTGGAGCAGCATCCAGGTCACGCCGCCGTCCGGCCAGCCCAGCCGGTGCACGCCGACGCGCTCCGCGCCGAGCGCGCGCAGGGCTGCGTCGGCTTCGCCGCGCCGGCGCTGGCCCCAGGCGGTGCGCTGCCGCGCGCCGATCCAGATGCGCCGTTCCAGCAGGCGCTGCGGCCACGGATTGTTTTCGCCGTCGCTGACGAATACCACGTCGACCGGCACGCCGTAGGCGAGCGCGCGCTGGATCAGCCCGCCCGCGGCCAGCGATTCATCGTCCGGATGCGGCGCCAGCACCATCAGGCGGGCGCCCGGGCGTTTCAGCAGCGCATCGGGATCGAGCAGGTCGGCGGTTGTTTGCTGACGCAAGCCGGCATGTCCTTGGGTCGTGCGCGGGATGCCAACGCACACTCGGGGCGCGATTGTGCCGCGTCGAGATTGACCCCGCACTGACCGGCGCGGCGCTTGCCTATCCCTGCGTGCGCGGCAAGCCGTTCAACCAGTCGAACAACGCGAGATCGCCGCGCAGCGGACCGTCCAGCAACCGGCGCAGGTGGTTGGCGCCGGCGCAACGCGCCGCGAGCGTGGCGTCGTCCCAGCCTGGATCGAAACGCGCGCGCAAGCCCTCGGCGCGCGCACGCAACGCGCCTTCCAGCAAGCGCGCCGCCTGTTCCAGCCGCTGCCCGGGTTCGTCGTCGGCCCACGCCCGGCCGATCGCGCGCGCATCGCCGCGCCCCGCAGCCAAGGCCAACAGGTCGCGCGCGACTTCCTGGCGGCGCTGCATGCCGCCGTGCTCGGCCAGCAGCCACGCGAGACCGGGATTGCCGCCGGCCGCGGCCAGCGCGGCCTCGGCATGTTCCACACCGCGCACGCCGAGCCACGCCAACGCCTCGACCTTCGGCGGCAGCGCGATCTCGACGCGCTGGCAGCGGCTGCGCACGGTCGCGCTCAGGCGCGATGGTTGGTCGGCCACCAGCACGATCAGGCTGGAGGCCGTGGGCTCTTCCAGCGTCTTCAGCAGCGCATTCTGCGACGCGGGGTTCATCGCCTCGGCGGGATCGATCACCGCGACCTGCCAGCCGCCGAGCTGGCTCGCCATCGCCAGCCGCGCCGACAGCGCACGAATCTGGTCGATCACGATTTCCGTGCGCAGCTTGTGCGTCTTGGGATTTTCCTCGAACGTGACCAGCACGCGGTCGGGGTGCGTGCCCGCGGCGAGCAGGCGGCAGGCGCGGCAGTGCCCGCAGGCACGGCCGTCCCGCAGCGACTCGCACAGGCGCGCGCGCACGAAGGCTTCGGTCAGCACGCGCTTGCCCAGCCCCGCGGGACCGCACACCAGCAAGGCGTGCGGCAGGCTGTTGCCGGCCGCGCGCGCGGCCAGCACGTCCCACGCCGGCGTGCACCAGGGCGGCAACGGATCGCCCGACGCGAACGCCGAAACGACGGTGGCTTCGCCGTCGTCGCTCATGTCGCTTTCACCGTGCGCAGCGCCTCGATCGCGTCGATGGCCGCCTGCAGCACCCGTTCGGGGGGTTGCGCTGCATCGATCACCCGGAAGCGCCGCGGCTCGGCCTGCGCGCGCGAGAGATACGCCGCGCGGATGCGTTCGAAGAAATCGTCCTGCTCCGCTTCGATGCGGTCGGCGTCGCCGCGCCGGCTGGCGCGCGAGCGGCCGTGCGCGACCGGCAGATCCAGCAGCAGCGTGAGGTCGGGCTTGAGGCCCGCGGTCGCGATGCGTTCCAGTTCGGCGATGCGCGCGGCGTCGATGCCGCGCCCTCCGCCTTGGTAGGCGTAGCTTGCGTCGGTGAACCGATCGCACAACACCCAGCGGCCGGCCTCCAGCGCGGGACGCAGCACTTCGCGCACCAGTTGCGCGCGCGCCGCGAACATCAGCAGCAATTCGGTTTCCGCGGCGATGCCGCGATGCGCGGGATCCAGCACCAGCGCGCGGATCGCCTCGCCCACCGGCGTGCCGCCCGGCTCGCGCGTATACAGCACGTCCAGGCCGTGGCGATCGAAATGTTCGCGCAGGCCCGCCAGCAGCGTGCTCTTGCCGGCGCCCTCGCCGCCTTCGAGCGTGATCAGCCGGCCGCTCACCGGTTTTGCTTCCCGAGGATGTATTTCTTCACCGCCGCATTGTGCTCCGCGAGCGTCGCCGAAAACTGGTGCGTGCCGTCGCCCCGCGCCACGAAGTACAGCGCATCGCCCGGCGCCGGATGCAGCACCGCATGGATCGCCGCGCGGCTGGGCAGCGCGATCGGCGTGGGCGGCAGCCCGGCGCGGGTGTAGGTGTTGTAGGGCGTGTCGGTTTCCAGATCCAGCTTGTGGATCTTGCCGGCATAGGCGGAGCCCATCCCGAAGATCACGCTGGGATCGGTGTCGAGCTTCATCCCGAGCTTGAGCCGGCGCTCGAACACGCCCGCGATCTCCGGCCGTTCGGCCGGCACCGCGGTTTCCTTCTCGACCAGCGAGGCGAGGATCAGCGCCTGGTACGGCGTCTGCAGCGGGACCGACGGATCGCGGCCCGCCCACTCTTTCGCGAGGAACGCCTGCATGGCCTTGTGTGCGCGCGCGAGGATGTCGAGATCCGACATGCCCAGCACGTAATCGTAGGTGTCGGGCATGAACTCGCCTTCCGGCGATGGTTCCGCATCGCCCAGCTTCGCCATCACTTCGGCGTCGCTCAACTTGTCGATGGCATGCGCGAGCTTCGGCGCCTTCTGCAGCGCCGCGCGCACCTGCGTGAAAGCCCAGCCGTCCACCAGCGTCACGCGCCGGTGCAGCACGCGGCCCGCCGCCATGTTTTCCAGCAGCACGGTCGGCGTCATCCCCGGCGCCAGCGCGTATTCGCCCGCGTGCAGCTTGTCCACGACGCCGAGCCGCATCGCCAGCGCACGCCACAACAGCGGCGACGCGTCGGAAAGTTTTTCGTTGCGCAGCTGCACGACGATGCCCTTGAAGCCTTCGCCTTTGGCGATTTCGATGGTCTGCCCGGCCGTGCGCACATTCAAGGGCGTGCGCGTGAAATGCAGGTACGTGATCCCACTCCACACCGCAGCCGCCGCGATCGCCAGCACGATTACGAGCACCAGCACCGCCAGCGGCCTGGCGAGACGACCGCGCTGCCGCTTGCGTCGGCGCGTCACGCCTCGCCTCCGGCAAAGCCGAGCGCACGCCAATGCGCCTGCGCGGCGCGCGTCGCGTCGCCGATGCGCAGCGTCCGGCCGTCCAGTTCGCGCACCGGCAACACACCGCGCACGCTGGAGCACACGAAGATTTCATCCATCCGCATCGCTTCGTCCCTCGTGATCGCCTTCACCACCGCCTCCGGAAAAGCCTCCAGCAATTCCGCGCGCAACACCCCCGCGACGCCACATCGATCCAACGCCGGCGTGACCCACACGCCATCCCGCGCGCCGAACACGTTGGCCGCCGTCGCAGAGATCAGATGGTCGTCATGATCGAACATCAAGCCTTCGACCACGCCCGGATCCGACCATTCCGCGCGCGCCAGCACCTGTTCCAGCCGGTTCAGGTGCTTGATGCCCGCCAGACGCGGCTGCGGCGACCACCGCAATCCGCAAGAGCGTACCCGGATTCCGTCGCGGTACCAATCCACGGGGATCGCAGGCACCGCATGCGCGGCGACGATGCGCGTCGTGCGCGGATTCGCGAGTGGCGCGTAACCGCGTTCGCCTTCGCCGCGCGTCAACGTGATCCGCACCACCGCGTCCGCGGCGCCAGCCAGCACGCGCTGCGTTTCGTCGGCGAGCAGGCTCGTCTCCGCCGGCGGCATGTCCAGCCGCGTGCAACCCTCGCCGAGGCGGCGCATGTGGCGCGTCCACAAAGACGCTTCACCGCGCGTGAAACGAATAGTCTCGAACAAACCGTCGCCATACAGCAATCCGCGATCGAACGCGGACACGCAGGCATCGTCGCGGCCATTCACCAGCACGCGGCCGCTCACGATGGCGCCCCGAACGCGCGCAACAGGCCACGTGCCTTGGCGCGGGTTTCCGCTAGCTCGGCCTCGGCCACGGAATCGACCACGATGCCGGCACCGGCCCGGAACGTGACGGTGTCGCCTTCCAACTGCAAGGTGCGGATCAGGATGTTGAGGTCGCCGTCGCCATCGTGGTTCAAATAACCGAGCGCGCCGGTGTACGCGCCGCGCGGCCCGGCCTCCAGTTCGGCGATGATTCCCATGCAGCGCACCTTGGGACAGCCGGTGATGGTGCCGCCGGGAAACACCGCCGCGATCGCCTGCCCCGGCGTGACGTCCTCGCGCAACCTGCCGCGCACGTTGGAAACGATGTGGTGCACATGCGCGTAACTCTCGACCACCATCCGCTCGTCGACACGGATGCTGCCGGGCATGCAGATGCGGCCGAGGTCGTTGCGTTCGAGGTCGATCAGCATCACGTGTTCGGCGCGTTCCTTGGGGTGCGTGACCAGTTCGCGGATGCGTGCGGCATCGTCGTCGCCGGCAACGCGCGGGCGGGTGCCTGCGATCGGGCGCGTTTGCGCCTCGCCGTCGCGGATTTCCAGCAGGCGTTCGGGCGAAGAACTCGCCAGCGCCCAGCCGGGTTGCTGCAACAGACCCGCGAACGGCGCGGGATTGGCGCGACGCAGCGCCGCATACAGGGATGCGGGCGCCGGCGCCTGTGCATGACGGGCGCGCCAGCCACGCGACAGGTTCACCTGGAAGGTATCGCCACGCTCCAGATACCCGTGCACCCGCGCAACGCCTTCGAGGAATCGCGCCGGGTCGTCTTCCTCGATGGATACAGGCGGCGCGATAGCATCCGGACCCGTGGACGACGTCATCGCCTCCAGGTCGTCCTGCAGCGCGTCGAGAAGCTCGTACCGACCGGATTCCGCCACCAGCAGCGTTCGGCCGCGTCGGCGATCGACCATGATCGCCGCCGGGCAATGTACCGCCAACGCAATCGGAATCCGGGACGTTTCCGCGACCGGCAGCCGCAGGCGCGGCTCGATTTCGCCCGCGAGTTCGTAGCCGAGGTACAGCAGCCAGCCGCCGCGAAAGGGCGGACCGCAACGATCGCCTTGCGCCCGCGACGCATCCGGCTGCGCAGCGCGCCAAGCGGCATCCAGTGCATCCAGGAAACGCGTGCCGACACTCTCCCCGCGTTGGTTGCGCACATGCCCGTCCGCATGCAGCGCGAGCGTTGCCGACGGAAACGCGAACAGGATGTCCCAACGCGCCTGCGGACCCGCGAGCGCGCTTTCGAGCAGGCAGGGATAGCGCTGCGCAAACCGGGCCGCCAGAGGCAGCAAGTCGCGCGCGTCCGGCAACTCGCGTTGCGCGTATCCGGTGGCGAAACGCCCCGCGCCGGCAGTCGAAAAACCCGGCATCCGGCCGTCGTCAGACGCGCCGGAACAGCAGCGTGCCGTTGGTGCCGCCGAAGCCGAACGAGTTGGAGATCGCGACGTCGATCCTGCCTTCGCGCGCGGTGTTGGGCACGAAGTCGAGGTCGCAGCCTTCGCCGGGTTCATCGAGGTTGATGGTCGGCGGCAGCACGTTGTCGCGCATCGCCAGCAGGGTGAAGATCGCTTCCACGCCGCCGGCCGCGCCGAGCAGGTGCCCGGTGACCGACTTGGTGGAACTCATCGCGAGTTTCTTCGCGTGCTCGCCGAACACGCGCTTGGCCGCGTGCACCTCGCCCACGTCGCCGAGCGGCGTCGAGGTGCCGTGCGCGTTGATGTATTGCACGTCGCCCGGGTTCACGCCGGCGTCCTTCAGCGCGTTCTCCATGCAGCGCCCCGCGCCCTCGCCGCCCTCGCTGGGCGCGGTGATGTGGTACGCATCGTCGCTCATGCCGAAGCCCGCGAGTTCGGCATAGATCTTCGCGCCGCGCGCTTTCGCGTGTTCGTATTCCTCCAGCACCAGGATGCCGGCGCCGTCCGACAGCACGAAGCCGTCGCGGTCCTTGTCCCACGGCCGGCTGGCGCGGGCCGGATCGTCGTTGCGGGTGCTCATGGCGCGCGCCGAGCAGAATCCGCCGACCGCGGTCGCGGTGACCGAGAACTCCGCGCCGCCGGTCAGCATCGCGTCGGCGTCGCCGTACTGGATCATCCGCATCGCGAGGCCGATGTTGTGCGTCGCCGTGGTGCAGGCGGTGACGCAGGCGATGTTCGGGCCCTTCAGGCCGTGGATGATCGCGAGGTTGCCGGACGCCATGTTGATGATGCAGCCCGGCACGAAGAACGGCGAGATCTTGCGCGGGCCGCCTTCGTAATACGCCAGCGTGGTGCGTTCGATGCTGGCGATGCCGCCGATGCCGGCGCCCACCGCGACGCCGATCCGCGTGGCGTTGGCTTCGGTGATCTCGATGCCCGAATCCTTCAGTGCCTCGGCGCCCGCGGCGATCCCGTAGTGGATGAAGGTGTCCATCTTCTTGACGTCCTTCGGCGCGATGTACGCCGCAGGATCGAAACCCTTCACCTCGCCCGCGATGCGGGTCGGGAACGCGCTGGCGTCGAAATGCGAGATCGGACCGATCCCGCTCACGCCCGCCACCACGTTCTTCCACGCCGTCGCCACGTCATTGCCGACGGGCGAAACGAGGCCGAGGCCGGTGACCACCACACGCCGCTTGTTCATGGAAACTCCGTGCTTCGAATGTTCGTCGCGATCAGGCCGCGCGTTCCCGGGGCCGGGTTGCGCAGGCAGCGATCACGGGCGCCCGCCGGCGGGCGCGCGGCGACATGCGTGCGAACCCTGCCGAATCCATACCCGGGCGCACAGTCCGCGGCCCCAACAAAACGAAAGCTGCGCACGGGAGGCGCAGCTTTCGGGTTGCCGCTGTGACAAGACTTCGCGCCGCCACGGGGCATGCGCCGACGCCGTGGATCAGGATTTGACGTGCGCCTTGATGTAATCCACCGCCTGCTGCACGGTGGTGATCTTCTCGGCTTCCTCGTCGGGGATTTCGGTCTCGAATTCCTCTTCGAGCGCCATCACCAGTTCGACGGTGTCCAGCGAGTCCGCGCCCAGATCGTCGACGAACGAGGCGTTCGGTGTGACGTCCTCTTCCTTGACCCCCAACTGATCGACCACGATCTTCTTGACGCGTTCTTCGATGCTGCTCATGTGCAAGTGCCTCCCGGGACAATGGCGTTCGAGGAGGGCATGTGCCCTTCCCCACTCGATCCGCGCGCACCCGTCAGGGCAACGCAGGATGCTGTGAAATCAAGACCCGCGTGGGGTCGCGTGGTGATTCCGTGGCCGGAAACCCGCCCCGGCCGCGGCACGAAAGTCGCAATCTTACCCGGTTCTGGGAGTCACTGGAACCATTGCCCCAGCCTCAGGCCATATACATGCCACCGTTGACGTGCAGGGTTTCGCCGGTGATGTAGCTGGCTGCCGGCGAAGCCAGAAACGCGACGGCATGCGCGATGTCGGCGGGCGCGCCCAGCCGTCCCAGCGCGATCGTGCCTTCCAGCGCCTTGCGCTGCTCATCGGTCAGCGCGCGGGTCATGTCGGTGTCGATGAAACCCGGCGCGACCACGTTGACGGTGACGCCGCGCGAACCGATCTCGCGCGCCAGCGATTTCGAGAACGCGATGATGCCGGCCTTGGCCGCGGCGTAGTTGGTCTGGCCGGGATTGCCGGTGACGCCCACCACCGAGGCGATGTTGATGATGCGGCCGTGGCGCGCCTTCATCATCGTGCGCATCACGGCCTTGGAGGTGCGATACACCGAGGTGAGGTTGGTGTCGAGGATGGCCTGCCAGTCCTCGTCCTTCATCCGCATCAGCAACTGGTCGCGGGTGATGCCGGCGTTGTTGACCAGGATCGAAAGGCCGCCGTGGTCCTTGACGATGGATTCGATCAGCGCCTCCACCGCCGCGCCGTCGGTGACGTCCAGCGCGCGCCCTTCGCCACCGTGGGTAGACAAGCGTTGCGTGATCGCCTGCGCGCCGGCTTCGGAAGTCGCGGTGCCGATCACCTTCGCGCCTTGCGCCGCCAGTTCGTCCGCGATCGCGGCGCCGATGCCGCGCGAAGCGCCGGTGACCAGCGCGATTTCACCTTGCAACGTGTCAGCCATAAGAATTCACTCCAAGAAGCGTTACCACGGATCTGCACGGATCACACGGATGTTGCTTTGATCAGTGTCGATCCGTGTAAATCCGTGGTGAAAAGCTCTTGTCTCGATCACTTGGTGTCGGCAAGCGCAGCGCGCAATTCGGCGGGCGTGCCGAGCGCGCGGGCGTCGATCGACTTGTCGATGCGCTTGCACAAGCCTGCGAGCACCTTGCCGGGACCGCACTCGAATATCCTGGTCGCGCCGTTCTTCACCAGCGACTGCACGGTGTCGGTCCACAGCACCGGCATGTACAACTGACGCTCCAGAGCCGCGCGGATGAATTCGATCCCGACATGCGCCTTGGCGTCGGCGTTCTGCAGTACCGGAATCGCCGGCACCTGCCACGGCAGGTCGGCCATCTTTGCGGCCAATTGCTGCGCGGCTTCGCGCATCAGCGGCGTGTGCGACGGTACCGACACCTGAAGCTTGATGACCTTGCGCACGCCGAGTTCGCCCAGCCGCTGCGCGGCGCGATCCACCGCGCCCGCATGGCCCGCGATCACCAGTTGGCCCGGACTGTTGTAGTTGGCCGGCGTGACGATTTCCTCGCCCGAGACTTCCTTGCAAACCTGCCGGATCAATTCGTCTTCGGCGCCCAGCACCGCCGCCATGGAACCGGTGCCGGCCGGCACCGCGGCCTGCATCAGGCGCCCGCGCTCGGCGACCAGCGCCGCGGCCTCGCGCAACGGCAGCGCGCCCGCGCACACCAGCGCCGAATATTCGCCGAGGCTGTGCCCCGCCACCTGCGCCGGTGCCGGCCCGCCTTGCGCCAGCCACGTGCGCCACACCGCGACGCTCGCGGCCAGCAGCGCCGGCTGGGTGTTCTCGGTCTTGCCGAGTTCGGCTTCGGGGCCGTTCTGCGACAACGACCAGAGGTCGAAGCCGGCGCCTTCGGACGCTTCATCGAAAGTCTTGCGGACTTCCGGGAATTCGGCCGCGAGTTCGGCCAGCATCCCGACCGATTGCGAACCCTGGCCGGGGAAGACGAAGGCGAGATTTGTCGTTGGCTGATTGTTGATCATGCTGTGCTTCGCTCAAGCTTGGGATGAGGGATGAGTAGTGAGGGTGCAAAAATCGAATCTCATCGCATCGAATCACTGCATCAACAAGCTGGTGAGTGCGCCCTCGCTACTCGCGCCCTCGCCCCCTCTCAATACCTCACCATTGCGGAGGCCCAGGTAAACCCGCCGCCGAAGGCTTCCAGCAACAGGTTCTGGCCGCGCTTGATCCTGCCCGAGCGCACCGCGGTGTCCAGCGCCAGCGGCACCGAACCGGACGAGGTGTTGGCATGCTTGTCCACGGTGACGATCACCTGTTCCATCGACATGCCGAGGCGCTTGGCGGTGGCTTCGATGATGCGCAGGTTGGCCTGGTGCGGGATCAGCCAGTCGAGCTGGTCTGCGTGCAGGTTGGCCGCCTGCAGGGTTTCCTCGACCAGCGCATCGAGCGTCTTCACCGCGATCTTGAACACCTCGCGTCCGCTCATCCGGATGCGCACGCCGTGGTTCTTCTCGTCCCGGAAGCCCGCCGACACGCCCACCGGGTTGTAGAGCAGGTGCTTGTAGCCGCCATCGGCGTGCAAACAAGTGGCGAGGATGCCGGGTTCGTCGGAGGCTTCCAGCACCACTGCGCCGGCGCCGTCGCCGAACAGCACGCAGGTTTCGCGCTCGCTCCAGTCCACCATCCGGGTCAGCGTCTCCGCGCCGACCACCAGCGCCTTCTTCACTTGTCCCGCGCGCACGAAATTGTTGGCGACGCCCAGCGCATACACGAAGCCCGAGCACGCGGCGTTCACGTCGAACGCCATGCAGCCGTTCGCCCCCAGCCGGTCCTGGATCAGGCAGGCGGTGGCCGGGAAGATGATGTCGGGCGTGGTGGTGCCCAGCACCACCATGTCGAGCTCGGAAGCCTTGACCCCGGCATCGTGCAGCGCCTGCTGCGCGGCGCGGAAGGCGAGGTCGCCGGTGGTTTCGCCATCGGCGGCGACGCGCCGCTCGCGGATGCCGGTGCGGCTGCGGATCCATTCGTCGCTGGTATCGACCATCTTCTCGAGGTCGAAATTGGTGACGACGCGTTCCGGCAGCGCGCTGCCGGTGGCGAGGATGCGGGCGTATTTCAAGTGATGGCCCTCTGGAAGCTATGCGAGTCAACCTGTCGGCTTACGCTTCGCCTCCACGTCGTCACACCCCCACAACCCCCGTCGAACCGCTGCGCGGTTCGACCGCCCCCTTGACTCAAGGGGGCAGAGCCACGTGAATGCCCCGAGGTGTCCGCCGCGCGGCGCACGCCAGTCTGGTGCCTTGCAACGACGGACTCAGTCCTCGTCGACGACTGCCTGCTTGTCCTCGATCACCTTGCGGCCACGGTAGTAGCCGTCCTTGGTGACGTGGTGGCGGCGGTGGATCTCGCCCGACGTCGGGTCGGTGGCGAGCTGCACCTTGTCCAGCGCGTCGTGCGCACGGCGCATGCCGCGGCGGGACGGGGATTTGCGGCTCTTGGCAACGGCCATGATGGCTCTCCTGCAAAACTACGAAATGGGTCAACGCTGTTTCGCGCGGGCTTCCAGCAGCTTGCGCAAATCCGCGAACGGATGCGTCACCGCCTCGTCCCGCTCCGCGTCCCGCGGCCCTTCACCGGGCGTGGTCCATTCGCCCTGCAAGATCTCGCTGCCGGGCTTGACGGGCACCAGCGGCAAAACCAGAAGCAATTCGTCCTCGATCACCTTGCGCGGCGACAACGCGCCGCCTTCCAGCAACAGCGGTTCGCAATCGCCCGGCAGCGCGTCGGCGTCCGCCTCGTCCGCCAGCAACCCCAGCCGGGCATCGACCTCGGCCGGAAACACGAACGGTTCCAGACTGCGCTGGCATTCCAGCGTCAGTCCGGCGCGCGCCCGGACGTGCAGCCGCGGCTCGCCCAGCTCGCCCGTTTCGAAGTCCAGCCGGTAGGCGACCTCGCCGCTGTCGTTCGCCAGCGCCTCGACCAACCGCGGCAGTTCCGCGACCGGCAAGGATCCTTCGAAAGACCGCCGCCCCGCCACCATGCGTTCGGCGTCCACACTCGCTGGCAGGGACGCAGACATAAGCGGGGAATGCTAGATTCCGCACTGCACAAAGTCAACCTGAAAGCAGCGTTCCGGCTTGGCCCGTATCATGCTTGCCATCGTCACATCCCTGCCCCATCGAGCCGAGTCTTGACCGCCCTGCCCAGCACCCTGCTCGCGATCATCCTGCCCGCGCTGGTGGCGGTGATCGTGTGCGTGCTGGTCGTGGTGCTGCTGGCCCGCCAGATGCGCCACCAGCGTGCCATGCGCACGCTGTACCTCGAAGCCGACGGCCTGGAGCACGACCTCAAGGAATGCCGCACCCGCCTCGCCCGGGCGCACGCGTCCATGTCGATCAACCCCAACCAGCCCACGGCCGGCGAAGCCGACGCCCGCCACGCGATCGACGCCGCGCTGCGCGAACTGCTGGCGCACCGGCTGTGGCTGCGCGACGAGGCCGGCAACGCCAACCAACGCGACCTGGACGCCGCCGTCAACGCGATCGGCAAGGCCCGCGGCGCGCTGGGCAGACAATTGCAGGAACTGGACTCCGCCCAACGCGCGCTGGAAACCGCGGTGCGCGAAAAGATCGAGGATCTTTCGCAGCAATGAGCACGCCGCGGATCGTGCTGGCCTCGACCTCGCGCTACCGGGCCGAACTGCTGCGGCGGATCGTGGCCGAATTCGAGCAGGCGGCGCCGAACGTCGACGAATCCGAAGTGCCGGGCGAAGCGTCGGGCGCACGCGCGCTGCGGCTCGCGATCGCCAAGGCCGAAGCGGTCGCCAGGGATCATCCCGACGCACTGGTGATCGGCTCGGACCAGGTCGCCGCGCTCGGTAATACCATCCTGCACAAGCCGGGCAGCATCGAGAATGCACGCAAGCAACTGCGCTCAAGTAGCGGAAACTGCGTGGATTTCCATACCGGTTTATGCGTGATCGACCCCCGCAGCGGCAAACCCCGCAGCGCGCTCGACCACACCCGCGTCGTCTTCCGCGAACTCACTGACGCCGAGATCGACCGCTACCTCGAACGCGAACGTCCGCTCGATTGCGCGGGGAGCTTCAAGTCCGAGGGCGCCGGCATCGCCCTGTTCGAACGCATCGAAAGCGAAGACCCCACCGCGCTGATCGGACTGCCCCTGATCGCGCTGGCGCGGCTGCTGCGGGAAGCCGGTTACGCCCTGCCCCGCTAACCGGTTCACGCCGCCCGATCGGGAAACCATCGCCGCAGATGGCGCTTGAGCCCGAGCGCCGGCGCTTCGACCGCATGCCACGAGCACCACGCCAGCGCTGCCGTCGCGATCATCGACACGGCCAGCGTCGCCGCAGGGAAGCGCACGCCGGGCCAGTACCGGATGCTGAGCTGCTGCACGAAATAGGCGTAGACGTAGATGCCGTAGGACAGATCGCCGAAACGTCCCGCGGCACGCACGCCCGGCACGCTCAGCGAACCCGCGATCAACACCAGCGGCGCGAGCACGATCCAGGTGACCGCATCCGTGCGGCCGGCGACGACGGCGCCCACGAGCAGCGCGAGCGCCGCACCCGACCAGGCAACGCGATGCGTCAGGATGTTCGTGAAGAATTGCCGCGCGCACACACCGGTCAGGAAAAAACCGATGTACAGGAATCTCAGGTTGTGCGCAGCGTTGCCCTTGGGATGCCCCGGGAGCGACTGGACATACAGGACGCTGACCGCCGCCAGTGCGATGACCGAAAACCAGCGCCGCCGCAGGCCGATGAGCCCCAGCAGCGCAAGCCCGAGATAGCACTTCATCTCGACCGGGATGGTCCACCAACTGCCGTTGACCGCCGACCGGGCTGCGCTCGCGCCGTCCGCGAACACGCCCGGCAAGCCGTACACGATGCGCAGCTGCAGGTTATGGACGACGAACAGCCACGTCACCCCCCCCCCCCGGAAATAGTCGTGCAGCGACAGGCTGGTCACCAGCGCCGACGCCAGCGCGATCACCAGCGTCGCCACCGCCAGCGCCGGCCACAGCCGCAGGAAACGCCGCAGGAGGAAGCGCACCACGTGCGGATCGCGATACCAGCTTTCGGCCACCAGATAACCGCTGATGACGAAAAACATCATCACGGCCAGCTCGCCCAGCGTGTGCCCGCCGATTTCCGGCTGGCTTCGCCCCAGGAAGAACAACTGGTGCGAGCACAACACCAGCAACGCCGCCAGCAGCCGGACGGCATCGAAGTTGTTGCGGTGCGCGCAGATATTCGTCAGCACCGTGCCGCGCACGATGGCGGTTTCCATGGGCGCCGCGATCACATCATCGACATGGCTCGACATGGTTCCTTCCACACTGCGAAAAAGAGAGCGCAACGATCGCGGGTGAGTCCGCCGACTTCGCCCGCACGGCTTGCCCCATGATGCCAGTGCGCCGCCGTTCGCGCTTTCGCGACGAGCGCCAGCGTACACTGCGGGCCGACACGATTCCGGGAACGGGCATGGACCAGAGCTTCGCCGCCGCCGCGGCATCCGTGGACAACATGCCGCGCCAGCGCCTCGATGCCGCGCTGGCGCAGGTCAATGACGTGCTGGTCGGCAAGAACCGGGCAATCCGGACGGCGTTCGCCTGCCTGCTGGCCGGCGGCCACCTGCTGGTCGAGGACGTGCCGGGCGTCGGCAAGACGACCCTGGCGCACGCGCTGGCGGCCACGCTGGGCTTGACCTTCCGACGCATCCAGTTCACCTCGGATCTCCTGCCCAGCGACATCGTCGGGGTCAGCGTGTTCGACCGCGACAGCGGCGCGTTTCGTTTCCAGCCGGGACCGGTGTTCGCGCAACTGCTGCTGGCCGACGAAATCAACCGCGCGACGCCCAAGACCCAGAGCGCGTTGCTGGAAGCGATGGCCGAAGGCCAGGTGACCGTGGACGGCGCCAGCCGTGCGCTGCCGCAACCGTTCTTCGTGGTCGCGACGCAGAATCCGCTGGACATGGCAGGCACCTATCCGTTGCCCGACTCGCAACTCGACCGTTTCATGCTGCGCATCGCGCTGGACTACCCCGATGCCGAAGCCGAACGCCGGCTGCTCACGGGTGAAGACCGCGCCGCGATGGTCGGGCGGCTGGCGCCGTGCCTCGACGGCGCCGCCATCCTCGCGCTGCGCCAGCGCGCGCACGCGCTCACCGCCAGTCCGGCCCTGCTCGACTACGTGCAGGCGCTGCTCGCCGCCAGCCGCAAGCACCACGACATCCGCACCGGCTTGTCGCCGCGCGCGGGCCTGGCGCTGCTGGCCGCGGCGCGCGCGTGGGCACTGCTGGGCGATCGCGATTTCGTGTTGCCGGAGGACGTGCAGGCGGTGTTCGTCGCCGTCGCGGGGCACCGCCTGATCCCGGCGCGCAACCTTGCCCGCGATGCGCTGGCGCAGGCGTTGCTGGAATCCGTCGCGGTGGAGTGACGCCGATGGACGGCCTCGCGCAACCCGGGCGGACCAGCTTCGCGGCGCGCGTGCGCCACTGGTCGCGCGCGCTGATGCGCGGACGCAAGCCGGAAGCGCTGCCGGTGCGGCTGGACCGCCGCCGCATCTACATCGTGCCGACGCGCGCCGGCCTCGGCTTCGCGGTGCTGCTCGCGACCATGTTGGTCGGCGCGCTGAACTACCAGAACAACGCGGCGCTGCTGCTGACTTGCCTGCTCGGTGCGGCGCTGGCTTCGAGCATGCTGCTGACGTGGCGCGAGCTGCACGACCTCACGCTGCGCTCGCTGCACGCCGAGCACGGTTTCTGCGGCGCGCGCCTGCCGCTGCACCTCGCCTTCGCCGATGATCGCCGTGACCGCCACGGCCTCAGCATCGCGACCGATGAACTGGAACAGCCGTGTCCGCTCACGGCGGGCGCGAGCCGCGCCAGCGTCACCATCGCGGCCGACCGGCGCGGCTGGATGGCGGTGCCGCGCATGCGGATCTCCAGCACGCTGCCGTTCGGCCTGTTCCGCGCGTGGAGCTGGATCACCCCGGCGCAGCGCGTGCTGGTGTATCCGCGCTTTCTGAACGACGCCCAGCCGCCCGCGCGCCACGACGATCCCGCCGAGCGCATCGCGGGCGGCGACGAGTTCGCGGGCCTGCGCGACTACCATCCGGGCGACCCGATCCGGCACGTGGCGTGGAAGGCCAGCGCGCGCCACGGCCACCTGCTGGTGCGCGAGTTCGATCGCGCCGCGCCGGGACAGCCGCTGCGTTTCGACTGGCACGCCCTCACCGGCATCGACCGCGAAACCCGCATCTCGCGGCTCGCCGGCTGGGTGTGCGAGGCCTACGCCGCAGCGCATCCGTGGATACTGGTGCTGGAGGACCAGCGCACGTTCGGCCCGGCCAGCGACGCCGGACACTACCACCGTTGCCTCACTGCGCTGGCGGAACTGCCGTGAAGCGCCAGCACGCGCCGCCGGGGACTCGCGTCGTCGCATCCACGCTCGGAACATTGCCGTTCAATCTGTTGTGCCTGACGGTCCTGTGCGTGCTCGCAGCGCACGCACCGCACCTGCCCGCCTGGTACACCGCGACGCTGGCCGCGATCCTCATCGCGCGCTGGTGGCAACGGCGCAGGCATCACCACCGCGTCCCCGCGTGGCTCAGGCTCGTGATGCTGGTGGCGGTGCCGCTGGTGGTGGTTGGTGTGTACGGCTCGCCGTTCGGGCGCGAGGCAGGCGCGGCGATCGTGTGCGGTCTCTTGGTGGTGAAGGTGCTGGAAAGCGAATCGGTGCGCGACGCGCGCATGGCGGTCGGCTTCGCGTGTTTCATCCTGATGAGCGCGCTGCTGTTCGACCAGTCGCTGGGCTACACCATCGTGGTCGGACTGATGTTGCTGCCGGCGCTCGCCACCCTGCGCGCGCTGGAGCCGGGCCTGCCGGAGCGCGGCGGGCTGCGCGCATTCCGGCCGGCGGCGATCCTGCTGGCGGTGAGCCTGCCCGTCGCGCTGGTCGGCTTCCTTCTGATTCCGCGCCTCGCGACGCCGCTGTGGGGCGCGCCGGACAACGGCCAGGGCGTCACCGGAATCAGCGACCGGATGGCGCCGGGCGACATCCACGCGCTGCTCACCGACACCGCGGTCGCGATGCGGATCGGCTTCGACGGCGCGCCGCCGCCCGAAAGCCGGCGTTACTTCCGCGGCATGCTGCTGTGGGAATTCGACGGACGCGAGTGGCTGCCGGGCGCCGCCGCGCGCCGTCCGTGGCCGCCAGCGCCGGTGGGCATCCGCGATCCGCTCACGCGTTACGAAGTCACCCTGCTGCCCAGCCACCAGCACTGGATGTTCGCGCTGGACGTGCCCGTCGACACGCCGGAAGGCGCACGCATGGGGCCCGACCACACGTTGCGCTCGATCCAGCCCATCACCCACACCATCCGCTACCGCGTCGAATCCGCGACCGACTACCGGCTGGACCCCGAAGGTCTCGCCCCTTCCATACGCGCCGCGGCACTGGAATTGCCCGAAGGCTTCGACCCGCGCGCCCGTGCGCTGGCGGCGCGCTGGCGCGCGCAGGCCGGTGGCAATGGGATGGCAATCGTGCGCGACGCGCTGGACCTGTTCCACGACGGCGGCTTCGTGTACGACCTCGACGCGCCGCCGCTGGGACGCGACAGCATCGACGATTTCCTGTTCGGCACCAAGACCGGTTTCTGCGAACACTACGCCAGCGCCTTCACCTTCCTGATGCGCGCGGCCGGCGTTCCCGCGCGCGTGGTGGTCGGCTACCAGGGCGGCTACTGGAACGACTTCGCGCATTACCTGCTGATCCGCCAGTCCGACGCGCACGCGTGGTCGGAGGTGTGGCTGGCGGGACGCGGCTGGGTGCGGGTCGACCCGACCGCCGCGGTCAGCAAGGTGATCCTGGCCGATACCGGCGGCGCGGCCGGCGACGTCGGCGGCGGCAGCGTCAGTTGGTGGATGCCCTGGCGCAACCGGCTGGACGTGGTCAACCGTTGGTGGGGGCAAACCGTTGTAGGTTTCGATGCCATCCAGCAAAGCCGGCTGTTCCATCCGTTCGGCGTCGCGCGCACCACCGCGCAGATGCTGGGCGCCGCCTTGGCGGTCGCGGTGTTCCTCGCGCTCGCCGCGGGCGCGTTGCTGGCATCGCTGCGGCCGCGCAACCGGCCGCGCGATGCGCTGGCCGGCGCGCAACTGCGCCTGCAACGCCGCCTGGCGCATCTCGGAATCGTGCGCGAGAATGCGGAAGGCCCGCGCGATTTCTATGCGCGCGCCGCGGCGGCGCTGCCCGAATCACCGCAACTGCGCGAACTGGCGGACGAATACCTGATCCTGCGTTATGCCTTTCCCGAACCGCCGCCTGAACGAACCCGCGTCTTCACGCGACGCGTACGTAATTTCCGCCCACGTCGCATGGTCAAATAAACGTATCGGTATACTTTCCCGGAGGCCTGTCATGTCACGTCGCATCCTGTTTCTTTCTGTCGTGGGCGGGCTGGCCCTGGGCGGCTGCGCCACCATCCCGCAACCCCTGCAGGGCACCTACACGCCGGTCGCGTTGAACGCTGCCCAGAGCGGAACCGTCACCGCCACGCCGGTGCGCTGGGGCGGCGAGATCATCCAGACCGAGCCGCGCGAGCAGCAGACCTGCTTCTTCGTGCTGGCCCAGCCGCTGGATTCGCAGGCGCGGCCGAAGGCCGGCGAGGAAAGCCTCGGCCGCTTCGTCGCCTGCAAGCAGGGCTTCTACGATCCGGAAGTATTCGCCAGGGGCCGCGAGATCACCGTGACCGGCACGCTGGACGGCACCGTCCAGCACAAGATCGGCCAGTTCGACTACACCTATCCCAAGGTCGAGGTCAACAACGTCTATCTGTGGCCGAAGCGTCCGTTGTACGTCGAACGTCCGGACATGTGGGGACCGTGGGGTCCGTGCGATCCGTTCTGGTCGCCGTGGGGATGCGGCTGGGGCTACGGCCCGTGGTACTACCCGCCGCGCGTGATCGTGGTGCCGCGGCCGGCGCCGCCGCCACCGCCGCCCAAGAAGGGCTGATTCCTTCGACCGCTGTCTTGAACGAAAACGCCCGCTTGCGGGTGTTTTCGTTGCGTGCGGCCGCGGCGGAAACTCATGGTCACACCATCCGTTCCGGCATCTGCTTGCCTGCCATCAGGTGCACGTGCAAATGGAACACGGTCTGTCCGCCGCCGCGGTTGCAGTTGATCACGCAGCGATAACCGTCCTCGGCGAAACCTTCGCGCTTGGCGTAGGCCGCAGCGGCCAGCAGGAGTTTGCCCAGCAGCGCGGCGTCGGCCTGGCCGCAGTCGTTCAAGGTTGCGAACGATTTTTTCGGAACGAACAGCACGTGCACGGGCGCCTGCGGATGGATGTCACGGAACGCAAGCACGTCGTCGTCCTCGTACACGATGTCGGCGGAAAGTTCGCGGCGGATGATCTTGTCGAAGATGGTGTCGGTCATGGCGGGATTGGGGATGAGGGGAGAGGACAGCATACCAATCGGCGGCGCGCAAACTGCCGAGCGCAGCAGGTTTCAATCGTCGAGGTCGTGGCGGCTGCCGAACGCGTGCGCCAGCGTGCCACGATCGACATATTCGAGTTCACCGCCCAACGGCACGCCGTGCGCCAGCCGCGTCGCTCGCACACCCGCGGTGCGCGCGAGCTGTCCGAGCCAATGCGCGGTGGCCTCGCCTTCCACCGTGGGATTGGTGGCGATCACGACCTCGCGTACTTCTCCGTCCGCCAGCCGGCGCTGCAGCAACTCGGCGCCGAGTTCGTGCGGCCCCATCCCGTCCAGCGGCGACAGCCGTCCCATCAACACGAAGTAGCGGCCGCGATACCCGGTGGCCTGTTCGATCGCCAGCAGGTCGGCGGGAGTTTCGACGACGCACAACTGCGAGGCATCGCGCGACGCATTCGCGCAGATCGCACATTCGTCGTCCTCACTGAAATTGCGGCAGGACCTGCAGTGCCCGATCCGCTGCATCGCCTGGCCCAGCACCTGCGACAGGCGCGCGCCGCCCTCGCGATCGCGCTCCAGCAGATGGAACGCCATCCGTTGCGCGCTCTTGGCGCCGACGCCCGGCAGGCAGCGCAGGGCTTCGATCAGTTCGGCGAGCAGATCGGGGTTGCCGGACATGCGGTCAGAACGGGAGCTTGAAGCCCGGCGGCAGATTCATCCCCGAACTGACCCCGCCGAGTTTCTCCCGGCTGGCTTCGGCAACCTTGTTGACCGCATCGTTGATCGCGGCGGCCAGCATGTCCTCGGTCATCTCGGGATCGTCCGCCATCAGCTTGCGATCGATGCGCACGCGGCGCACTTCGTGGCGGCCGGTCATGGTGACTTCGACCATGCCGCCGCCGGCGCTGCCGGTGACTTCCATGCGCGCAATTTCGTCCTGCGCGCGCTTCAGTTCTTCCTGCATGCGCTGCGCCTGCTGCATCAACTGTCCGATTTGGCCTTTCATGCCTGGTTACCTGCCGGTCGAATGCTTTCGCGGATGATTTCGGCGCCGAACTGGCGCTGCATGTCCTGGATGATGGGATCTTCGGCGAGGGCGCGTTCGGCCGCGGCCTGCGCATCCGAACGCGCCTTGGCGGCGCGCGCCGCGGGTGTTTCCGCCACCGCCTCGTGCACGATGCGCACGCGCAGCTTGCGGCCGATCGCGTCGCCCAGCCTGTCCTGCAACTGTCTGCACAAGGCGTCGCTGCAGAGGATTTCGTGTTCGGGCTTCAGGGCCAGGGTGAGTACGTCGCCCTCGAACGATTTCGGCAACGCGTGTTGCGCCAGCAACCCGACCGGCCCGCCCAGACCTGCTGCCCGGATCCACGCCTCCCAGTCGGCGATGCCGCCAATGTGCGGCGTCGCGGCCGGCTTCGGCGCCGCGACGGGCGCCTGCGGCGGAGCCGGTCCACGCGCTTGCGCAGGTGCGACGGCCACACGCGGCGCGGGCGCCGCCGAAGCCGCCGATGGGGACGCGCGATTCGCTGCGGCATGCGCAGGCACGGACGCGACCTGCCCGCCGGGTTCTTCGTTGCGGAACGCCAGCATCCGCAGCAGCGTCATCTCGAAACCGGAACGGACGTCCGGCGCCAGCGGCAAGTCGCGGCGTCCGTGCAACGCGAACTGGTACCACACCTGCACGTCCTCGGGATCGACCTTGCCGGCGAGTTCATCCAGCACTTCGCGCTCGGGTTCGTCGCCGGCAAAGCCGGGCACCAGTTGCCGCAACTGGATGCGGTGCAGCGCGTTCGCGAGTTGTTCCAGCACCACCGCGAAATCCGGCGACAGGCCCGCGATGCGATCGGCCTCGTCCATCAACGCTTTGCCGTCGCCATCGGCCAGCGCCTGCAGCAGCGCGCCGACGTCGTTGTCGGCGATCGTGCCCAGCATCGCGCGCACGTCGTCCGCGCGCAGCGTGCCGCCACCGTGCGCAATGGCCTGGTCGAGCAACGACAGGCCGTCGCGCAACGAGCCGTCGGCGCCGCGCGCCAGTTCCGCGATCGCGCCGTCATCAAACGCGATGCCTTCCTTGCCAAGGATCATTTTCATCTGCCCGGCAATCTGCTCGGGCAGCAACCGCTTCAGGCCGAACTTCAGGCAGCGCGACAGCACCGTCACCGGCAGTTTTTGCGGATCGGTGGTGGCGAGCAGGAACTTCACGTGCTCGGGCGGCTCCTCCAGCGTCTTAAGCAGGGCGTTGAAGGCGCTTTTCGAGAGCATGTGCACCTCGTCGATGAGGTACACCTTGAAACGTCCGCGCGCCGGTGCGTACTGCGCGCTTTCGATCAGCTCGCGCACGTCGTCCACGCCGGTGTTGCTGGCGGCGTCGATCTCGATGAGATCGACGAAACGCCCGGCGTCGACCGCCGTGCAGATCGCGCACTCGCCGCATGGATGCGCCGACATGCCGCGTTCGCAGTTGAGTGATTTGGCGAAGATGCGCGCGATGGTGGTCTTGCCGACCCCGCGCGTGCCGGTGAACAGGTAGGCGTGGTGCACGCGGCCGGAATCCAGCGCGTGGGCAAGCGCCTTGACGACGTGTTCCTGCCCGACCAGTTCGGCGAACTGCTTCGGACGCCACTTGCGGGCGAGGACCTGATAACTCATCCGGATGACCTTGGGGCGAAAGCCCATTGTGCCAAGACCGGGCGGCGAGACCAAGCGTTACGGCCGGATTGTCTTGTGTGCACGCCGGACGCCCGTTATTCTGCGCAGTCCGCCGCGAGCAATCCGCGGTTCGGAGAGGTGTCCGAGCGGTCGAAGGAGCACGCCTGGAAAGTGTGTAAGCGGGTCAAACCGCTTCAAGGGTTCGAATCCCTTCCTCTCCGCCAGTTCCCGTTTATGGTGGCCCCGTTGGTGCCTCCGCGACGCTAGATCGAAAATCCCGCCAGGGCCGGAAGGCAGCAACGGTATCGATTGACGCGTGCGCCGGAGATCCGCTGGCGGGGCCGCCGCCTATTTCGCATCGGGATGCAGCCAGTCGGAAGCACCATCGACGTAATGCTCGCGCTTCCAGATCGGCACGCGCGCCTTGACCTCGTCGATCACGTAACGGCAGGCATCGAAGGCGGCGCCGCGATGGCCCGCCGACACGCCCGCCCACACGGCGACGTCGCCGAGCGCGAGGTCGCCGATCCGGTGCACGCACACGATGTGCCCGACCGCGAACTTGCCGCGCGCTTCCTCGACGATCCGCGCGCCCTCGGCCTCCGCCAGTTCGACATAGGCCTGATACGACAACCCGCGCACCGCGCGTCCGTCGTTGTGGTCGCGCACGCGGCCTTCGAAGCACACCACCGCGCCCACGCCGGCCGCTTCCAGCGTGCGCCGCAGCGCGGCGGTATCGATCGGCGAATCAGAAAAAGCAAATGATTCTGGCTGCATTTCATCGATATCCCAGGCAAGCAACCATCCATGGCGCGTGGCGCCGGCCCGGGCATCCTTGCCCGTGCGTTCGAGCGCGCAGCCGATGCCACCGGCATCGGCTGAACGCGCGCTCTCACCCCCCTGAAACCGGCGGCAAAAACACCACCTGGTCGTTGTCGGCCAGGCGATGGCCCCAATCGGTGAACGCGCCGTTGACCGCCACGCGCAGGCGTTCGGGCGTGAACCCGAAACCATGCCGGGCGGCGAGTTCGGCGTACAGGGCGCGCACGTCGCGCGCGTCGCTGGCGACGGTTTCCTCGGCGCGTCCTGCAGCGTCGCACAGCGAAGCGAAATAGAGCAGCCGATAGTTCATGCCTGCGCCTGCAGCTTGCCGCCGCGCACGTTGCGCCTGCCGCCGGATTTCTCCAGCAGCCGCACGGATTCGATCACGATCTCGTGCGAAAGCGCCTTGCACATGTCGTACACGGTCAGCGCGGCGACGCTGGCGCCGGTCAAGGCCTCCATCTCGACGCCGGTCTTGTGGGTGATCGCGACTTCGCAGCGGATCGCCAATTCGGTGTCCGACATGAAATCGGCTTCGATCCTGCAGCGCTCGATCGCGAGCGGATGGCAGAACGGGATCAATTCGTGGGTGCGCTTGGCGGCCATGGTTCCGGCCACGATCGCGGTGTCGATGACCGGGCCCTTGGGCGAGCGCAACCCGCCCGCGCGCAGCGCCGCCGCGACCGCGGCGGGAAAACGCACGACGGCCTCCGCCACCGCGACGCGCGCGGTAACGTCCTTGGCGCCGACATCGACCATGCGCGGATGGTTGGCTGTATCGAGATGTGAAAGTTTCTTTCGCATTGCTCATCATCAGAAAAATTCGACGCGGATTCACGCGGATAAAATCGGATCAAATCGACTGTTGCATCTCCCCACCTGATTAGCGACGAACCTCAGTCAATTGTGTTGTCATTCCGGAGCGGGCCGCAGAGCCTGCCCCGGACTTGATCCGGGGCCCGAATCCGGAATCGGTTTGAGGATTGCATGCGCCTGAAACCGATTCCGGGTTGCCACGCCATGAAACCGGCGTGGCCCCCGGAATGACGACGTTGCAGGGTCACTATGCCACGTCCAGTACGGCTGGTGATCAGTGCGAATCAGGCCTTCCCATCCGCATCCAATGCATTGGTCCGGATCCGGCAAGACCTACCCTCCAATCCGGTACATCTCGACGTGTTCCAGCACGCCCGCTGCGCGCAATTCGGCACGCCGCTCGCTGTAGCGGTCGCCGCGATGGCTCCAGATGCCGGCGACGGTGGCGCGCAGCGCCTCGTCGGATTCGCCCGCGCGCAGCAGCGCACGCAGATCGTGGCCGGCATGCGCGAACAGGCAGGTATACAGCTTGCCGTCGGCCGACAGGCGTGCGCGGGTGCAACCGCCGCAGAACGGTTCGGTGACCGAGTTGATGAAGCCGACCTCGCCCGCGCCGTCGCGGAAACGCCAGCGGCGCGAGGTGGACGCGGCGCTGCGCGGCAATGCCTCCAGCGGCCAGCGCGCGTCGATGCGGCGCACCAGTTCCGCGCCCGGCACCACCCGGTCGCCGCGCCAGCCATTGACGGTGCCGACGTCCATGTATTCGATGAAGCGCAGCACGTGGCCGGTGCCGCGGAAGCGTTCGACCAGGTCGAGCACCCCGCCATCATTGACGTCGCGCATCACCACGCAGTTGATTTTCAGCGGCGCGAAGCCGGCGCGCTCGGCCGCGGCGATCGCGGCCTCGATGTCGGCCAGCTCGCCGCGCCCGCCCGACATGCGGCGGAAGGTTTCCGGATCGGCGCTGTCCATGCTCAGCGTGACGCGCCGCAGGCCCGCATCGCGCAAGGGCTGCGCCAGCTTCGGCAGCAACGCGCCATTGGTGGTGAGCGCGAGATCCTCGACGCCCTCGATAGCCGCCAGCCGCGCGACCAGTTGCGGCAGGTCGCGCCGCAGCAGCGGCTCGCCGCCGGTCAGGCGCAGCTTCTTCACGCCCAGCGACACGAACACCCGCGCGATGCGCACGATTTCATCGAAGTCCAGCCGGTCGCGCGCGCGCAGGAAGGCGTGGTCGGCCGGATACGTTTCTTCCGGCATGCAATACGGGCAGCGGAAGTTGCAGCGGTCGATCACCGAGATCCGCAGGTCGCCCAGCGCGCGCCCCAACGCATCCGGCGGCGCCGGCCCCGTCTGCAGCGCGAGCGGTGCTTCCGGCTTCATCGAACGAGCCTCATCGAGCGAGCCTCATCAACCGGCCTCCGCGCGCACCGGGTCCGGCGCGTGCAGGGGATAGCGCCCGCCCGGCAACGCGACCTTGAAGCCGCGCTCGCGCATCGCCTCGGCATCGTGCGCGCTGCCGTAGTGGTACAGCAGCAACCTGGCGCGCAGTTCGTCCGGATATTCGCGCTCGAGATCGTCGGCGCCGGCGTGCGAGGGATTGCCGACCAGCGCGCAGTCGTGGGCGATCAGGGTGTGTGCGTCGGCGAAGCCGGACAGCACTTCGGGAATCGGCCGGGTGTCGCCGGTCCACGCAAAACATCCGCACAACGCCACCCCGAACGAAGTGCCGGCCGCGTGATGGCGCGTCGCGAATACATCGAACCACCAATCATCCAGCCAGAATCCGCGCGACAGCGCGACCAGCCGGAAGCCTTCCCAGAAATTGGCGCCGCCCTCGGCGACGGCGTTGGGATAATCCGCGACGCGCGCCTGCAGGATCGGGACCAGGTTCGCGTGCACGAACAGTTTGACGTTTCCGCGTTGGTCGGGATCGAACCACGCGGCGTAGAACAGGCGTTCCAGTCCGGCGACGTGGTCCATGTGCGCATGCGTGACGAACACCGCGCGCGGCAACGCGCCGTAGCAGCGCTGGTAGTGCTTCAGCGTGCCGGGGCCGCAATCGATCAGCAGCATGGGTTGGCCGTCGCGTTCCAGCACCGCGCTGGACGCGCCGAGTTCGAGCGCGCTGGCCGAGCCCGTGCCCAGCACGTGCAGCGACCAGATCGCGCCATCGCCGCGATCCCGATCGCTGCTAGCCACCGCGTGGGCGGTTTGCTCCATCATGGGCCGTTTCCAAAACCGCGTTCGTAGCCGCGCATCAAGGGTGTCCAGATTTCGCGATCCAGCGACGCCTCGTCATGATCGCAGGCGCCGACCTTCAGCAGCGAGCGCTTGAGGCGTGCGAGGTTGGCGAGTTTCCAGGCCGTGCCGGTCGCGCGGATTTCGCCGCGATCGAAATCGATCAACCACAGGCCGTCTCCTGCAACGAGGATATTGTGGGCGTTCAGATCGGCGTGGTCCACGCCCTCGACGTGGAACCGCGCCACCAGCGCACCCACCTGCCCCGCCAGCTTGGCATCGAAACGCCGCGCGGCGATGATTTCGGTCAAGGTTTGCGCGCCCTCGATCGCACGCGTGATCAGGTCGGCGGTGTAGTACGGCCCGCGCCGCAGGTAGCGCGCCGCCACCGGCGCCGGAACCGGCAGTCCGCGTTGCACCAGCTCCGCCAGCAGGGCGAACTCGGCGAACCCGCGGCTGCGATGGCGGCCATTCCACACGTAGCGATCGCCCAGCAGCGGCGCCATCCAGCCGCCGCGCCGGTAGTGGCGCAGCACGCACGCTCCCGCCGGCGTATCCAGGAACGCGACCCCGCCGCGCCCTCCCCTGCTCTCGCGCACCCGGCCCTGTGCCTGCCACCACGCCGGCTCGAACCACTCGCGCGTCGGCGCTTCGACAAGGTTCGCGTCGAACACCATCGCGCCGCCCCCGGATGCGACAATGCGCGGGTCGACTGGCTGGCGGTCAGCGCCGGATGGCGTCGGCATATTCACCCCCGAAGTTTAGCAAGCCCGATGACGAATGCCCCCGAATCGCTGTGCCTGCTACGTACCTCCGCCCTGGGCGACGTCACCCACGTGGTGCCGCTGGTGCGCACGCTGCAGGCCACGTGGCCGCAAACGCGCCTGACCTGGATCGTCGGCAAGCTGGAGCACAAGCTGGTCGGCGACATCGCCGGCGTCGAATTCGTGGTGTTCGACAAGCGCGCCGGCATGGCCGGTTTCCGCGCGGTACGGAACGCACTTGCCACACGCCACTTCGACGCGCTGCTGCACATGCAGGTCGCGTTGCGCGCCAACCTGCTGAGCCTCGCCGTGCGCGCGCGACGCCGCATCGGTTACGACCACGCGCGCTCGAAAGACCTGCACGGCCTGTTCGTGCGCGAGCGCATTCCGGCGCGTAGCGGCGAGCACGTGCTGGACGCGATGGGAAGCTTCATCGAACCGCTGGGTCTGAAACAGACGAACGTGCGCTGGGACATTCCGATTCCCGATGACGCGCGCGCGTGGGCCACGCAACAATGGCCCGACGACGGCCAACCGACGTTGTTGATCTCGCCCTCTTCCAGCCACGCGCTGCGCAACTGGCGCGCGGAGCGCTACGCCGCCGTCGCCGACCACGCCGCGCAAGCCTTGCGGATGCGGGTGGTGCTGACCGGCGGCCCGTCGCGCGCCGAGCGCGCGCTGGGCGACACCATCATCGCGAAGATGCAAACGAAACCGCTGGACCTGATCGGCAGGGACACCCTGAAGCGCGCGCTGGCGCTGTACCAACGCGCGTCCATCGTGCTGACGCCGGACGCCGGTCCCATGCACATGGCGAATGCGGTGGGCGCGCGCGTGCTGGGCCTGCACGCCGCCAGCAATTCCGCGCGCTCCGGCCCCTATTCCGATCGCCGCTGGTGCGTGGACCGCTACGACGACGCCGCGCGCAAGTTCCTGCACCAACCGGCGGCCGCGATTCCGTGGGGCACGAAAATCGAGTACCCCGGCGTGATGGATCTCGTGAGGGTCGACGACGTGGTGGAAAGGCTGGAAGCCTCGGTTCAGGTCGCGCCGTAATCCTGATAAGACTTCTCTTCCACCAATCGGGAACCGAGCTTCAGGTTGATCGCGCGCTTGACCGCCGCGCGCTTGTCGTTGGTGTGGTACACCGCGCGCGCCAATTCGATGAAGCGCGCGTCAAAAGCCTGGTCGCGTTCCTTCACGCGGATTTCATCCTCGATCTCCCACAGCGCTTCGTTGATGCGTTTCAGCCCCGCGCGTTCGGCGGCGATGTCGGTGCGCGAAGCGGGATCGCGCGACCACAGATCGTTCAACAACTGCAGTTCGTCGCGCACATTGGCCAGTTTCGCCGCATCGGCAATGCGTTCCGACTTGATTTCGAGGATGGTGATCTTGTCGATCAGCTCGCCGAACGAAACGGGTGCGGAGATCAGGCTCATGGTCACGACGCTCGCGAATGGAAACCCAAGCGTAACAATTCGCGACCGATTGCACATCTGTTCCTTGCAATTCCGGCTGCGCGGCCCAAGCTGCGAAGAGAAGGCAACGTTGCCGATCTCGGAGATGCATCATGAAGGTTCTGATTGTGCTGACCTCGCATGGCCAGCTTGGCAAAACCGGCAAGGCGACGGGACTGTGGCTGGAAGAACTCGCCGCGCCGTACTACGTGTTCAAGGACGCCGGCGCCGACATCACGCTCGCCTCGCCGGCAGGCGGACAGCCGCCGGTCGATCCCGGCAGCGAGCAGGCGAACAGCCAGACCGACGCCACCAAACGTTTCCGCGCCGACGATGCGGCGATGCGGGCGCTCGCGCATACCCGCAAGCTGGCGGACATCGACCGCGAGGCGTTCGACGCGGTGTTCTATCCCGGCGGCCACGGTCCGCTGTGGGATCTCGCCGGCAACGAGGATTCGCGCCTGCTGATCGACGCGGTCTATGCGGCCGGTAAGCCGGTTGCGGCCGTGTGTCACGGGGTTGCGGCCCTGCGCGATGCCCTGGGCCCGTTCGGACTGCCGCTGGTGCGCGGCAAGGCGGTCACGGGCTTTTCCAATTCCGAGGAAAAGGCCGCCGGCCTCGCCGACGCGGTGCCGTTCCTGGTCGAGGACATGCTCCAGGAAAACGGCGGCGAGTATTCCAAAGCCGCCGACTGGCAAGCGCATGTCGTCGTTTCAGGCAACCTGATCACCGGTCAGAATCCCGCATCGTCCACCGGCGCCGCCGAGGCCGTGCTGCAGCAATTGCGCGGGGCGGCCAAGGCTGCCGCCTGACTCGCGTATCCGCGGCCACTATGTCGTGTCCACCGACGCGAATTCTGTGGTGCACGCCCGACCGCTGCCGTTCCTGGAAGGTTCATGCGAAAATCCCTGAGTTGGCCCCGTAGCTCAGCTGGTGGTTTTGTGAGTGCTTGCGAGCGTCCGGTGGACGCTCGCGCGAACAAAACCGGTGAGCCATGGATGGCGATCGGACGGGCGCACCATGGACGGTTCATGCGAAAATCGCTGAGTTGACCCCGTAGCTCAGCTGGATAGAGCATCCCCCTCCTAAGGGGAAGGTCGCCCGTTCGAATCGGGCCGGGGTCGCCACTCAATGCAGCAGCGCAGCCAGTCCCGGATCAAGGCTGGCGAGGAACGCGTCCACCGCGGAGGTGTAGGCGGATGGCTGGCCGAGGTTCTCGTTGATTTCGGTGTGGCGCAGCGCCTCGGGCAACACCTGCACACGGCTGCCGAAGCCGTGGGCCTTCGCGGCGAAGGCCTCGGCCTGCGGGCAGGAGTCGACGCGCAGCGACGAGCACACCGCGAGGAACGGTGCGATCTTCGCGCGAAGTTGCACGATCGGCGAAGCCGCAGCCCAGGTCGCGGGATTGCTGCCGAAGGCCTCGTCGTACAGACCCAGGTGTCGCGCCTGCATGATCGTGGGGATGTTGTAGGCGGCGCTGTCGAGCGCCACGGTTCCGAGCCACGGCAGCGCGCCCTGCGAAGTCGCAAGCGACGGTTCGGCGCTGATCAACGACACCAGGTGCGCGCCCGCCGAATGTCCCATCAACACGAACGCGCGTGGATCGCCGCCCCATTGCGGCGCTTCGCGTTGCGCCGCGGCCAGGGCCTGCGCCACGAACCGCGCCTGCTGCAGCGGCGGGGTTCCCGGCAGCATCGGATAATCCACCGACACCACGATGATGCCGCGCGGCAGCCAGTGCGCCACCTTGCCCTGCACCACGCCGCGCGCCGTCTTGTCGCCGATCCGCCAGCCGCCGCCGTGCACCATGAAGATCACCGGTGCGGCGCGCGCACCGGGCGGCACGTACACGTCGAACGTCTGTTTCGGTCCCGTGCCGTAGGCGACGTCATGCAGCACCCGCGTGCCCGGCGGCAACTGCGCGGGATCGACCTGATGTCCGCCGGCTTGCCCGGCCTGCGCGCCGTGCATGGTGCGCCAGCGTTGCCAGCGCGTCTGTGCGATGCCAGCGGAACTGGCAGCGACCAAAACGGCCACCACGACGAGTCTGGCGAGTGTGTTCATGCCGACATCAACGCGCGCGACGCGCCGCGGTTGACAGACCACGCCGCGTTCGAGGCCGCATCGGCGCTGCTGGTACAATAACCGGCTGACCTGACGACACCCGCACCGTGCGGCTACAGGAGCCATCATGTCCCACGCCATCCTTTCCGCGCTCGGCCTCGCCGAGGTCAACTCCGGCGCCTTCCTCGGCAACGGCGAGTGGTCGAAGACCACCGACGCGGGCGTGCTGGAACCCTTGAATCCGGCCACCAACGAACCGCTGGCGAAGGTGTACGCGTCCAGCGACGCCGACTACGAAACCATCGTGCGCAACGCGCAGAAGGCGTTCGCGGAATGGCGCAATGTCCCGGCGCCTCGGCGCGGCGAAGCGGTGCGCCTGTGCGCGCAGGCATTGCGCGAACACAAGGATGCGCTGGGTTCGCTGGTGGCACTGGAGATGGGCAAGATCAAGCCCGAAGGCGACGGCGAAGTGCAGGAGATGATCGACATCGCCGATTTCGCGGTCGGCCAGTCGCGCATGCTGTACGGCCTGGCGATGCACTCCGAGCGTCCCGGCCACCGGATGTACGAGCAATGGCATCCGCTGGGCCTGGTCGGCATCATCAGCGCGTTCAACTTTCCGGTCGCGGTGTGGAGCTGGAACGCGTTCATCGCCGCGGTGTGCGGCAACGTGTGCATCTGGAAGCCCTCGCCCAAGGTGCCGTTGTCGGCAATCGCCGCGATCCGCATCTGCAACGCGGCGCTCAAGGCCGGAGGTTTCCCGGAGATCTTCTATCTCTTCAACGACGCCGGCAACGAGCTGGCACAGAAGTTCGTCGACGACAGGCGCATCCCGCTGATCAGCTTCACCGGCTCCACCAGGGTCGGCCGTGCCATCGGCGAGCGCGTCGCCGCGCGCATGGGCCGCTCCTTGCTGGAACTCGGCGGCAACAACGCGATCATCCTCGATCGTTCGGCCGATCTTTCGCTCGCGATCCCGGCGATCGTGTTCGGCGCGGTCGGCACCGCCGGACAGCGCTGCACCACCACGCGCCGGCTGTTCGTGCACGAATTGATCATCGACGACGTGCTGGGCAAGTTGCGGCACGCCTACCAGCAGGTGGAAAAGAAGATCGGCGACCCGACCCACCCGGAAACGCTGATGGGTCCGCTCAACAGCAAGGCCGCGGTGGAACAGTTCGCCAATGCGGTGAAAACTGCCAAGAGCAGCGGTGCACGCATCGTCAGCGGCGGTTCGGTGCTGAACGGCAAGGGCAATTTCGTGCAGCCGACCATCGTCACCGGCGTCAAGAACTCCGACGAGATCGTGCAGACCGAAACCTTCGCGCCGATCCTGTACGTGATGCCGTTCAAGACCCTCGACGAAGCGATCGCGATGCAGAACGACGTGCCGCAAGGCCTGTCGTCGGCGATCTTCACGCAGAGCCTCAAGTCGGCCGAGCAGTACCTGTCCGCGACGGGCAGCGACTGCGGCATCGCCAACGTCAACATCGGCACCTCGGGCGCCGAGATCGGCGGCGCGTTCGGCGGCGAGAAGGAAACCGGCGGCGGCCGCGAATCCGGCTCCGATGCGTGGAAGGCCTACATGCGCCGCCAGACCAACACCATCAACTGGTCGGACGCGTTGCCGTTGGCGCAGGGCATCAAGTTCGATCTCTGACCGGAAATCGGAGATCGGAAAAAGCGTAACCTACAAGGTCGTCATTCCGGGTTCTGCTCGCGCCGTGCGCGAGCAGAACCCGGAATCTGCTTTCACCCGCCAGCACAAGGCAGATTCCGGATCGCGGCTACGCCGCGTCCGGAATGACGTCATCCGGGAATCCTCATCCGATGCCGAGGACGGAGTGACCCATGAACACGCCCTTCGATTTCACTGGTTACCGCGTCGCCATCGCCGGCGGCAGCAAGGGCATCGGGCGCGCGATCGCGCTGGGTTTTCTCCAGGCAGGCGCGACAGTTGCGGTTTGCGCGCGCGGGAAGGAAGGACTCGATACGTTGCGCGCGGATGCCGGCGTGCATGCGGACAAGTTGCACACGCAGCCCTGCGATCTCGCCGAAGCGGACCAGATCGAACGCTGGATCGCTGGCGTGGCGCAGGCACTGGGTGGCCTGGACGTGCTGGTCAACAACGCCACCGGCTACGGCTTCCGTGAAGACGACGAATCCTGGCTGGCTGATTTCAACATCGACCTGATGGCCGCGGTGCGCGCGTCGCGTCACGCGCTGCCATACCTCAAGCAATCGAAGCACGCGTGCATCCTGCACACCAGTTCGATCGGTTCGTTCCGGCCACGCACGATGGGCCCGCCTTACGCCGCGATGAAGGCCGCGCTGAATCACTACACCCGCACCCAGGCGCTGGCGCTGGCCGAACACCGCATCCGCGTCAACGCCATCGCGCCCGGCTCGATCGAATTCGAAGACGGCGTGTGGGATCGGGTCAAGCACGAAAAGCCCGAACAATACGCGAAAGTGCTGGCGACGATTCCGTTCGGCCGTTACGGCACGCCCGAGGAAGTCGCCAACCTCGCGCTGTTCCTGGCTTCGCCGTGGGCTGGCTGGATCACCGGCCAGATCATGGCGGTGGACGGCGGGCAATCCCTGCGCTTTTGACGAGCGTGGATCCGCACGGCAACGCGCGCACCGTCCCGTGAGAACATAGCGCGGCGCATCCGGGAGTCTCGCAGCCATGAATGCCACGTATCCCCGCACCAGTTCGCTCGCGGTCGTCAGTCTCATCTTCGGGATCCTCGCCTGGGTACCGCCCGTGCTGCCCTTCATCGGCGCCCTGGTTGCGGTCGTCTGCGGGCACGCCGCGCGTTCGGAAATCCGGCGCGCGCCGCCCGGCGCCATCGAGGGCGACGGCATGGCACTGGCCGGACTGATCCTCGGCTGGATCCAGATCGCCTGCGCGCTCATCGCAGTCGGCGTGTTCCTGCTCTTCCTCGCCGGCGTCATCGCCTTCGGCAGATGGCATTGACGATGTATGCCACGCTGCGCCCGCTGCTGTTCGCGCTGGAAGCCGAAACCGCGCACGGCTTGACGCTGTACGCGCTGGGCGTCGCGCAGCGCAGCAACCTGATGCGCTTCGTCGCGCAACCGCCCGCGGACCTGCCCGTGCGCGCGTTCGGCATCGATTTCCCGAATCCGGTCGGGCTCGCGGCCGGATTGGACAAGAACGGCGAGCACCTGGACGCGCTGGGCGCGCTCGGTTTCGGCTTCATCGAAATCGGCACGGTGACGCCGCGCGCGCAACCCGGCAATCCCAGGCCACGCCTGTTCCGCCTGCCCGAACACGAAGCCCTCATCAACCGGATGGGTTTCAACAACGATGGCGTGGATGCGCTGGTGCGCAACGTCGAGCAATCGCATTGGCATGGCGTGCTGGGCATCAACATCGGCAAGAACAAGGACACGCCCAACGAACGCGCGGCCGACGATTACCTTGCCTGCCTCGAACGCGTGTATCCGCTGGCGAGCTACGTCACCGTCAACGTGTCCTCGCCCAACACGCCTGGCCTGCGCGATTTGCAGCAAGGCGATTCGTTGCAGCGGCTGATCGCGATGCTGATGGAAGCGCGCGAGAAACTCTCCGGGCAACACGGCGCACGCAAGCCGATCCTGCTCAAGATCGCACCCGATCTCGACGACACGCAGATGGACGCGATCGCGACGACGCTTTCCGGATCCAGCATCGACGGATTGATCTGCACCAACACTACCGTCGATCGCAGTGGCGTGGCCGGTGCATTGCACGCGAACGAATCCGGGGGGCTTTCCGGCAAGCCGTTGTTCGTGCGATCCACGGTGGTCTTGCGCGGCATGGCACAGAGGCTCGGCGACAGGATCCCGTTGATCGGCGTGGGCGGCGTGCTGGCCGGCAGCGATGCGGCCGACAAGATCACCGCGGGCGCGAAACTGGTGCAGGTCTATTCCGGATTGATCTATCGCGGGCCTTGGTTGATCACGGAGTGCGTCAACGAAATCCGCCGACAACACCTCAACGTTGAAACTGCATGACTGTGCACGAACCACACCATCCCCACCCCAACCCTCCCCTTGAAGGGGAGGGAGCAAGAGCGCCGCGCTTGCGTGACAACCCTCCCCCTCAGGGGGAGGGCATGGGTGGGGGTGGGGTCAACGGCAGTGGCTTCACGCTCATCGAGAATGCATCGTTGCGCGAACGCAACACCTTGCGCGTGGATGCGCACGCGCGCTGGCTAGCGGATATCCACGACGCCGAGTCGATCCCGGTACTGCTGGATCATCCCGCCCTGCGCGACACGCAATCATTGCTGCTGGGCGAAGGTTCCAACGTGTTGTTCGTGGACGATTTCGATGGCGTGATCGTCACGCTGAAGACACGCGGCGTCGAAGTGCTGTCCGACGACGCGCATGCCGCCCGCATCCGTGTCGCCGGTGGCGAGCATTGGAACGACCTGGTGCACTGGACGCTTGAGCACGGCCATGCCGGCCTCGAAAACCTGATCCTGATTCCTGGCAGCACGGGTGCGGCGCCGATGCAAAACATCGGCGCCTACGGCGTCGAGGTCGGCGAGTTCATCGAAACCGTCGAAGCCTTCGACCTGCGCGAACGGCACTTCGTCACTTTCGCCAACGCGGAATGCGAATTCGGCTACCGCGATTCCACTTTCAAGCGCCATCCCGACCGCTGGCTGATCACCGCGGTCACATTCCGCCTGCCGCGCGCGTGGATGCCGCGCATCGATTACTCCGGCGTGCGGGACGAGCTGCGCCGCATGGGCATCGAACGTCCTGTACCGATCCACGTCGCCGACGCGGTGGCGGCCTTGCGCACCCGCAAGCTGCCCGATCCGAAGGTGATCGGCAACGCCGGCAGTTTCTTCAAGAACCCGCTGGTGCCGCACGCGCGGGCCGAGGCGCTGCGCGCCGAACACCCACAGCTTCCATACTGGCTCGCACAGGACGGCACGGCAAAACTCTCCGCAGCATGGCTGATCGAGGCTTGCGGATTCAAGGGCGCGCGCGAAGGCGACGCGGGCATCTCGAACCGGCACGCACTGGTGCTGGTGAACCACGGCCACGCCACCGGCACCGAATTGTGGGCGCTGGCGCAGCGCGTGCGTGAAGGCGTGCGTGCGCGCTTCGGCGTCACGCTGGAAGCGGAACCGCGCATCATCGGCGCATCCGCGTAAGCGACGACGACGTCGCGCTTGTTTGATACACGTCAGCGGACGCCGTCACTCGCGCATGCTAGATTGCGCGGATGCGATGCGTTGGCAATATCTGGCGGCTGCCGCTGGCGGCAACCACCCTGATCCTGTGCGGCATGGCCACGGCGGGAGCCCACGCCATCGCAGGCCAGCGCCTGTTTCCGTCAACCTTGAGCTTCGACGATCCGGGCATCGGCGCGGAACTGCCGTTGGTGTTCAGCCACATCCGCGCCGACGGCGCCATGCAGAACGGTCTCGACATCGCCGTCACCAAACCCGTCACGCAAAACTTCTCGTTGATCGCGGGCAGCAGCTACACGGACGCGACTTCGCAGGGCACGCCCACGCTGCACGGCTGGGGCAACTTCGCGCTGGGCGGCGTGTGGCAGGTGTACCGCAACGCGGATGCGGAATCGATCGGCTCGTTCTCGCTCAGCCGCAGCTTCGCGCACACCGGCAGCCGCGCGGTGCGTGACGATTTTTCGACGTGGTCGCCGGCCTTCAATTTCGGCAAGGGCTTCGGACAAGCCGGTGCGAATTGGCTGCGGCCGTTTGCGCTGACAGGCTCGCTGGGACTCGACCTGCCGAACCGCGCCGACGAACCGCGGATGTTGAACTGGGCGCTGTCGCTGCAATACAGCATCCCGTACCTGCAGGACTTCGTGAAATACGCCGGCATCAAGGCGCCGTTCGACAGGATGATCCCGATCGTCGAGCTGCCGATGCAGACCTGCCTCGACCGCGGCTGCCGCGGCCAGACCACGGGCTACGTCGCGCCGGGCGTGATCCGGGTCGGCCGCCGCGTGCAATGGGGCGTGGAACTGCTGGCGCCGGTGAATCGCCGCACCGGCCATTCGATCGGCGTGATGCTCGGTTTCAACCTGTATCTTGACGACCTTGCGCCGCACGGATTCGGCGCACCGCTGTTCCGCTGATTCGAGGATCAAGCATGCACACCTTCCCGCGCGCCATCGCCTTGCTGTTTGCGTTCGCCATCCCGGCGACGGCATGGGCACACGCGTTTCCCGACAATTCCTCGCCGCACGTCGGCGCGACGCTCAAGACCGCGCCGTCGCAGGCAAAGGTCTGGTTCGACAGCGAACTGGAACTGGCATCGTCGACCCTGATCGTGAAGAACGCCGCCGGCAAGGTGGTGAGCACCGGCAATGGCCAAGTCGACGCAAAGAATCACGCCTTGCTGGAAACCACCTTCCCGAAACCGCTGCCGCCCGGCCGCTACACGGTTTATTGGAGCATCGTCGCGCACGACGGCCACCACGGCGCCGGGCACTTCACTTTCACGGTGGAGTGAGCGCTGCCACGCCGCCGTCCAATGTTCCCGGCATCTTCAAGACGCTGCCGCGGCTTCAAACGTTCGCGGGCGGCCGCGCGGCGAGGTAATGCCGCTCGCCGTTCGCCGGATCGAAGTACACGGCCGTCAAGCGGCCGGTTTCGGGATCGACGAAGCGCTCGCCGGTATCGATCCAGCGCGGATCGGGGCGCCCTTCTCCCAGCGGCTTGTAACGCCAGCGTTCGATCGCGAGCGCGAGGATCAGGAACAGCCCGCCGACGATCAGTTGCGGCAGGAACAGCGCCAGCGCGCCGCCGACCAGCAGCGCGACCGCGGCAATCAACAGCAGCAACGCGCCGACCACATACAGCGCGATCATCAACATGGCGGATTACGCCTTCTCTATGACGACCGCCGTGCCGTAGGCCACGATCTCGCTCATGGTCTGACCGATCTCGGAGGAATCGAAACGCATCATCACCACCGCGTTGGCGCCCATCGCCTGCGCGTTCTTGACCATGCGGTCGGTGGCGTGGCGGCGCGCTTCCTCCAGCATCTGGGTGTACTCGTTGATCTCGCCGCCGACGATGGAGCGCAGGCCCGCCATCACGTTGCCGCCAATGCCGCGGCTGCGCACCACCAGGCCGAACACCTGGCCCTTGGTCTCGACGACCTTGTAGCCGGCCACGTATTCACTGGTCACGATGATCATGCATGCACCCTCCAGATGACATTTGCTCGAAGCAAGTCGCCTGCACGCAGGCTCCTACAGCGATGCTTTCGTAAGAGCGCTCGTGAGTGCGACCGCCATCACTGGCGCGACTTGCCCAGCAACCGCAGCAGCTCCATGTACAGCCACACCAGCGTCACCATCAGCGCGAACGCGCAGTACCACTCCATGTATTTCGGTGCACCCTGTTCGGCGGCGCGTTCGATCAGGTCGAAATCCAGCACCAGGTTCAGCGCCGCCAGGCCCACCACCAGCACGCTGAAGCCGATGCCGAGCATGCCGCCGCCGTTGATGAAGGACATGCCCGCGTAGCCCGTGAATGCGGTGATGCCCCACTGCACCAGGTACAGCAGCAGGATGCCGCCGGTCGCCGCGACCACGCCCATGCGGAACTTCTGGGTGACCTTGATCACGCCGGTGCGGTACAGCGCCAGCATCACGACCAGCACGCCGACCGACGCCAGGATCGCCTGCAGCACGATGCCGTGGTACTTCAGTTCGAAGATCGCCGAGATGCCGCCCAGCGCGGTGCCTTCGGCGAGTGCGTAAAGCGGCGCCGTGACCGGCGACCAGGCCGGCTTGAATGCGCTGGCGAACGCCATCACCAGGCCCACGATCAGGCCGCCCCACAGGAACGGCTGGACGGCCGCGATGCCCACGGCGGGCCCGCCCGCGGCCACGCCTTGCACGAAATGCTGCCAAGTCCACCAGCCGGTGATCAGCATCAGCACCAGCAGCAGGCCGGTACGCGCGAGCGTGCCGTTGATGGTCATCGGCTCGCCGGACGTCGTGGCGACGTTCTGGAAGGTCTTTTCCCGCAGGACGGGGTTGTTGGTACGCAGGGCCATGGGGTTCCTCACTCGAATGGCACGAATGGATGTCCGCAACTGTAGCGGACGCGTGGCGGCGCCGCCATGCAACAGACCACGCACCGCTTGTCTGGTTCCTCGATGCACCGATTTCAAGCCGTGCGGGTGAAGCCATCTGCGCTCCACGTCTCCGATCCCGCGCCGTGGTGCACGGTGAACAAACCATCCGGGTCGTAGCGTTGCTTCACCGCCAGCAAGCGCGGATAGTTCGTGCCCCAGAATGCGCGCTGCCAATCCTTGAGGAAATAATCGCTTTCGGAAACGTAGGAACCGGCATCCGGCGCGATCCGGTACAACGCCTGCATGGCCTTGGCGCAAGCGTCGGCCTCCTTGCGCGCCGATGCGAGATCCGGTTCGTGGCCGGGTATGCCGGGAAACGCCGGCGGCTGGCTGCCGCCGGTGATCGCCAGCGCGAAGGCGTCCAGCACTTGCGGATTGGTCGCAGTATCGCGCGCCGCATCGATGGCGTCCCTGGGCGCGCCGGCAAGGCCCTTGTTGAAATGCAGGCTCAGGCCGTAGCCGCGCGTGAATGCGAACAACGCATCGACCAGATCCTGCACGCGACCCGGCTGCAACAGGGTTTGCGACAACCACGCCGAGCCGTAGCTGGTGATGAACTGCCCCGACTGGTCGGCGTCGCCCGCCCACACGTAGTTGTCGATGGGCGCGCCCGGACGCGAATCGCCGACGGTCACGCCGGGCTGCTTGCGCATCACTTCGGGGTTCCAGAATGCGCGCGCAGGAATCGTCAACACTTCCGGCGGCTTCGTGAGCACGAAATCGTGCGGCGACGCCTGCACGAAATCGAAAAACGGCTTCCACACCGCTTCCGCAGCCTTCTTGTCCAGTCCCTGGAACAACATGTCCACGCGCAACACGTTGCCCGAATGCAAGTGGATTTTCTCGCCCCAATGCGGATTCAGAAGGCTCGTCCGGCAGAACTCGAAACAACGGGCGAGCAACTTGCGATAGGCATCGTCGGACTTCGCCCGCACCGTCGCATTCACCGCGCCGAAAAACTCCGGCAAGTCGTGCGTGCGCAAGGTCAGCCGCGTGATCACGCCGAAGCTGCCGCCGCCACCGCCCTTCAGCGCCCAGAACAGGTCGGGATCGTTGCAGGCGTTGACGGTGCGGATTTTCCCATCCGCGGTGACCACTTCGGCTTCCAGCAGGTTTGCCGCGGCGGTGCCGAAGCCTTTCGACCAACTGCCGAAACCGCCGCTGCTCACGAGCCCCGCAACACCCACGGTCATGCAGCCGCCGCCCTGCACGTAGCGCCCGCCTTCCGTGGTGACCGCGTTGTAGGTGTGGCCCCAGATGCATCCGGCACCCATGGTGACCGCCGGCTGCGGCGCGACCTTGCCCGCGCAGCCTTTCGGCACGAACGCGTCCACCAGCGTGCCGTCGTTCATGGGGTAGGTCCAGATCAACAGCGAATCCGGCGCATCGGAGGTGCCTTGGTAACTGTGCCCGCCGCCCTTCACCACCACGCGCAGCTTGTGCTTGCGCGCGAAGTTCACCGCGGCGGCGACGTCGGCCGCGCTCTTCGCCGCGACCGCGTAGGCGCTCGGCTTCGACGTCCACGCATCGACCCAGCCCGACGCTTGCGTCAGTGCCGGATTGTCGTGGATGTAGAACGGATTGCGGATCTGCGTGAAGAAATCCGCGCAGGCCTTGCCGGATGGATCGGCGCGGCACGCCGCCAGCGGATCGGCGAGCTTCAGCAAGCGTCCACCGACCTGCCGGTTCAGGCTTTCCCATTCGGCGGCCGAAGGCCAGCCGGCGTCGCCGGGCCGCATCCGCCGCAGCGTGTGCGCCGCCTTGGCCCAGGCCGCTTCCGGCAGATTCGCCAGCAAGGCGCCGAACAGGGGCGCACCGGCCAGCCACTTCAGCAACGCGCGTCGCTTCATCGTGCCGTCTCCACGCAAGGGACGGCGCAGCATACTCCGCGTGCGCGCGAAACTCAGGTGACGGTTGTCAGGTGGCTTGCGCCGCTGCGTGTCTCGGCGGCCGCACGTCAGGCAGGAACATTGCGAGCAGGCCCAGCAGCGGCAGGAACGCGCAGACCTCGTACACGAACACGATCCCGAAGTGGTCGGCGATCACGCCCAGCACCGCGGCGCCGAGTCCGCCGAGTCCGAACGAAAACCCGTAGAACAAACCGGACACCATGCCGATGCGGTGGGTCAGCATGTCCTGCGCGTACACGATGATCGCGGGAAATGCCGAGGCGAGGATCAGCCCGATCACCACGCTCAGGCCCACCGTCCACGCGAGGCCGACATACGGCAGCGCCAGCGTGAACGGCGCGCAACCGAGGATCGAAAACCAGATCACGCGCCGGCGGCCGATGCGGTCGCCAAGCGGACCGCCGATCACGGTGCCGATCGCGACCGCCAGCAGGAACACCGACAACAAATGGTCGGCGGTCTTGTCGCTCACGCCGAAACGATGGATCAGGAAAAAGGTGTAGTAGCTGCTGATGCTCGCTAGGTAGAAGAACTTGGAGAACATCAGCACGAACAGGATTCCGACAGTGCGGCGGATCAGCGGCTTTGGATACGGCGGCTTGTCGGTGGACTGGCGCGCCCTGACCCGCTCGTCGATGTGCGCCTTGTACCAGCGGCTCACCTGCGCGAGGACCACGATCGCGACCAGCGCGAACACACCGAACCAGGCCACGTGGCTGCGGCCGAAGGTCAGCACGATCGCCGCCGCCAGCGCCGGCCCGATCGCCTGGCCGGTGTTGCCGCCGATCTGGAACAACGATTGCGCGAGCCCGTAGCGTCCGCCCGAAGCCATCCGCGCCACGCGCGAGGATTCCGGATGGAACACCGACGAGCCGCAGCCGATCAGGGCGACCGACAGCAATACGACCGGATAGCTCGGCGCCACCGACAACAGCAGCAGGCCGCTCAACGTGAAGAACATCCCGACCGGCAGCGAGAACGGCAACGGATGCTTGTCGGTGACGATGCCCACCACCGGCTGCAGCAGCGACGCGGTCAACTGGAACGTCAGGGTGATCACGCCGATCTGGATGAAGCTCAGATGGAAGCCGCTTTTCAGCATCGGATAGATCGCGACGATCACCGACTGCATCATGTCGTTCAACATGTGCACGAAGCTGACCGCGCCGATCACGCTGAAGCGCGTGACGTCGTGATGTGAAGTCGCACCCTCTCCCCCGTCCACAGTGGACGGGGCAGGAGGAGGGAATGGGCTGTCGTTCGGCGACAAGATGGGATTCCGGAAAAATCAATCCGCGAATGAACGCGAATAGATGCAAATAAAAACGTAACAGCCGCAATCTGCTGCTTCTCCATTCGCGTTCATTGGCGTTCCTGATTAGCGCTGATCCTCAGCTGTACGAGATGCGTCATATCAAACAAAACCTTGTCATTCCGGGGCTGCCCGCGCCGGGCGCGGGCAGAACCCGGAATCGGTGTCACTACGCGTGTCAACTTTCCAAACCGATTCCGGATTCGGGCCCCGGATCAAGTCCGGGGCAGGCTCTGCGGCCCGCTCCGGAATGACAATGCAATTGGCTGAGGTTCGTCGCTAATCAGGTTGGCGTTTATTTGCGGACTGTTTCAGTCTTTTCACTTCATCGCTTCCGCTGCAGCCACGACGTCGGCTTCGCCCGGAAGCACCAACAGGGCTGCACCAGCCAGCGGCGTGTAGGTATCCGCACCCACCACGCGCTGAAGCGGCTTGCCGCCGAGGCCCGCTTCGACGATCGCGGTGATGATGCCCTCGCCCACGCCCGCGCTCTTGCGGCCTTCGTCCAGCACGATGATGCGCTTCGCGTTCTTCGCCTGTTCGACGATGAACTTGTCGTTCAACGGCGCCAGCCAGCGCAGGTCGACCACGCGCACCTTCCACTTGTGGCGTAGTCCGATTTCGCGCGCGGCGCGCAACGCCATCGGCACGCCGTTGCCGAATGTGAAGATCACCAGATCCTTCGCCTTCTCGTCGTACACGCGGCCCTCGCCCAGCTGCATCGCCTCGCCGGGCGCGGGATACGCGAACTGCCACTGCCCGTCGCCGTGCTCGTACAAATCCTTGGTCATGTACAGCGCGATCGGTTCAAGGAACGCGCACACGCGGCCATCGACCTTGCACAGCGCCGCCAGCGTGCGCAGCATCGTCGCGGCATCGTCGCCGCGCGATGGACAGCCGACCACCAGGCCCGGAATGTCGCGCAACGCCGCGATCGAATTGTCGTTGTGGAAATGCCCGCCAAAACCTTTCTGGTAACCGAGCGACGCGATCCGCACCAGCAGCGGGTTGCGGTACTGGTCGTTGGAGAAGAACTGCAGCGAGGCCGCCTCGCCGCGAATCTGGTCGCAGGCGTTGTGGAAATATGCGAGGTACTGGATCTCCGGGATCGGCAACATGCCCATGTTGGCGTAGCCCTGCGCCAGACCCAGGATCATCGTCTCGTCGAGCAACGTGTTGAACACGCGCGCGCCCTTGAACGTCTTGTGCAGGCCCTTGGTGACCGTATAGACGCCGCCCTTCTGCGCCACGTCCTCGCCGAACAGCAGTGATTCCGGATATTTCGCCAGCAGGTCGTGCAACGCGGCGTTGATCTGCAGCGCCAGATGCCGCGGTGGCAGTTTCTCCGGCAACTTTGCTTCGCTGCCAAACACGGCAAGGCGCTTGTCCGCGAAATCGGCGCGCGCGGCCTCGGCCTGTACCGCCTCCGGCGTGTACGGCGCCAGCGGCTTCATCACCTCTTGCAGCGTTTCCAATTTTGGACGATGGTCGGCCTCTTCAGCCGCAGCAAAACAACGCTTGCGGATGGCTTCGTATTCATCCAGCAGCGACTGCTTCGAATACAAGCCCGACTGCAGCGCGATCGCCGCCGAACGCAGCAGCGGATCGGTGGCTTCCAGCGCGACCAGTTCCTCGAAGCTGCGCCACTCGATTTCGAAATCGGTGCCGGCGTGGCCGGTGAGGCGCGTGGTCTTCAGGTGCAGAAAGGTCGGGCGACGCGTGGTGCGGCAATGTTCGATGGCGCGCGCGACTTGCGCGTAGCCTTCCGCAAGGTCCAGCCCGTCGGCAAAGAAGTAATCGAGGTCCTTGCGATCCGCGAAGTTGTTCGCGATCCAGCCGCCCGGCGTCTTCACCGAGATGCCGATCCCGTTGTCCTCGCACACGAACAGTACCGGCGCGGGCAGGCGCTGGTAGGCGGTCCAGCCGGCCGCGTTGAACGCGGTCTGCGCGGTGGCGTGGTTGCTGGACGCATCGCCGAACGAGCAGATCACGATCGAGTCCTTGGGAATCGGCAGCGCATGGCCGATGCGCGGCGCCTGTTCGATCGCGACTGCGGTGCCCAGTGCCTTGGGCAGATGCGAGGCGATCGTCGAGGTTTGCGGCAGCACCCACAACGGTTTGGAACCCCACACCTTGTGGCGTCCGCCCGAGGCCGGGTCTTGCTTGCTCGCGGCGAACGACAGCGCCGAATCCATCACCGGGTCCATCCCCGACAATTTCCTGAAGCGTTCGGCCATGAACGCGCCGGAGCGGTAGTGCAGGAACGCGGGATCGGTATGGCGCGTGAGGCGCGCGACCATCGCGTTGCCCTCGTGGCCCGAGGAACCGATGGTATAGAACACCTTGTTCTGCACGCGCAGCACGCGCGCCATCAAATCGAGGTGCCGCGAGATCAGTTGCGATTCGAACAGCTCGCGAAAGCCGCGCGCATCGAGCGCACTGCCCGGCAGCACCGGCGCGTTGTCGCGCGGCGCGACATTGGCGTCGCCCTGCCAGCGCTCCACGAATTCGGTGAAGTTCTGATCGACGATCTCGGCACGATTGAAGCCCTTGTGGCGGGCAGGGATGGGATGCGAAGCGGCAGCCATGATGGTGTGCGGATGCTCAGGAGGAATGGGTGGTGCGGCGCGTGAGCCATTCGTCGCGCGTCTGGCCCCAGATGTCGATGGGTTCCTTGTCGTTCGGCGGCGGCAACCTGCCCTGCCCGCGCTTCACGGAGCCCAGTCGCGCCGCGACGGCCTGCGACGGCGCGTTGTCGGGTGCGATGCAGTGGATGATTTCGCTCCAGCCGAGGTTCGCGAACGCCCAGTCCGCGGCGGCGGTCGCGGCCTCGGTGGCGTAGCCGTTGCCCCATGCTTCGCGCGCGAGGGTCCAGCCGATTTCATCGCCCGGCCAATCTTCCGGCCGCAGCGGACCGACTCGTCCGATCCAGCGGCCGGAGGATTTCTCGATCACCGAAAACGGAGCAAAACCCTGGACGTGCCAGGCGCCCACCGTGGCGAGGAAATGCTTCCATGTCTCGAAGCGCGGCTTCACCCCGCCCAGAAAACGCATCGCCGCGGCGTCCTCGCCCAGCGCGGCCCAGCCCGCGAAATCGTCGCGTTGGGGAATACGCAGGATCAGGCGTGCCGTCTCGAGTACGGGCTCCGGCGCTGGCGCGGCACTCGGCATCGCCGCCGTCAATTCGCGGCGTGGTAGGTGCACTCCGGCGCCGCAGTGGCGATGTCCGGAATGTTCGGGCTGTAGCAGGTGTATTGCACGCCCTTCTTGCCGTCCTTGTCGGTCACGACCTTCGGCACCAGTTGCAGGATGCCGTCGGTGACGCCCACCGCCGGGGTGAGGTACACGTTGATCACCCCGCCCTTGCCGACCTGGATCGCGCTGATCTCGGCGCTGCTCATCTGGTTGGGCGCGGCCACGTGCGCCTCGGCGTTGCTGGAAGGCGGCGTCGGGTTCGACAGGATCGCGTTGGCCACGCCGATCTTGACCAGGGCGAGCCGCAGCGACGTGAGCGCCAGGTGCATTTCGCTGGCGTTGAGTGCGGCCAGCGCGCTGCCGGACACCAGCATCGCGCCCATTGCCAAACCGGCGAACCATTTGTTGCAAAGTTTCATGGACGACTCCGAACGATATTCTTTTTCGTCATCTATGGACTCCTCCCTGATTGCAAGCACTTTTTGCACGAACACGGACGTTGCGTTCATCTATGCGGCCTGTGGGTGAGCCCATCGGTTCGGGCTCTGGCCTCGCATGGTGTCATCGCGTGTGGGGGCCAATCATTCCGACGGCCTCATCCTCGGGCCGGATGACGATAGCGGCCTGTTCCCACACCCGGTGCGACCGGTGATTCATGCGTGAAGTGGTTGCAAACGCTTCAGGTCCTCCGTGAAAGGGACGGCGATGCTTAGGCATGCGCCGCGCGATAGGGTTGGCCGCTGTGGAACACGGCCCAGACGATGCGGGCGTTCTTGTTGGCCAGCGCGACCGTGGCGCGGTTGTGACCGGCGCGCGCCTTGAGGGCTTGCAGCCAGCGGCTGCGCGGATCGGTCTTGGGGGCGATGGTGCGGATCACGGAGCGGGCGCCGTGCACCAGCAGATAGCGCAGATAGCCATTGCCGCGCTTGGTGATCGAACCCAGCCGGCGCTGGTTGCCGCTGGAGTGTTCGCGCGGGACCAGCCCGAGGCTGGCGGCAAACTGGCGCGCACGGGTGAAGCGCGTGTCATCGCCCAGGCTGGCGGCCAGCGCCGTCGCCGTGATCGGCCCGATGCCCTCGATCGCCTGCAGACGCTGGCACAAGGGATCTTGCCGGGCCAGTTCGTGCAGCCGTGCATCGAGCTTGCCGAGCTGGGTATCCAGGTGCAGCAGGTCTTCGCGCGCTTCGGCCAGCAGCGTGCGCAGCCGCCACGGCAAGCCGTTCCCGGCATCTTCCAGGATGCCTGCGACCTGCCGCCGGAACGGTCCGTTGCGCGCTGCGATCAGGATCCCGAACTCCCGCAGCATCCCGCGAATCTGGTTGAGGGTCCGGGTGCGGTCGCGGATCAGCCCTTCGCGCCGGCGGTGTTCGGCCAGGATCGCCTGCTGCGCGGCGGTCTTCACCGGCACCGGCTTCACCTTGGGCCGCCACGACGCCTCGAAGATCGCATCGGCATCGTTGGCGTCGGTCTTGTTGCCCACCAACATCGCCTTGACGTGCTGCGGCGGCAACAACTTCACGCGCACCCCGCGGGCCTGCAACAGCCGGCCCCAGTGGTGTGCCGAACCCGTCGCCTCCATCGCCACCCGCGTACCCGCCGGCAAGCCCTCGCACCACGCCTGAAAGCGCAATCGCGACAGCCGCTGCTTGCTCACTTGCTGTTGCTGGCGATCGTAACCGTGCACCTGAAACACCTTGCTTGCCAAATCCACACTGTAAGTCGTAACGTTCATCTCGGACTCCTCCTCGCTCACACGCTGGAACTTCATCATTCCACCAGCAGGGCACGCCAAGCGATGCCGATAGATAGAGGGGAGGAGTCCATGACCATCATTCCGGGGCCGCCGCAGCTCTTCGCGGCGGAACCCGGAATCCAGTGTCTTTGGTCTATTCAGAGCAAACACTCTGGATAAACTCGCGCCGTCCGTGGCGCTCGCCCTTCAGGCCGCCTTCGGCGTTCGCGTTTGCTGTCCTGCAAACGCAGTCCGCTTTCGCGGGAATGACGACGTTCTAGAAAGCATTTATTCCGGTCAATTCCCTTCCGACCACGAGTTGGTGCACCGTCTGCGTGCCCTCGTAGGTCACCACCGATTCCAGGTTCAACGCATGCCGGATCGCGACGTGCTCGGTGGTGATGCCCGCGGCGCCGAGGATGTCGCGACACTCGCGTGCGACGTCCAGCGCCATCCGCACGTTGTTCCACTTGGCCAGCGAAATCTGGGTGGGATGCAGCTTGCCGGCATCCTTCAGGCGTCCCAGTTGCAGCGCCAGCAACTGCGCGGCGGTGATGCGCCGCGCGAGGTCCGACAGCTTCAACTGCACGCCCTGGTTCGCGGCCAGCGGCCGGCCGAACAGCACGCGTTCCTGGGTGTAATCCAGCACCTCTTTCAGGCACGCCTGGGCCGCGCCGATCGGACCCCAGCTGATGCCGAAGCGCGCGGAATCGAGACAGCTCAGCGGGCCGCGCAAGCCCTTGACGTTCGGCAGCATCGCGCTGGCCGGCACGCGCACGCCGTCGAGGAACAGCGCGCTGGTCACCGACGCGCGCAGGCTCATCTTCTTGTGGATTTCCTGGGCCGCGAATCCCTTGGTCTTCGTCGGCACCAAGAAGCCGCGGATGCCGTCGTCGGTCCTGGCCCACACCAGCGCGACCTGTGCGAGGTTGCCGTTGGTGATCCACATCTTGGAGCCGTTGATCACCCAGTCGCCGCCGTCCTGTTTCGCGACCGTCTTCATGTTGGCCGGATCGGAGCCGCCGTGCGGCTCGGTCAGACCGAAGCAGCCGATGATTTCGCCCGCCGCCATCTTCGGCAGGTACTCGCGCTTCTGTTCCTCGCTGCCGAACGCGAAGATCGGATACATCACCAGCGACGACTGCACCGACGCGAAACTGCGCAGGCCGGAATCGCCGCGCTCCATTTCCTGGCAGATCAGGCCGTAGCTGACCTGGTTCATGCCGGCGCCGCCGTATTCCTCGGGAATGGTCGCGCCCAGCAGCCCGAGCGACGCGATTTCCGGAATCAATTCGGCCGGGAAACGCGCCTTGTCGAAGCAATCGCCGATGATCGGCAGCACCTTGTCGTCGACGAAGCGAGCCACCGAGTCCTGCACCATGCGCTCTTCCTCGGAAAGCAGCGCGCGGACGTCATAGAGATCAAGGGGATCGAGGCGGGCAGCCATGCGAACTTCTCGGGCCAAAGACGAAGCCCCTTATTGTAGCGTTATCGCGCCGCCCGCGCCGCGGCAACAACCGGCCGCAGACGCTTGAATCCGCCGGTTGTCCGGAGCCGTTCGCCGCCGTTGGATAACCCCGGCTTCACGACTACGCACCGATACCGCAACCCCGCCTGAATCCGGCGCGGCCGCATTCAGCGCAATGCCAGCATCGAAGTGCTGAACTGCGCGCGTCTGCAAATCCACGGCGGAGCGTCATGTCCCTCTTACGCACCTATTTGCGCGTGCTTGGCCTGCTCGCGCCGGAACGCGTGCTCGCTTGCGTGCTGGCCGCGGCCAACCTGGCGTTGGCCGGCGCCTTGTTCCTGGAACCCGAATTGTTCGGCAAGGTGATCGATGCGCTCGGCAATGCGCACGGACATCCGGCGCCGCTGATCGCCGCCTGGGCGCTGGTCGGCTTCGTCGGCGTGGCGGTCGGCGCGCTGGTGTCGCTGCACGCCGACCGCATGGCGCACCGGCGCCGGCTGGCGGCGATCCGCGGCTACTTCGAGCACGCGATCGAATTGCCGCAGTCGTTCCACGGCCACACCCACACCGGCAAGCTGCTGCGGATCATGCACATCGGCTCGGACAACCTGTCCGCGCTGTGGCTGGGCTTCTTCCGCGAACACCTGACCACGCTGCTCGCGATCCTGGTGATGTTGCCGGTGGCGCTGGCCATGAACTGGAAGCTGGCGCTGCTGATGATCGCGCTGCTGACCTGCTTCGTGACCTTCAATGCGATCGCGATCCGCCGCACCCGCCGCGCGCAGGACCGCGTGCAGGATTACCACCACCGCATTTCCACGCGCGTCGGCGACGTGCTGGGCAACGTCACGGTGGTGCAGAGCTTCACGCGCACCCACGAGGAAGTGCGCGGACTGAAGCAATTGATGGCGCAGGCGCTGGCCGCGCAGTATCCCGTGCTGAACGGCTGGGCGACGCTGTCGGTGTTCTCGCGCGCCGCCAGCACCCTGACGGTAGTGGCGATCTTCGCGCTGGGCGCCGCGCTGCACGCGCGCGGCGAGATCAGCATCGGCGGCATCGTCAGCTTCGTCGGTTTCGCGCTGATGCTGATCGGCCGGCTGGAACAGTTCGCGCAATTCATCTCCAACCTGTTCTTCCAGTCGAATTCGCTGCGCGATTTCTTCGAGGTGCTGGACACCCCGCCGGCGGTGACGGAAGCGCGCGACGCCGTCACCCTGCCGCGGGTGCGCGGCGAGGTCGCGTTCGAGCACGTGGATTTCGCCTACGAGCCGGGTCGCGAGGCCTTGCACGATCTCGACTTCCGCATTCCGGCCGGCAGCAAGGTCGCGGTGGTGGGACCGACCGGCGCCGGCAAGACCACCGCGCTGAGTCTCTTGTATCGCGCAGCCGATCCCGCGCGCGGACGCATCACGCTGGACGGCGTGGACATCCGCTCGGCAACGCTGGAATCGTTGCGCCGCAACGTCGCGGTGGTGTTCCAGGAACCGGGGTTGCTCCACCGCAGCATCGAGGAGAACCTCCGCATCGGCAATCCGGACGCCGACGCCGAAGCACTGAAAGCCGCGGCGCGCGCGGCGCAGGCGCACGCCTTCATCGTCGACAAGCCGGAAGCCTACGCCACGCCGATCGGCGAACGCGGCCGCTCGCTGTCGGGCGGCGAACGCCAACGGTTGGCGATCGCGCGCGCGATGCTGAAGGACGCGCCGATCCTGATCCTCGACGAAGCCACCAGCGCGCTGGACAATGCCACCGAAGCGCGCATCAAGCGCGCGATGGATGCGCTGTGCCGCAATCGCACCACCTTCATCATCGCGCACCGGCTTTCCACCGTGCGCAATGCCGACATCATCCTGGTGCTCGACCGCGGCCGCATCGTCGAACAGGGCCGCTACGAGGACCTGGTCCGCAGGAACGGCCTGTTCGCGCAACTGGCGCGGCAGGACGAATTCGCGGACGACCGCCGCGGCCGCCAGGAACCCGTGCCGTTGCACGTGGCGGCGTAACCCGCGCGTCAAGCCTGTCGCGACGTCCGCTTGTTGGAGACACCGTGCGGCACATGCCCCGTCGCCACATGCCGGCGCGCGGACTCCACGTTGACGGGCGAGTCGTCGAAGAACAGGTCGGCGCCGAACGCCTCCAGGAACGGCCCCTTGTCGCGGCCGCCGAGGAACAGCGCTTCGTCGATGCGCACGCCCCACTCGCGCAGGGTCAGGATCACGCGCTTGTGCGCGGGCGCCGAACGCGCGGTCACCAGCGCGGTGCGGATCGGCGAGTTTTCGGCGGGGAACGCCGCCTGCAGGCGGTGCAGTGCGGCGAGGAAATTGCGGAACGGCCCGCCCGACAACGGCTCGTCGGCACGTTCGGTTTCGTTGCGGTGGAACGCGTCGAGGCCCTGCTCCTGCGACACGCGTTCGGATTCGTCGCCGAAGATCACCGCGTCGCCGTCGAAGGCGATGCGCAGTTGCTGCGAATGCGCGTCCTGCACCTGCGAAGGCAGGATCGTCGCCGCCGCCACGCCGGAATCCAGCGCGCGTGCCACGTTCTCGGCATTGGCCGAGAGGAACAGGTCCACGCCGAACGGCGCGATGTACTCGCTGGTCGCTTCGCCCGAGGTGAACGCCGCGCGCGTGATCGCGAGGCCGTGGTGCTGGATCGAGTTGAAAATGCGCAAGCCGGTGTCGCCGGAATTGCGTGACAGCAGGACCACTTCGACGTAAGGCGCGTCCGGCTCCGGGCGGTTCAGCGCCAGCAGCTTCTTCACCACCGGAAATGCCACGCCCGGCTGCAGCACGTCGTTCTCGTGCGCGATCTGGTAGGCGCGGTAGGCTTCCAGGCCCTCGCGCTCGAACAGCGCGTGCGATTCGGTCAGGTCGAACAGCGCGCGCGACGAAATCGCGACGACCAGCTTGTTGTCGTCGTGATGCGGTTGCATCGGAAGTGCGGGAGTCGCCACATCGGCAGTGTATCGCGGCGCGAAACCGTCCGGGATTCGGCGCGCCGTCATGCGCCCGAGGTTAAAGTGGCGCTTTCCCCGATCCCGCGAAGAGATGCTGCGAACGTTGCGCCCCATCGCCTCGCTGCTCGCCGGCACCGCGCTGCTGCTGGCCGGCGTCGGCCTGTTGAACACGCTGATTCCGCTGCGCGGCGCCGCGGCGGGGTTCCCGGAAACCCTGCTGGGCGGCCTGACCTCGGCGTACTACGTCGGCTATTTCATCGGCACCTTCGCGATGCCGCCGCTGGTGCGCCGGATCGGGCACATCCGCGCGTTCGCGTTCTGCGCCGCGTGCGCGGCGTGCATCGTGCTGTTGTATGCGTTCGGCACCAATCCAATCGCATGGCTGGCGCTGCGCCTGCTGAGCGGCATCGTGCTGGTCGGCCTGTATGCGGTGATCGAGAGCTGGCTCAACGCGCAGGCCCCCGACGGCAAGCGCGGCGCGGTGTTTGCCACCTACATGGTGGTCAACTTGGGTTCGCTCGCGTTGGGCCAGCAACTGCTGCGCATCCGCGGCGAAGCGTTCGTGCCGTTCGCGGTGGTCGCGCTGCTGGTATGCGCGGCGACCCTGCCGGTGCTCGCGACGCATCAGGCCCAGCCGCAGCAGCAGGCGACGCCGCGGCTGCAGTTGCGATTGTTGTTCAACGTCGCGCCTACCGCCGGGCTCGGCGCCATCCTGACGGGCCTCGCGATGGGCGCGTTCTGGGGCCTGCTGCCGGTGTACGCGCGCGACAGCGGATTCGACACTGCCGCGATCGGCAACTACATGAGCATCGCGATCGTGGGCGGCGCGGCGCTGCAATGGCCGCTGGGAAGATTGTCCGACCGCCACGACCGCCGCATCGCGCTGGCGCTGGTCGCCGCGGCCGCGGCGCTGCTCGCGCTCGCGGGCATCGCGTTCGGCGGCCGCGAGTGGCCCGAGATGGCGACGATCTTCCTGTTCGGCGGCATGAGCTTCGCGATCTATCCCATCGTCGTCGCGCACCTGGTCGACCACGCGCCGCCCGAAGACCTGCTCGCCGCCAGCAGCAGCGTGCTGCTGGTGTACGGCGTGGGCTCGGCGTTGGGTCCGCTGGTCGCCGGCGGATTGATGGGCGCGTTCGGCGCGTGGACGCTGTTCGCATGGTTCGCGCTGACCCACGGCGTGCTCGCGGTGTACGCGACGTGGCGCTACCGGATGTCGCCGCGCACGCCGGCCGACGCGCCGGCGTTCCAGCCGATGCTGCGCACCACGCCGGCGGCACTGCGTCTGCTGCGCGCCGCGGTGCGGTTCCAGCGCGGGGGTTGACCGCGCAGCGTCGCCGCCTTTGCGGCGGCGAACAAACTGCCTGCCGGAGAGTCGCACGCTGCATCGTGGAAGCCTACGCAACCGCACGTTCGCCGCGCTGGCAGCCGGACGATCGGGGGTCGCGATAGACTGTGCCGATGCCTGTTGCCGCAAACCTCCACCTCGGCCATGCCGGCGAGGCATACCCCAATGCGTTTTATGTGCGCATGGGGGAGCGCCGATTCATCTCCACCTTGCATTCCCAAGGCGCCTGGCAAGCCGGCGAACAGCACCTGGCGCCGGCTTCCGGTCTGCTGTTGGCAGAGGTGGAACGCCGATTGCCGAGTGACAAATTGGTGTCCCGCGCGTCCTTCGACGTGCTGGGCGTCATTCATTCCGGCGAATTCACCATCGATGTCGAGGTGGTGCGGCCAGGCCGGTCCATCGAGCTGGTCGAAGCGAGCATGCGGCATGGCGACCTGACGAGCATCCGTGCACGCATCTGGCGCCTCGCTGCCAGCGACACGACGCCAGTGCAAGGCAACGAATGGGCGCCGCTGCCGCCTCCCGATGCGATGCGTGCGTTCGCACTTTCATCGAACTGGAGCGGCGGTTTCATCGGCTCGCTGGAAGCACGCCAGGACGCGGATGCGCGGCCGGGCCGCGGACGCAGTTGGATTCGCACGCGCTACCCGCTCGTGGATGGAGAAACCGATCCGCCCGTTGCGGGTTTCCTGAAGCTGGTCGACACCGCCAATGGACTGGTGGTTCGCGAACACCCCGGCAGCGTGTTCTTCGCCAACGTGGATCTCACCGTGCACTTCTTGCGTTCGCCCGAAGCGGGATGGGTCGGGTTCGACACCCGCGTCAATTTCGGCCCGACCGGACTCGGAGAGACGTTCTCGGTTCTCAGCGACATTCGCGGACCGGTCGGCACCGCCGCGCAAAGCCTGACCGTGCGCGTCGGACAGAAATGACATGACGCGCGTTGATTCGCCCCTTGAAGGAGAAAGCTCAAACGCGGTCAACGCTTGTGGAACGCGAGCTTGCCGTGTTCCGCATCCACTTTGATGATGTCGCTGCCGACGAACTCGCCGGCAAGGATCTGCTGCACCAGTGTGTTTCCCAGCTGCGTCTGGGTCGCGCATTCCTTGTCAATTCTTTCATCGCGAAGTTTGACGTACATCACATTTTCTGCTAATCCGGCGCTCCGGCCAACACTCTCGCCTGCAGGGCCATTCGACTACGACGCACTGTGTTCCCGGCTGAGTTTCCTCGGCCTGCAGCTCGTTTTTCTTTGGGAGAACGGACACGCAGAACATCAACAATGCTTGATTATCCTGCGAGTTGTCGCGGGTTATTCAAGCATTACCCATGTTCAAGAGGTAACCACATGCATGCAAAAAGAAAAATCATTTCGATCGCCCGTTCCATCGCACTCGCATTGGCGACTGGTGTCTGCCTGACCGCTTATGCGGCGCCACCGACGCCACCGGCCGAAACGGTCAGCGCGTCGATCATTCTCAACGTGACCGACCCGCAGGCGTTGAGGGATTACATCCAGGCCACGCTGACTCCTGGAGACAAGGATTTCCACCGATTCCTGACGGTCGGGCAGTTCCGGACGCGGTATGCGCCCTCGACCCAGCAAATCATGAAGTTGGTGCACTATTTGAGGTCGTTCGGCATCACGATCGACAAAATCTACGCGGACAATCTGGACATCACCATCAGCGGCACGGCCGCGCAATTCAATGCCGCCTTCGGGACGCAGTTGCAGGACTTCGTGAAGAACGGCAAGCGCTTCCATCGACCCGCCCACAAATACTCATTGCCGAGCGATATCTCCGGTCTGGTGCTGGGCGTCGCGGGGCTCGACAGCGAATCCGGCCGCTTGCATCCGATGCTGTCGCGGGCCCAACCGTCAACGCTGGCACGAGCGCAAGGCCTGCAGTCCGGCGGGTATCCCGCCATGGTCTGGCCCACGAGCAGCACGACGACCGGTGTTCCCGGCGAATACACCGTCGGCGACGTGGCCAACTTCTACCAGGTCAATCCCCTCTATCAGGCCGGCTTCAGCGGCCGAGGCCAGACGGTCGGCATCATGACGTTTGCCAACTTCAACATCGCGGACGTGGAAGCTTATTGGTCGGACATCGGCCTCAAGGTGGCGCCCAACCGCATCACCAAGGAGATGGTGGATGGCGGCACGCCCGTACAGCCGAATGTCGGCGACGATGAAACCTCGCTCGATGTGGAACAGTCGGGTGGTCTGGCGCCGCAGGCCAAGATCCAGGTGTACGTCGCGCCCAACACCAATCAGGCTTCGGTGGACGTCTTTTACGCGGCGGTGTCGGACAACAGCTCCGATACGTTGTCCATCAGTTGGGGTCTTGCCGAGGAGTTTGACTTCGCGGCCGCCAATGGTGGCGAGGATTTCACCTACCTGATGAGGGAGACCGATCAGGCGCTGATGGAGGCAGCGGCGCAGGGGCAGTCGGTGTTCACCGCTGCCGGCGATGACGGCGCCTATGACGCCTACCGCGACCTGCCGGGTCTCAACGCGCAGTTGACCGTGGACTACCCGGCCTCGGATCCGTACATCACGGCCGCCGGAGGTACCACGATGAGTGGTCTGCAGCTGTATTTGGGACCGGGCGGTTCGATCATTCCGATCAACATTGCACAGGAACAAGTGTGGGGATGGGACTACCTCACTCCTCTATGCAACGCCTATGGCCTTGATCCGACGAGCTGCGGCATTGCCTACGGCGGGGGCGGCGGAGGCGTGAGTTCATTCTGGAGCTTGCCGTACTATCAGCAAGCCACGGCCGGCATCACCCAGACGCAGCCGAATCAACCGCTGATCTGCGAGACAGCGTTTTCCTGCAGCTTGTTCGGCTTGGGTGCGCCACCGCAGACCGTGCTGACACTTCCCGGCGGTTTTGCCGGACGCAACGTTCCGGATCTGTCATTGAATGCCGATCCCGAAACCGGATATGTGCTGGTGGACTGCACCGACTTTCCGGAGCCCGCCAATCCGGGCTGCGCGGCGACCTACTTTGGTGGCACCAGTTTCGTGGCGCCGCAATTGAACGGCATTACCACACTGGTTGACCAGGCCTCGGGTTCACGCGTTGGATTCCTGAACCCGACCGTTTACGCGTTCCAATCGGTGTTCGGTTACGGATCGGATACGCCGTTCAACGACATCACGGCCGGCGACAACTGGTTCTATCACGGCGTTCCGGGCTATGACAACGGCGCCGGGATCGGCACCATCAATGCCGCCAATCTGGCGCGCGCATACCAGTTCATGGACGCACACGGTTACATGCACTGACTCGCAACCGGCCATGGCCCCCCTTCCCGGGAAACCGGGAAGGGTTTTTTTCATCCGGTCAGCGAAGTCGCATCAATGCCTGTGGAACGCGAGCTTGCCGCCTTCGGCATCGACCTTGATGGTGTCGCCGCCGACGAATTCGCCGGCGAGGATTTTCTGCGCCAGCGGATTTTCGAGCTGGGTCTGGATCGCGCGCTTCAGCGGGCGTGCGCCGTACACCGGGTCGAAACCGACGTTGCCGAGCAGCATCAATGCGCCGTCGGAAATCTCGAGGTCGATCTGGCGTTCCTGCAAACGCTTGGCGAGATAGTTCGTCTGCAGGCGCGCGATCTCGCGGATCTGCGCCTTGTCGAGCGGATGGAACACCACGATCTCGTCGAGGCGGTTGATGAACTCGGGCCGGAAGTGCGTCTGCACCACGCCCATCACCGCGGCCTTCATCTGGGTGTAGGCCTCGGGTGAATCCTCGTCGATGCCGCTGGATGCGATCTCCTGGATCTGCTGCGAGCCGAGGTTGGACGTCATCACGATCACGGTGTTGCGGAAATCCACCGTGCGGCCCTGCCCGTCCGTGAGGCGGCCGTCGTCCAGCACCTGCAGCAGGATGTTGAACACATCCGGATGCGCCTTCTCGACTTCGTCCAGCAGGATCACGCTGTACGGGCGCCGGCGCACGGCTTCGGTGAGATAGCCGCCTTCCTCGTAACCGACGTAGCCCGGCGGTGCGCCGATCAGCCGCGCAACCGAGTGCTTCTCCATGAACTCGGACATGTCGATCCGCACCATCGCCTCGGTGGTGTCGAACAGGAAACCCGCGAGCGCCTTGCACAGCTCGGTCTTGCCGACGCCGGTCGGGCCGAGGAACAGGAACGATCCGTACGGGCGATTGGGATCGGACAAACCCGCGCGCGCGCGGCGGATCGCGTCGCTGACGGCGCGCACCGCTTCGTCCTGGCCGACCACGTTCTTGTGCAGCGCGTCTTCCATGTGCAGCAGTTTTTCGCGCTCGCCTTCCAGCATCTTCGACACCGGAATGCCGGTCCAGCGCGACACCACTTCGGCGATTTCCTCGTCGGTCACCTTGTCCTTGACCAGCTTGAACTCGCGGTGCTCGTTGGCCTGCGCGGCGGCGAGCTGCTTTTCCAGCGCGGGCAACTGGCCGTACTGGATTTCGCTCATGCGCGCGTAATCCTGGCGGCGCTGCGCGGCTTCCAATTCGTGGTGCGCCTTCTCGATTTCCTCCTTGATCTTGGCGTCGCCCTGCAACGCGGCCTTTTCCGACTTCCACACTTCGTCCAGGTCGGAAAACTCGCGTTCCACCTTTTCGATGTCGCCTTCGAGATCCTTGAGGCGCTTCTTCGATTCCGGATCCTTTTCCTTCTTCAGCATCTCGCGCTGGATCTTCAACTGGATCAGGCGCCGCTCGACGCGATCCAGTTCCTCCGGCTTGGAATCGATTTCCATCCGGATGCGCGACGCGGCCTCGTCCATCAGGTCGATGGCCTTGTCCGGCAACTGGCGGTCGGTGATGTAGCGGTGCGACAGTGTGGCCGCCGCAACGATCGCGGGATCGGTGATCTCGACACCGTGGTGCACCGCGTATTTTTCCTTGAGGCCGCGCAGGATCGCGATGGTGTCCTCGACCGTCGGCTCGCCCACGAACACCTTCTGGAAACGCCGCTCCAGCGCGGCGTCCTTCTCGATGTACTTGCGGTATTCGTCCAGCGTGGTCGCGCCGATGCAATGCAGCTCGCCGCGCGCCAACGCGGGCTTCAGCATGTTGCCGGCATCCATCGCGCCCTCGGCCTTGCCCGCGCCGACCATGGTGTGCAGCTCGTCGATGAACAGGATCACCTGGCCTTCCTGCTTGGCAAGGTCGTTCAGCACGCCCTTCAGGCGTTCCTCGAACTCGCCGCGGAACTTCGCGCCCGCGATCAGCGCCGCCATGTCCAGCGCCAGCACGCGCTTGTGCTTCAACCCTTCCGGCACTTCGCCGCGCGCGATGCGCTGCGCCAGGCCTTCCACCAGCGCGGTCTTGCCGACGCCGGGCTCGCCGATCAGCACCGGGTTGTTCTTGGTGCGGCGCGACAGCACCTGGATCACGCGGCGGATTTCCTCGTCGCGCCCGATCACCGGATCGAGCTTGCCGGTTTCGGCGCGCGCGGTCAGGTCGAGCGTGTACTTCTCCAGCGCCTGGCGCTGGTCCTCCGCGCCTTCGCTCTGGACCTTCTCGCCGCCGCGCAGCTTGTCGATCGCGGCTTCGAGGTTCTGCTTGTTGGCGCCCGCGGCTTTCAGCGCGCGGCCGATGTCGCCCTTGTCCTCGACGCAGGCCAGCACGAACCACTCCGAGGCGATGAACTCATCGCCGCGCTGCTGCGCCAGCTTGTCGGTGAGGTTGAGCAGGCGGTTGAGTTCGTTGCTGATGTTGATGTTGCCTTCCTGCCCCTTGACGCTCGGCAACTGGTCCAGCATCTCGCCGACCCGCTGGCGCAGCAGCGGCACGTTGACGCCGGCCTGCGCCAGCATCGGCGCGGTCGAACCGCCCTGCTGGTCGAGCAGGGCCTCCAGCACATGCGCCGGTTCCAGCATGTTGTGGTCGCGCCCGACCGCCAGCGATTGCGCGTCGGAAAGCGCCTGCTGGAAGCGCGAAGTCAGCTTGTCCATTCTCACGTGGGCATCCTCACAGATAGGCGCGGCAGCGCCGTCGATCGGATGAAAATAGGGCCGCCACGGCGCGGCTTCAACTGCCGAGTGAGCCCGCGGAGCCTGGAACGTCGCCCGCGCCATGGGGAGGGCGCGCAGCGATCGCGCCCACGCCCGTCACGAGACTCGTCGTCGGGATCAGCCCATCATTGGCGCCGAGTGCCGCCGCGCGCAACCAACCGATTCGTCGGTGCGGCGTCGCTCGGGGTGTCGGATGTCTGATCGAAGGATGGGCGGGACGGCTTAACGCCCGAATTTAGCGGCGCGAGCCGCAGGCGAGCGTCGACTGAAATGAGTTGTTATGCAGTACACCGTTAGCGCACCGAGTACGTAAAGAGCGTAATACTGGATGTTATGTGTCTCAAGTGTCAACAAGGTCAATGATGTCGCCGATTGCACTTGGCTGTATTTTGTCCCACCTAATCGCCTCATCAAATGTTGAAAGCAATGCCTCGCAGACACTGATAAATGAGTGTTGTGGCTCATCGTGCGGATCACTCCAACTCACGCCAATTGATGGGTACTTGGGTAGCTCTTGTCTTTCTAGATCGGTATCAATTTCCGACCATTCTTCTTCATGTTCCGGATCACGTGTACGCCATTTTATTCGTAGCTCACATCCACGCGGCATGGAGCCTACGCAAAAACGGATATATGACAATGCCATCTCACAACACTGGTTGCACCAGCCCCTATCACCCTGCGGACCATCTGACGGGCAAGTTCCGATTTCTTCCCATGTCATAAGCCACCCCTTGTTTTGTGCCGCCTAACGCTTGAGGTAACCGGCGCGAACCCGCGCGGTGGGTGAGCGTCCGGTTGACCGAATGGTTAGCACACGCCCACCTCCAGAAAGTCACCTACTGTAATGCTGCTCTGCAGTTCTGCAGATAGTTTGAAAGCATGCTTCGAACCGGTACGATATTCACAGTGAATCCAGTTCGAAGGAAACCATTTTTATCGTTGACGTATGCCCCAATCGTATCGGCCTGCAGCATGGAATTTAAGAATGTAAGGTTAACGGTTCTGTCGAGCACAACTGAATTATCTACCGCTTGGAAACTGCGCTGTTCCTTTGTTAATATTTGTTTGCCATCTATTTCAAAATACGAGACTGTACCGCGATCTACAATTTCCTTGGCCCTCGCCTTACCGACGATGTAAAAGCTATCCAACCTCAGTTCATTACCTACGCACAACAGTGCGATCTTGTGGTCCCCATCGCTTGAGCCTTGCTCTAAGAGCAGGTATGGCTTGCCATTTACGAGCTTATATTTTGCGACTACCGGTAGAACACCATTGTTTGCAAGCCCTAGCTGCAACATCTGCTTTCCCGACAACCATAAGACCGACTCAGGTGCTGTCATGCTTGATAGCACGAAAACGTCTGGATTTATACCCATGTCGTGTAAATACGCTACGATCATTCCAGGGTGAGTTCAACTACGAAGTGCAACGCGTTTGAAGGATAGCTCGAACACTTGCTCTGGGGTTCGGTAGCCGAGTCTTTTTCTGGGACGTCGGTTGAGTTTGTCTTCGATCTGCTGGATCGCGTCGTCCGTGAACAGGCTGATGTCACAGCCCTTCGGGATGTACTGGCGAACCAGACCGTTGAGGTTTTCGTTGCAGCCGCGTTGCCACGATGCGTACGGCGTCGCGAAGTAGCTGTCGGCCCCGAGTCCGACATCCATGAGCCGGTGCTCGGCGAATTCGCTGCCGTTGTCCCAGGTGAGGGTATGCACGCAGGCGCGCACGGGATGCAGGACGCTCAGGACCGCCTCGGCCACGGCGGTGGCGGTGCCGTCGGACACCTTGCGCAAGCGCACCCAGCCGCTTTTGCGGTCCACCAGGGTAACGATACGGGCCGGACCCTTGCCGACGAGGGTGTCGCCCTCGAAGTCGCCGACGCGGCCGCGTCGCTCGACGATGGCGGGACGTTCGTGAATCCGCCGGCCGCCAAAGCGCTGGCGCTCCCGCGGGGTACCGCAGCGGTGACGTCGCCGTCGCTTGCGCCGGCGCAGGTGCTGCCACAGCGTGCCGCCGCGTTGACGATCCGCAGCGATGTGCTGGTAGATGCGTTCGATGCTGATGGCCACGTCGCCCGTGCCGGCAATCTGCTCAGGGCTCCAGTCTTCACGCAAGCGGGCTTCCACCTTCGCCCAGTCTTCCACACCAATGCGAGGCAGCGCACTTGCGGCGTGCCTGCGCTGCACCGCCTGGCGTTGTGCGTCGCGGTGATCGTACGCGCCCTTCGGGGTGGCATTGCGCCGCAGCTCGCGGCTGATCGTGCTGGGCGATCGTCGCAGTTCAAGCCCGATGTCCTCCAGCGTCCAGCCGCCGTTCCGCAACCACCGAATCTGGTAACGTTCCTCTTGGCTCAGGTGCGCGTAGCTCATGTGCAACTCCACTTGCCGGTGAAGGAGCGCAGGCTACCGCACCTGCGCCGCTTCGTTGGGTCAGGTGTTGCACTTCGGAATTGAATTCACCCAGCTATCTTCTGTGTGGTTTCAGAATTGCCAGCATCTGGCTGTGAGTAGCGAAACTGATGCACGCCGTAAACGGCCCCATCTGCCGATTCAGGAACTTCACGGTACTCACCACCTAAGTAAGCGTATGCGCAGGCACTCGCACAAATTGCGGCTCGTTCCCGAGGCGGCCCTGCCTCAGTGACAAACGGCGGAACGCCAATCATTGTGAAGATGGCATGCTTGCGGAACAGGTACCCGAGCTCCAGACCGGCAGCGAGGCTCCCACCGGACGAGTTCAGATAGACGAATGAACCATCTGGGATTGCGCCGGACGCTATTAGCCGTTCGAAGCGAGCGGGAGACCCTGAGTCGATCGTGCCATGTACATACACGCTTGGCGTTGAGTGCATTAATCTCGCCACGAGCTGCCCGCCAACCGTGATCTGCAGCTCGGACTCTTCAGGCGCACTACCTGTCGGTGCTGCCAGGCGTCCGCTTGAGCGTGCGTACAAACTCGACGTGGCAACCGTCGCTAGAAGAACCGGAAGCAGTAGCCTGGCCACGGACGCAACTTTCACCGCCTGATCCCCCGATAGTTGTTGCGTGTGCTAACTACAAGTGGGTTTCATAGTGGAGTGTAATCCTGCAACCTAATCCGGTTACAACACAGGCCCCGTCGGCACATCCCAGCACAAATCACCGGCCTGCCCCGCTCGCGCCGCCTGATCCCGCCGTCCAGTCCTGCGACCTTTCCGGAACGGCGCTGGATACCCCGAAGCGATCTTCCTACATTGCACCGGACGCGGCAACCCGTTACGCCGGCCTGGCGACATACACCCAGGCCTCACCGCCGCTCGCGAGCGGCGCCAGCACGCGCTGGTAATCGCTCACCTCGTAGGCGTCGGCCTGCGCGAGTTCCGCGTCGGTCACCAACAGCACGACGCCGTCCACCACGTCGCGCGGATCGCCGGTGCGGGTGATGATCGGGTGATGGGTCTTGCCGCTCAGCTTCACGACTTCCGGATCGCGGATGGCCAGCAGGTCGATCCTGAAACCCGTGAGCTGGTCCGGCGTGCTTTTCACGCGCCGCCCGAAGGTCGCGACCTGCACCTCGGCCTGCTGCAGGGTGCCGTAGGAAAAGAGTGGGTTCACGCGCTCATTCGCTCTGCAATTCCGCGACGAAATCGTACAGGTCGCCGCGATACCACGAGCGGGTGAATTCGACCACGCGGCCGTCGGCGAGGAAGCTGCGCCGTTCCAGCGCAAGGCCGGCGCTGCCGGGCGGCAGTTTCAGCAGGCGCGCCTGTTCGGCATTGAAGTTGACGGCACGCAGGCGCTGCAGGCCGCGCACGCCGCGCAAGCGTGAATGGGGCGTTCACGCGCGGTGCCGCACAATGCGTGGGCATCCAAGCCATGCCGAGTCGAGGTGTCCACCGTCAGCGCCGACATTGCAACGGATTTGCCCGCGCCGCCCGGAACTGGCGCCGACGCGGGCTGGGCGCTGTTCCTGGATGTCGATGGCACCCTGCTGGATATCGCGCGCCACCCCGACGACGTGCATGTCGACCCGCGCCTGCACGCCGACCTTGGCCGGTTGCGCGCAAGCCTCGACGGCGCCGTGGCGCTGCTGAGCGGGCGCACGCTGTCGCAGCTCGACGCGTTGTTCGACTGGAACCACCACGCCGCCGCCGGCCTGCATGGCGCGGAATTGCGTACCCCCGATGGTCGCGAGCGCATCACCGGTGATGGCCGGCTTTTTTCACAAGTGCGCGCGCGGGCCCACGAACTGGTCGGGGCGACGCAAGACGTGATGCTGGAAGACAAACGCCTGGCGCTGGCCCTGCACTATCGACACGCACCGCATGCGCGCGAGGCGGCGGAACGCATCGCGCAAACGTTGTTGCGGGAAGCAGGCGACCGCTACGCGCTGCAGCGTGGCGACCACGTCTTCGAGTTGAAACCGGCGGGCGTGGACAAGGGCCGGGCACTCGCAGAGTTGATGCGCGTCACACCCTTTCGCGGACGCACGCCGTGGATGCTGGGCGATGACCTGACCGACGAGGACGCGTTTCGCCGCGTCAATGCCCACGGCGGCGTCAGCGTGATCGTCGGGTCGCGCCGCCCCACCCTTGCGCGCCATGCGCTGGCCGACCCGGCCGCGGTGCGCGCGTGGTTGCACGCGCTGGCCGAAGCCCAACGATGAACCGAGCAATACGGACGAAGGAGGCAACCATTGGTCGCAAGAAAGTCCAGGGCAGAACCAGCGAAGGCCAAGACATCACGCAGTCCCGCGAGCCAGGTGCCCAAACGCAAGCCCGCCGAACGCGCCAGCCTCGACCTCGGCATCATCGGCAACGGCACCGTCAATGCGCTGATCGACGCGCGCGGACGCATCGTGTGGCATTGCGTGCCGGCGTTCGACGGCGACCCGGTGTTCTGTTCGCTGCTGTCGCCGGACACGGACGACGCCGGCTACTTCGACATCGCGCTCGAAGACGAACGCGAACGCCGTCAACGCTACCTCGACAACAGCGCGGTGCTGGTCACGACGCTTACCGCGAAGGACGGCACCGAGGTCGAGATCACCGATTTCGCGCCCCGCTACAAGCAGCACGGGCGCACGTTCCACCCGATGCAGATCCTGCGGCGCGTGCGGCCGTTGTCGGGCTCGCCGCGCATCGCGTTGCGGCTGAAGCCGTTGACCGCCTACGGCGCGCGCAGGCCCGAATACACTTTCGGCTCCAACCACGTGCGCTATCTGCTCGACCCGCTGGTGCTGCGCGCGACCACCGATGCGCAACTGCCGATGCTGCGCGACGGCCTGCCGTTCCTGCTCGATCGCGACCTGCACATCGTGCTGGGCACCGACGAAACCCTGCACGAATCGGTCGGGCGCTATTTCGACGAGGCGCTGGATCAGACGCTGGACTACTGGCACGAATGGTCGCGTTACCTGTCGATTCCCGCGGAGTGGCAGGACGCGGTGATCCGCGCCGCGATCACGCTGAAGCTGTGCCAGTACGAAGGCACCGGCGCGATCGTCGCGGCGATGACCACCTCGATTCCGGAAGCGCCCGGCACCGTGCGCACCTGGGACTACCGCTACTGCTGGCCGCGCGACGCCGCGCTGTCGGTGCGCGCGCTGAATCGCCTCAGCGCGACCCGCAGCATGGAGGAATACGTCCGCTACATCTTCAACCTCGCGGTCAGGAACGACCGCATGGCGCCGGTGTACGGCATCCATTTCCAGGACGAATTGCCCGAGCGCGAGGACACCGCGCTCAAGGGCTACCGCGGCATGGGTCCGGTGCGGGTCGGCAACGAGGCGTGGAAGCAGAAGCAGAACGACATCTACGGCAGCGTAGTGCTGGCGGCCACGCAACTTTTCCGCGACAAGCGGCTGGTGAGGACCGGCGGCGAAACCGAGTTCCGGCGGCTCGAACGCTGCGGCGACGCCGCATGGAAGCTGCACGACCAGCCCGACGCCGGCCTGTGGGAACTGCGCGGGCGCGAATCGGTGCACACCTATTCGGCGGTGATGTGCTGGGTCGCGTGCGATCGCCTCTCGAACATCGCCGGCTGGCTGCAACTCGACGAACGTGCCGCGTTCTGGCGCAAGCGCGCGGACCGCATCCGCAACAAGGTGCTGAAGCGCGCGGTGCACAAGGACGGCCATTTCGTCGAATCGTTCGACAGCGAGGAACTCGACGCCAGCCTGCTGCTGCTGGAGCGGCTGCGTTTCGTCCGCGCCGATGATCCGCGCTTCATCAAGACGGTGGACGCGATCGGCAAGCACCTGATGCGCGATGGCTTCCTGCTGCGCTACGCGCAACCCGACGATTTCGGCGCGCCCGAAACCAGTTTCCTCGTCTGCAATTTCTGGTACGTCGAGGCGCTGACCGCGATCGGCCGCCGCGACGAGGCGCGCGCGCTGTTCGAGAAACTGCTCGCGATCCGCAATCCGCTGGGCCTGCTGTCGGAAGACTACGATCCCAGGCGCAAGGAACTGTGGGGCAATTTCCCGCAGACCTACTCGATGGTCGGGCTGATCAACGCAGCGCGCGGCCTGTCGACGAAGTGGAGCGACGTGGTATGAGCCGTTTGGTCGTCGTGTCCAACCGTGTCGCGCTGCCGAGGGAAACGCGCGCGGGCGGGCTGGCCGCCGCGATGCGCGCGGCGCTGAAGGAACACGGCGGCCTGTGGTTCGGCTGGAGCGGCAGGCGCGTACCGGCCGAACAGCGCGAGCTGCACCGCGAGACGGTGAAGAACACCGATTACGCCCTGCTCGACCTCACGCGCGAGGAATACGAGACGTACTACCTCGGCTTCGCCAACCGCACGCTGTGGCCGCTGCTGCACTTCCAGCCGACGATGATGCAGTACAGCCGCGCGCAATACGCAGGCTATCGCGCCGTCAACCAACTGTTCGCACAACAACTCACGCCGCTGCTGCGCGAAACCGACCGCATCTGGATCCACGACTATCACCTGATTCCGCTGGCGGCGGAACTGCGCGCGATGGGCATCGGCGCGCGCATCGGTTTTTTCCTGCACGTTCCACTGCCGCCGCCGGAGTTGCTGATCAATCTGCCCTGCCACGCCGACCTGATCGCCACGCTGGGCGCCTGCGACCTCGTCGGCGTGCAGAACCGCGACGACGCGCGCGCGTTGCTCGATTACTTCACGAACGTGCTGGACGCGCGGCGTGCCCAGGAAGAAGTGGAACTGGGCAGCCGCCGCACCCGCATCGCGCCATTCCCGATCAGCATCGACACCGCCGAGGTCGCGCGCCAGTCGCAAGCCGCCGCCGGCAACGCCGCGGTGCGCAAGCTGTGCGCCAGCCTGGAGGGACGCCAGCTCGCGATCGGCGTGGACCGGCTGGATTACTCCAAGGGCTTGACCCGGCGCTTCGAGGCCTTCGGGCGGTTCCTCTCCGACCACCGCGAGTGGCGATCGAGGGTGTCGTTCCTGCAGATCGCGCCGCCCTCGCGCGAGGAAGTGCCGGAATACCGCGAACTGCGCTCACGGCTGGAACGCATCGCCGGCGCCACCAACGGCCGCTACGCCGAACCGGACTGGGTGCCGATCCGCTACGTCAACCGCAGTTTCGCGCAGGCGACGCTGGCGGGCTTCTACCGGATCGCGCAACTCGCGCTGGTGACGCCGCTGCGCGACGGCATGAACCTGGTCGCCAAGGAATTCGTCGCCGCGCAACCGCCGGATGATCCCGGTGCGCTGGTGCTGTCGCGCTTCGCCGGTGCGGCGGGCGAATTGCCGCAGGCGATCCTGGTGAATCCCTACGATCCCGATGCGCTGGTGGCAGGCATCGAGCAAGCCCTCACGATGCCGCTCGCCGAACGCCGCGAACGCTGGGCCGCGATGTTCGAATATCTGTCGACGCACGACATCGGCGCGTGGCGGCGGGCGTTCCTGGCGGCGTTGGAGAAACCCTGACTTGTCCCATCGTTCGGCACGCTTTCAGAGCGTCGTGCCGAACAGCCGCCCCACGGCCGCCGAGACGACCATCGCCAGCACGCCCCAGAACATCACCCGCAGGGCGCCGCGCACGATCGGCGCTGCGCCGACCTTGGCGGCGATGCCGCCCAGGATCGCAAGCAACACGATCGTGCTTGCCGTCACGGCCCACGTGAACGAGGCCTGCGGCGTCACCGCCGAGACCAGCACCGGAAGCAGCGCTCCCGATGCGAACGTCAGGGCCGACGTGACGGCCGCCTGCAGCGGGCGTGCGGCGGTGATCTCCGAGATGCCGAGCTCGTCGCGGGCATGCGCCTCCAGCGCATCCCTGGCCATCAACTGCTCCGCCACCTGCGCCGCCAACTCCGCCGTCAGCCCACGCCCGGTGTAGATCGCGATGAGCTCCGCTTTCTCCGCGTCGGGACTGCTCGCGAGTTCGTGACGCTCGCGGGCTAGGTCGGCCGCTTCCGTGTCGGCCTGCGAGCTGACGGAGACGTACTCGCCCGCGGCCATCGACATGGCCCCGGCAACCAGTCCGGCAATGCCCGCGATCAGCACCGCGGGGCGCGCCGCACCCGAGGCGGCCACGCCCATGACCAGACTCGCCGTCGAGATCAGGCCGTCGTTGGCACCGAGCACCGCGGCGCGCAACCAGCCGATGCGTGCGGTGCGGTGCCGCTCGGGATGTGCGATGTCCGATCGAGGCATGGGTGGGGTGGCTTAAGGACCGAATTTAACGGCGCGCGGTTTTCCGCGCGCCGCTTGGACGAATAATTAATTAGATGCAATAGTTACTTGACAACGAGCTTGGTATACGCCCAAGTTGCGATGACTTTCCCCGTCATACTGTCCGTGATTTCAAATCGGATCGCACTGCTTGTGTCCCCAGCGAGGAAGAAACACGCTGCAGTCCTAGCAAGCCCTTCCTTGGCACTGAAGTTGATCTTGTACCAATCCGGGCCCACCTCAACGCGCGGCCTGCCGCCGTCGTAACTCATGTTGGTCAACAAGCCGAGTGCGGCAGCAGCTTTTAACTTTGCCCTGCATTGCTCGAATGCCGCATCGTTTGCCTTGACCGGTGTGCTACCTATATCTGCTGCGTGTGAGACGGGTGCAGCCGTGAAAGCAGCACATGCAACTGACAGCACGAGCGTAGTAGCCAGCAATAGCTTATGCGAGTTTCCCATCGATACTTCTCCTTCGTGTGTTCGCATCCAACGCCTGAATTTAGCGGCGCGAAACCGCATAGCGGTTGAGCGTCCGCTGGAATGAGGTTAGGTGGCAATACCTTGTACCAGCAGAGCCATACCTTGAATGGCAGCCGCTATGCCGGCAAACAATGCACCGCGACGGTTGGCCTGAGCTTGCAATGCTTGGGTACCGGCACCGTCGTAGAGCTTGCCCCCGACATCCAAAACCATTGAACCGTACGAAGGCTCGCCTTGATGTGCCTGAGGCTCGTATGGCGCCATAACTGATGTGGACCGGTACCAGAAATACGCCGCAACAAACGCGGAAATGGCTGATACAACATTTAGAACTGGTACCACCAAACCCATGAGAGCTCCCCTTGCCACCTAACTACAAATCGGTTTCAAAGTGGGGTGCAATCCAGCAACCCGATCCGGCTACAACACGGGCGCCATCGGTACATGCCTACACAAATCATCGATTTCCCCGTACGTGCCGCCTGATCCCGCCGCCCAATCTTGCGACCTTTCTCGAACAGTGACGGATGCCCCGAAGCGATCTTCCTACGTTGTGCCTGACGCGGCAACCCATGTCGTTGGATGACTTGCCCGCGCGGGCGACACGCCGACGCGCACAACCCGCGTGACGATCAGTCCTGCGCCGGCCTGCCGATGTAGACCCACGCCTCGCCGCCGCTCGCGAGCGGCACCAGCACGCGCTGGTAATCACTCACCTCGTAGGCGTCGGCCTGCGCGAGTTCCGCGTCGGTCACCAACAGCACGACGCCGTCCACCACGTCGCGCGGATCGCCGGTGCGGGTGATGATCGGGTGGTGGGTCTTGCCGCTCAGCTTCACGACCTCCGGATCGCGGATGGCCAGCAGGTCGATCCTGAAACCCGTGAGTTGGTCGGGCGTGCTTTCCACGCGCCGCCCGAAGGTCGCGACCTGCACCTCGGCCTGTTGCAGGGTGCCGTAGGAAAAGAGTCGATTCACGCGCTCACTCGCTCTGCAATTCCGCGACGAAATCGTACAGGTCGCCGCGATACCACGAGCGGGTGAATTCGACCACGCGGCCGTCGGCGAGGAAGCTGCGCCGTTCCAGCGCGAGGCCGGCGCTGCCGGGCGGCAATTTCAGCAGGCGCGCCTGTTCGGCATTGAAATTGACGGCGCGCAGTCGCTGCAGGCCGCGCACCGGGCGGCAGCCCAGCTTTTCCAGCGCCGCATACAGCGAATCGACCACCAGCGCGGGATCGGCCAGCACCGCGCGCGGGATGCTGCTGCGCTCCACCGCCAGCGGTTCGTCGGCGCCGTAGCGCAGGCGGTACAGGCGCGACACCTCGGCGCCGGGCGACAGGTTCATCGCCATCGATTCTTCCGGCGTCACCTCGCCCGTTTCGCGTTCGAGGAATACCGAGTGCGGATTGAGGCCGCGCGCGCGCAGGTCTTCGGTGAAGCTGGTCAGCCGCGACAACGGCTTGACGATGCGTTCGGCCACGAAGGTGCCAGCGCCGTGGCGCTGCAGCAGCACGCCGTCATCGACCAGTCCGGCGATGGCCTTGCGTACGGTGACGCGCGACAGCGCCAACCGTAGCGCGAGCTCGCGTTCGCTGGGCAGCACCTGGCCGGGTTCCACCGCGCCGCGCTCGATGCTGCTGCGGATGGCGCGGCGCAGGCGCAGGTAGGCCGGGCCGTGGCTGCCGGCGGTCAGGCGGCGGTATTCCTTGAGCAGGGCGGATTGCATGCGCTAATGATACCAATCGAATACCACGTGTCAACGAAATCCGTTGAAGAGACTCTGATTTTGCTCGCCACTCCGGGGCTGCCGCGGCTTTTTCGCGGCGGAACCCGGAGTCCATTGTCTCTGCTCGTCAACGCGTTACAGCAAAGGCGCTGGATTCCCGCCTTCGCGGGAATGACGGGAATGTGGATTGACCAGAGGTTCGTTAATACGTATTCATTGCGGTGGATGTGTTGCACACTGGTGTTGCAGTGGTATTCTTAATCTGCACCCCGTGGCGAGATGATTCATGACCCACCATCTGCAACCCGTGGCCGCGTTCGACATGGCCATCTTCGGCGGCACCGGCGACCTCGCGATGCGCAAGTTGCTGCCCGCGCTGTTCCGCCGTTTCGTGGACGGGCAGATTCCGCCCGGCAGCCGCATCATCGGCGTCGCACGCGCCGAGCAGACCGACGCCGACTATCGCCACGCCGTCGCCGCAGCGTTGCAGCGTACGATCGCCGGGAATGCCGAACTCGCGGAACGCATCCCCGCATTCCTGGAACTGGTGAGCTACTGCGCGCTCGACGCCACCGGCGAAACCGGCTGGCCGGAGTTCGCCGCGCTGATGCGCAGTGACAATCCCGAACGCGTGCGCGTGTTCTACCTCTCGACCAGCCCCGGCATCTTCGTCGATATCTGCCGGCGCCTGCGCGACCACGACCTGCACCGCGGCAACACCCGCGTAGTGATCGAGAAGCCCATCGGCCACGACCTCGACAGCGCGCGCGCCATCAACGACGCGGTCGGCGCGGTGTTCGACGAGCGGCAGATCTACCGCATCGATCATTACCTCGGCAAGGAGACGGTGCAGAACCTGCTGGCACTGCGCTTCGCGAACGCGCTGTTCGAACCGCTGTGGAACGCCGCGCACATCGACCACGTGCAGATCACGGTGGCCGAAACCGTGGGCGTGGAACGGCGCGGCCCGTACTACGACCACGCCGGCGCGCTGCGCGACATGGTGCAGAACCACATGCTGCAACTGCTGTGCATGGTCGCGATGGAGCCGCCGACGTCGCTGTCGCCCGACGCGGTGCGCGACGAGAAGCTGAAGGTGCTGCGCGCGCTGAAACCGATCGACGCGGGCAATGCCGCGCGCCTGACCGTGCGCGGCCAGTACCGCGCCGGCGCCGCCAACGGCGGCGCGGCGCCGGGTTACCTCACCGACCTCGGCCGCGACGGTTCGCGCACTGAAACCTTCGTCGCGCTGAAGGCGGAAGTCGGCAACTGGCGCTGGGCGGGCGTGCCGTTCTACCTGCGCACCGGCAAGCGCCTGCCGCAACGCGTATCGGAAATCGTGGTGAATTTCCGCGCGATCCCCTACTCCATCTTCGCCGAAGGCAGCGGCACCGCGCAGCCCAACCGGCTGGTGCTGCGCCTGCAGCCGGACGAAGGCGTGAAGCTGTGGCTGATGGCGAAATATCCCGGCCCCGGCGGTTTGCGCCTGACCTGCGTGCCGCTGGACATGAGCTTCGCCGACGCCTTCGGCGTGGCCCAGCCCGACGCCTACGAACGCCTGCTGCTGGACGTGGTGCGCGGCAATCCGACCCTGTTCATGCGCCGCGACGAAGTGGAAGCCGCGTGGCGCTGGATCGATCCCATCCTCGCCGCGTGGCAGTCGTCCGGCGACGCGCCGCACGGCTACGCCGCCGGCACCTGGGGGCCGAGCGCATCGGTCGCATTGATCGAACGCGACGGCCGCACCTGGCACGACGACGACAGCGATTGAGCAACATGCAGATGCCAAGCATCGCACCGAGGCAATCATGACCACCCTGCACCCCGTCATCCGCGAAACCACCGAACGCATCATCGAACGCAGCCGGGATTCGCGCCGCGCCTATCTCGCGCGCATCGACGCCGCGCGCATCGACGGTCCGCGCCGGCGCAACGCCGGCTGCGCCAACCAGGCCCACGGTTTCGCGGCCAGTCCGCGCAGCGACAAGTCCGCGCTGCGCACCGGCGGCACGCCCAACCTCGGCATCGTCAGCGCCTACAACGACATGCTGTCGGCGCACCAGCCATACGAAAACTATCCGGCGTTGATCCGCCGCATCGCGCGCGAAGCGGGCGCCACCGCGCAGATGGCGGGCGGCGTGCCGGCGATGTGCGACGGCATCACCCAGGGCCGCGCCGGGATGCAGTTGTCGCTGTTCTCGCGCGAGGTGATCGCGCTGTCGGCGGCGGTCGCGCTGTCGCACGACATGTTCGACGCGGTGCTGTTTCTCGGCATCTGCGACAAGATCGTGCCGGGGCTGTTGATCGCCGCGCTGAGCTTCGGCCACCTGCCCGCGATCTTCGTGCCCGCAGGCCCGATGCCGAGCGGCCTGCCCAACCAGGACAAGGCCGCGATCCGCCGCCGCTTCGCCGCGGGCGAAGTCGGCAAGGACGCGTTGATGGACGCCGAAGCGCAGTCGTATCACACGTCCGGCACCTGCACCTTCTACGGCACCGCGAACTCCAACCAGATGCTGATGGAGATCATGGGCCTGCACCTGCCGGGCGCGAGCTTCATCAATCCCGGCACGCCGCTGCGCGACGCGTTGACCGCCGCCGCCGTGCGGCGCGCCGCCGACATCACCGCGCTGGGCGAACACTACACGCCGGTCGGGCGCATGCTGGATGCGCGCAATTTCGTCAACGGCATCATCGGTCTCAACGCCACCGGCGGTTCCACCAATCACCTGCTGCACCTCGTCGCCGCCGCGGCCGCGGCGGGATTCACGATCACGCTGGAAGACTTCGACGCGATCTCGCGCGTGGTGCCGCTGCTGGCGCGCGTGTATCCGAACGGCTACGCCGACGTGAACCACTTCCACAAGGCCGGCGGCATGCCGTTCGTGATCGGCACCCTGCTCGATGCCGGCCTGCTGCACCGCGACGCGCACACGGTGTGGGGCGACAACATGGACGCCTACCGCGCGACGCCCTCGCTGGACGAACACGGCGCGCTCACCTGGACCGAGGTCACGCAAAGCGGCAACCCGCACATCCTGCGTCCCGCGGGCGATCCGTTCAGTCCCGACGGCGGCTTGCGGATTCTTTCCGGCAATCTCGGCCGCGCGGTGATCAAGGTGTCGGCGGTCGCCAGCGAGCACCATGTGGTCGAAGCCCCGGCTGTGGTCTTCCACGACCAGGACGACGTACTCGCGGCGTTCAAGCGCGGCGAACTCGATCGCGATTGCGTGGTGGTGGTGCGCTTCCAGGGTCCGCGCGCAATCGGCATGCCGGAGCTGCACAAGTTGTCGCCCACCCTGGCGGTGCTGCAGGAACGCGGGCACCGCGTCGCGCTGGTCACCGACGGGCGCATGTCCGGCGCGTCGGGCAAGGTGCCGTCCGCGATCCACGTCGCCCCGGAAGCCGCCGCCGGCGGGCCGCTGGCGAAATTGCGTGATGGTGATATCGTGCGCCTCGATGCCGTCACCGGCAGCCTGCAGGCGCTGGTCGACGAAACCGAATGGGCCGCGCGCCCGCTCGCGACCTGCGACCTGACCGCGCAACACGCCGGCACCGGCCGCGAATTGTTCGCGCTGTTCCGCAATGCCGCTGCCGAAGCCGATGCGGGCGCGGGTATCTTCACGCAGGCTGTCGATGCTCTTCCGTAGGAGCGGCGGAAGCCGCGACATCATCCTTTCACGACAACCGTTGTCGGGCCTTCCGGCCCTCCTACCGAGAGCATGAACGATACCCGGACTCCCACAATGCCCATCGATACTCGTCAAGCCACGCTCGAAGCCACACTCAAACTGGCGCCGGTGGTGCCGGTGGTCGTGATCCACGACCGCGCGCACGCGGTGCCGCTGGCGCGCGCGCTGGTCGCGGGCGGCACGCCCGCGATCGAAGTCACCCTGCGCACGCCGGTCGCGCTGGATGCGATCCGCGCGATCGCGGCGGAAGTCGATGGCGCATACGTCGGCGCGGGCACTGTTCTGTCGCCGCGCGATCTCGACGCCGCTGAACGCGCCGGCGCGCGCTTCGCGGTGTCGCCGGGCACCACGCCTGATCTGCTGGACGCGGCAGACGACAGCGATATGCCGCTGTTGCCGGGCGCCGCCACCGCCAGCGAAGTGATGACCTTGCTCGAGCGTGGCTACACGTACCAGAAGTGCTTCCCCGCCGAGGCAGTCGGCGGCGCCGCGTTGCTGCGCTCGTGGGCCGGTCCGTTGCCCGCCGCACGCTTCTGCCCGACCGGCGGCATCACCGCCGCGAACGCGCGGGACTACCTCGCGCTGCCCAACGTCATTTGTGTGGGCGGTTCCTGGCTCGCGCCGCGCAACGCGGTCGAAGCCGGCGACTGGAACGCGATCGAGGCGCTCGCGCGCGCGGCGGCAGCGATCAAGCCGGCCGGCTGAGCGCACACAGGCAACGTAAACGTACTACTCGCTGGCACGGCGTTTCGCATCCACGCGTTTTCGCCTGCGCCAGGAAACCTCTGATCAATCCACGTTCTCGTCATTCCCGCGAAAGCGGGAATCCAGTGTCTTTGTTGTAACTCGTTGACGTGCAAAGACTCTGGATTCCGGGTTCCGCCGCAAAAAAACTGCGGCGGCCCCGGAATGACGAGCAAAATCAGAGCCTTCCTAACGCTGCGGCGTCATTGCTATGCGGAGGGTCTTGCACCACTCCTCGCCACGGCGCATCACGAGCGGCCCGCAACCGTTGGGCTCATGCGGCGGTATGGGCAACGCATCACCCGTCTTCCACAACCCCAATCGCTCCATGATTTGCGGCATCTCGGAATCGGCTACCGGCAACGGATTGCCATCGCCGTAGTGCGTCACGCTGCGATAGCGCAGGATGCGCCGATACGCCCCGCTGCCGTGCGGCGCATACACCTCGACCCAATACACGTAAGGCGGGTGCTCGGTCGGGAAATCCACGACTTCGTCGCCTTGCAGCGGACCGGATTCGATGAAACGCGCGTCTTGATTGTTGTTGCTGCCGGCGCTGTCGTTGACGAACACTTCGTCAAAGCGATTCGCCTTTCGATCGTACCCATACAGGATGGTTCGGATATCGGTGTTCCCGTCCACGGCTCTGTCGATACTCGTCTTCAGCAGCAACAGTGGCATCGTTCGATCACGGCCGGCATGCACCACGCGCGCGTCGAGGAGGCCAAACATCCTCGCAGGCTGATACGACTTGGCGTACCACTTTGCGTACCACGAGGGTTCACCGTTCAGAACTGCCACGCGCTCGTGGAATTCCGAGCAATGCGGCGAGAGAGCTTCGACGAAGCAAACCGCAATGGGGTTGTCCTCGTCACCGGGCATCGGGTCTGAAGGCCGCAGTCGCGGATCCTTTGCCACCACCAGCGCCCACGGCGAAGCGGTGTCGAAAGGTCGTGTGAGGTCGAGGTACTTGAGGATCGTCGCCTGCTGGCCTTGCCACGCCGGTATCGCGGCGATGACCGCCTGCTCGACTTCCGCCTGGGTCGGAGGCGGCACGCCGGCCGTGACGGCTGGTCCTGCCAAGCCAGCAACCAGAAGCCCGAACCACCCCATCACGGCACTGCGCGACATAACGGTGACGCCACGAAACGACGTGCGTGGTATACGCCTTCAACCGGTCGCCGGCAATAGCCAGATCAAGCTCGCCATCCGTCCGCTGCGCGCGCCGTCGCGTCGGTACGAGTGCAGGCGCAGATCGGTGAACGTGTCGAGGCTGCCGCCAAACACGCAAGTGATGCCAGCGGCGCGCAGGTGTGACGCGGGATACGTTGCTTGCCGTCCTCGACGGGGGTCAATCGCTGTTGACCTTGAGCTTCGCGTATTCCACGTTGGCTTGCTTGAGGACGGGAACGCCGGGATCGGCGTTCTTCCACAGCGCAAGAAAATCCCGGTACGCGGCGCGCGCCTTGGCGTAAGCGGCACGCGCATCCGTACCTTGCGACGATCGCGCCTCCATTGCGTAGGCGCGGCCAAGCTGCAATCGCGCCAGCGCGCCGATGGGTTCGTTCACCACGATGCCGCCATGGTCGAGGATTTTCTGGAACTCGGCGGCGGCTTCGGCGCCCTTGCCTGCGGCGAGCCAAGCTTCGCCGCGCACATACACCGGATACATGGCGGTCCAGTACACGGCGCTGTAGCGCGTCTGTCCGAGTTCGTACGGCGCTGCAGCGCGGAGATACTCGAGCGCGCCGGGCGGATCGCCTTGCCTGATGGCCAGTTCGGCGCGGATGGCCGGCAGGTAATTGGATTGCACGAGGGTGGATTCCGGGTACTGCTTGTCCAGGGCGTCCGCGAGGGCCTGCGCCCGCGCGGCGTCCCCGGCAAACGCGAGGGCGAGCGCAGCGCCGAACCGTGCATCGACGCCGGGCGAATGCTCCATCACCAGCGTCGCGTTCCGTCGCGCTTCCTGCGGGTTGCCGAACAAGGCTTCCCGCAGGGCGGACATCGCCAGGTAGGTGGCGACGGCTTCGTTTTCCTTTTGCCGTTCGGCGGATTCCATCGCGCGCCGGGAGAACTCCCGCGCCGCCCCGAGCTGCCCGGAATACGCCGCGGTGTCGGCTTCCATGCCCAGCAACTCGTCCTCGATCGCCGGACCCGTCGATGCAGCGGCCTGCCGCGACATCCCTGCCGTATCGTGTTCGAGGAATGCAATCTGATAAAGGGCGATGGGATAGAAACCGCCGCGGAGTTTGCGTGCGACGGCTTGCCGGTAAAACGCCTTGGCCACGCCCAGGCGATCCAGCGCCGTGGCATTGAACATGCCGAAGGCGTAGGGAACCGGGTCCTCGGGATTCAGGCGGATCGACTGCCGGCTTTCCTCGACGCCTTTTGCATAGTCTCCGATGATCGGATAGATGGCTCCCGCGAGGTAGTTGTGCGGCATGGCCGCGCGCGGATAGACCTGCGCCCAGAGCGCGCAGGTTTGCACGGCTTGCGGGATGTCGCCGGTGACCTCCTTGTCATACACCGCCGAGATGAAATACCTCTCCCGCTCGCTGGCCCGGCCCCGCAGCGCATAGGCCTTGCTGGTATAGCCGGCGCCAATGGTCGATTCCCCCAGGCTCGTGTACTCGATGCCCAGCCAGGCGTAGGCGGATGCAAAGTCCGGATCGAGTTCGGTGGCCTTCTCGTAAAATGGAATGGCTGCGGCCGGACCTTGCGTGCCCATGATTTGATGACCCACGCTGTAGGCTTTCAGCGCCTCCAGCGACGGCGTCGTGGCTTGCTCCAGCGGGGTGTCGAATTTCCGCACGGTGCTGAGCGACTCACCCAGTTTCGCGCGTATCTGCGAAGCCGTTCTTCCCAGCGCGTCGAGCACGTGACTCTTGTCGCTGGCTTGTGCCTCCGCGCTGGCCAACGATGCGCCGTCCGCGCAATCGACCGCCTTGAGCGTCAGCAGGTACGGCGTGCCGATCTGGGCGATCGAGCCTTCGAGGACCGCGGCGCTGCCGGTGCGCTGGCACAGTTCCCGCGCAATGCCGGGGGTGAGCCGCGCATCCGGCTTGCGGCCCATCAACTCCAGGGTCTGCTGGATTTGCGCGTCCGGAACGATGCTGAGGAAGGGCGATTGTTCCAGTTGCACCGAAAGTCCCTGCCGCAGCGTGCCGTCGAAGACCGGATCGCCGGTCGTGTTGGTGAAGTTCGCCAGGACGATCGTGTCCTTGTTGGTCAGTACGGGCGCTTTGCGTGCGAGCAACTGCCACGCTCCAACACCGAGCACGATCACGAACACCATCGCCACGATGGCGAGTGCAGCGTTCCGCCTGGCGTGGCCGGCCACGGCGGCCGCTGCGTCGAGTTCCCGCTTCAACTCGACCGCGGACTGCCAGCGACACGCCGGATCATCTTCCAGGCACCGGCTGACCACCCTTTCCAGTCTTCGTGACGGCAGGCGCTTGCGGCCGGGTCCGCACTGAATGCCGGTCAGCATTTCGTGGAGGACACAGCCGAAGGCATAGATGTCCGTGCGGGCATCAGCCGGCTTGCCCGCCCTTTGCTCCGGCGCCATGTACGCCGGCGTGCCCATCACGGTGTGGCTGGTGGTGAGCGCTTCGTCCGTGGCCGATTTCGCCAGCCCGAAATCCAGCACCTTGATGCCGGATTTCGCGAGCATGATGTTGGCGGGCTTCAGGTCGCGGTGGATCACGCCCTTGGCGTGCGCTTCCTCGAGCGCCGCCAGGATCTGCCCGGCGTGGATCAGCGCGGTGTTCACGGGCAGCGGTCCGCGCTTCAGGCAAGCCGACAGCGTCTCGCCCTGCACCAGTTCCATCACCATGTAATCTTCGCCGACGTCGTAGAGCGCGCAGATGTTCGGGTGGTTCAGCGATGAAATCGCGTGCGCCTCGCGCTGGAAGCGGGCGTCGAACATCTTGCTGACGAGCTTGATCGCGACGGCCCGGTCCAGGCGCGTGTCGAGCGCACGGTAAACCTCACCCATGCCGCCTTCGCCGAGCTTGCACTCGATGCGGTAGGGTCCGAGGCAAGTGCCTTCGGCCAACGTGCGGCGCGTGGCATCGGCCAGCAACGATTTGGCGTTCCGGGTCAGCCATTCCAGGAGTTCGCTTTCGGCAGGCTGCGCGAGCAGCGATTCCACTTCGCGGCGGAGATCCGGATCCGCATGCTTCAGCAGCGCCACGCGCTCCGCTGCCGTTCTCTCGCGCGCCGCGTGGTAAAGCGCTTCGATCTGCTGGAGACGCTCGGGGGTCATGCGAGGCGGGTCGGCGCGCCCTCCGGTCGATGATCCAGCTCCCGCAGCAGCCAGGCCTTGGCGAAATCGAGGTCGCGCTTGACGGTGCGCAGCGAGATGCCCAGCACCGCGGCGACTTCCGCTTCCGTCAAACCGCCGAAATAAAGCAACTCCACGACCTTCGCCTGACGCGGGGCGATCTGCGAGAACGCGGTCAGCGTCTCGTCCACGTCCACGACGGATCGATCCCGCGCAGCGGACACCACGGCCGATTCATCGAGGTCCACCCTGAGCAAGCCGCCGCCGCGCTTGTGCGCGCCGCGTGCGCGAGCGGCGTCCACCAATATGCGCCGCATCATCTGCGCCGCCATCGCGAAAAACTGCGCGCGGTCGCGCCATTCGACCTTGGTCGTGTCCATGAGGCGCAGATACGCCTCATGCACCAGTGCCGTGGACTGGAGGGTACTGACCTGCCTTTCATTCTTCATGTACCGACGCGCCATGCGGCACAGTTCGGGGTACACCCGTTCGACCAACCGGGCCAAGGCGGCCTCATCGCCGCCGCCCCAGGCTTTCAGGAGGATCGTGATATCGGCAGAAGGCGCGCCCATGGACTACTACCTGCCTGCAGCACGCGCCAAAAATACACCCAAACGTGGCACGTTTTGCCGTCCGTTTGCGCCTGTGGGAGTGGGAGAACAACCTCCCGTCAACGGTTTCCTTCAGGAGGATGCCATGAACATCATGCTACTCAAGACCGCGGTCGCCCTCGCTGGCGCGCTCATCATGTCCGCGGGTCCGGCTTTGGCGCGGGATCACGGTGTATGCACAAACTACAGCCTGCGGGGCAGCTTCGGATATGTCAGTTGGGGAACCCTGCTCGCCTCTTATGCCGGGCCTGATGCCGGTCCCTTCGGCGAGATCGGCAGGCAAACCTTCGACGGGAGCGGTCACACCGCAGCAGTCGTAACCTTCAGCGCAAACGGCGATGTCGGACAGAACATTTCGTTCAACGGCACCTACAAGGTGAATCTGGACTGCACAGGCTCCTGGACACTAAGCAACCCTGTGTTCGGTCCGGTCCATGCAGATTTCGTGATCGACCACAATGGAATGGAGATTCGCGCGATCAGCACGGACGCGGGAGTGATTGAAACGCGTGTCTACAGGAAGCAGTTCGAAGACGATCAGTAGGCAGCGCAGAGGAGCTGACGAGCATCATCACGCGCGTGGTTCGCGGGCACGCTCGCGAACCACGTGGCAACAGGGAATCAACCGACCTGGATGTCGCACGGCTTCACGGCATGGTCCAGACAAGGCTCGCCATCCGTCCGCTGCGCGCGCCATCGCGGCGATACGAGTGCAGGCGTGTGTCGGTGAAGGTGTCGAGGCCGCCGCCGGACACACGGGTGACGCCCGCGGCGTGCAAGCGTTGCCGCGCCAGCGCGTACAAGTCACACAACCAGTGGCCGGGCCGCGTCGGTGTGAACGCCGCGGATGCCGCAGGATCGTGCGCAAGGAACGCGTCGCGTACCTCGTCGCCGACTTCGTAGGATTGCGCGGCGATCGCTGGACCGAGCCAGACCATGATGTTTTCGCGCGGCGTACGCATCGCGTCCAGGGTGTTTTCCAGCACGCCTGCGGATAGCCCGCGCCAGCCGGCATGCGCAGCGGCGATTTCGGAGCCGTCGTCGTTGCAAAACAGCACCGGCAGGCAGTCCGCGGTCTGGATCGCCAGCACCACGCCGGGCGTGCGGGTGACGGCGGCATCGGCTTGCGAATCTTCCGTGTCAGCGCCCCCACCCCAACCCTCCCCCGCTTGCGGGGGGTGGAGACGCGCGCTTTGCGCGCGCGGGAGGGAGGAATCGAACGGCACTACATCTGTCCCGTGCACCTGACGCAACCATTGCGGCTCCGACGGCAACGACAAGGCTTTACGCAGGAACGCGCGGTTGCGCGCGACCGTTTCCGGATCGTCGCCGCAGCGCGTGCCGATGTTGAAGCCGTACGGCGACGATTCGGCATCTGTCGAGCCATCGCGCGTCGTCACCACAACGCGCACGTTCACCGGTGCCGGCCATTCCGGGACGATCCAAGCCGCCGGCGCGTCAGCCATGGGTTCCTCCCGCTGCCGCGTCTTTGCGCAACGCGGCCAGCAGATCGAGAAAATCCTGCGGCGGGTCCGCCTCGAATTCGAGGGCCTTACCCGAAACCGGATGCGCGAACGCGAGCCGCTCCGCGTGCAGCGCCTGCCGCTTGAACCCACGCAATGCTTCCGCAAGTTCCGGCGTCGCGCCGCGCGGCAAGCGCAAACCTTTGCCGTACAGCGGATCGCCGACCAGCGGGTAACCCGCATGCGCCATGTGCACGCGGATCTGGTGGGTGCGGCCCGATTCCAGTTCGCATCGCAGCAAGGCGTGCGCGCGGAACTTCTCGCGCACGCGGTAGTGCGTGACGGCCGGACGTCCGCCCTCGCGCACCGCGCGGCGCAGGCGATCGGACGGATGCCGGTCCAGCGGCGCATCCACCGTACCGCCCGCGACCGGCACGCCGTTGACGATCGCGGCGTAGCGGCGATGGATGTCGCGCGCGGCCAGCATCGCCACCAGCGCGGTGTGCGCGGGCAACGTGCGCGCCACCACCAACAGTCCCGAGGTGTCCTTGTCCAGCCGATGCACGATGCCCGCGCGCGGGATCCGTGCGAGATCCGGGGCGTGGTGCAGCAGCGCATTCAACAGTGTGCCGTCGCGATTGCCGGCGCCCGGATGCACGACGAGGCCCGCCGGCTTGTCGATCACCAGCAAGTCGGCGTCCTCGAATACCACCGCGAGTCCGATGGCCTCGGGACGATCGTCCAGCGCCGGTTCCCCGGCGCTGTCCCATTCCACCGCCTCGCCGCCGCGCACCCGCGCACGGGGCACGGTCTTGCGGCCATCCAGCGTGATCCGCCCGGCCTTGACCTCGGCGGCGAGGCGTGCGCGCGAATGGCCAAGGAACAACTGCGGCAGGATCTGGTCGAAGCGTTGCCCGGCCAGATCGGCGGGAACTTCGCTGCGGAATTGTCGTTCAGCCACGCCAGCCGGCCTCCGGATTGAACGATGTGGATTCCGCTATCATGCCCGTTCGTGTTCGCAAAGACCCTGCCGATGCCATCCCGCCGTTCCCTTCCGCTGCTGAAGATCGCCCTGCTCGTGCCGCTGCTGCTGGCGCTCTGCGCCTGCTCGCTGTTCCACAAGAACAAGCGCGACACGCTCGACACCATGACCGTCGAACAGTTGTACCAGCGCGCGCACAACCTGTCGGAAGACGGCAACTGGAGTTCGGCCCAGACGGTGTACCAGAAGCTGATCTCGCGCTTCCCGTACGGCGCCTACAACGAGCAGTCGCAGATCGAACTGGCCTACGCCCAATACAAGGACGGCAAGCAGGACGAGGCGTATTCCACCATCAACGAATTCATCAAGACCTATCCGACACAGAAGCATATTGCGTACGCGTACTACCTGCGCGGGCTGATCAATTTCGACCGCACCGAGACCGGGGTGCAGAAGCTCGCCGGGATCAGTCCGTCGCGCTTCGACCAGGGCTACGCGCTGCAGTCGTTCGATGATTTCAACACCCTGATCGCGCGTTTCCCGGACACGCGCTACGCCGCCGATGCGCGCCAGCGCATGATCTACCTGCGCAACCAGCTCGCACAGTCGGAATTGAACGTCGCCGAGTTCTACCTGAAGCGGCACGCCTACGTCGCGGCCGCCGATCGCGCGAAATACATCGTCGAGCATTACCAGCGCGCGCCCGAAGTGGCCGACGCGCTGGCGGTGATGGCCAAGAGCTATCACCTGCTCGGCCAGCAGCAACTGGCCGACCAGGCGACCCAGGTGCTGAAGCTCAACTACCCGGATCACCCGTACCTGCGCAACCCGAACAAGTGGCCGAAGTTCCGGTCCTGGGCGTACCGGCTGATTCCGCTGACCAGCGAGCATTGACCTTTACGCGGTTGCGCCCGCAGCATCAGCGCCACGCGTTCGAGATGGGATACCGCCGTTCGCGTCCGAAGGCGCAGCTTGACACGCGCGGCCCGGGTGCGGCCTGGCGGCGCTTGAATTCGCTGGCGTACAGCATCCGCACCACGCGTTGCACGTCTTCCGCGTCATAACCGGCCGCGACGATCTCGGCTTGCGACTCGGCGCCTTCGATGCAGCGTTGCAGGATGCCGTCCAGCACGTCGTAGGGCGGCAGCGAATCCTGGTCGGTCTGATCGGCGCGAAGTTCCGCCGAAGGCGCGCGTTCGATCACTGCCACGGGAATCGGGAATCGGGAATCGGGAATCGTGCCGGCGTCCGCGCTCCGCGCGGAACGCTCGGACACCGGCTGCCGTGCTTCACGATTTACGATTCCCGATTCCCCATTCCCGGCTCCGTTCCGCCACTTCGCGAGCGCATACACCTGCATCTTGTACACGTCCTTCAGCGGCGCGTAGCCGCCGCACATGTCGCCGTACAGCGTGGCGTAGCCAACCGCCATCTCGCTCTTGTTGCCGGTGGTCAGCAACAATTTGCCGGTCTGGTTGGACAGCGCCATCAGCAACACGCCGCGGGCGCGCGCCTGCAGGTTTTGCGCGGTGAGGTCGGCGAGTTCGCCGCAGGCTGGCGCCAGCGTCGCGGCGGCCGCATCGACCGTCGCGCCGATGGGCAGGTCGAAGTATTCGACGCCCAGCGTTTGCGCCTGCGCGTGCGCTTCGCGCAATGAAAGCTCCGACGTGTAGCGCGACGGCAACATCACCGCGCCGACCTTGTCCGCGCCCAGCGCGTCCACCGCGATCGCCAGCGTCAGCGCCGAATCGATGCCGCCGGACAAGCCCAGCAGCACGCCATCGAAACCGTTCTTGCGAACATAGTCGCGCACGCCGCGTACGAGTGCGGCGTACAGCGTGGCTTCGGATGAGCCATCGGCGGCGACCGGCCAGTCGCGCGCTGTCCACTTGCGCGAAGCGGAATCGAATTCCGCCCACAGCAACACATCGACGAATGCCGGCGCCCGCGCCGCGGTGGCGCCGTCGCCGTTCACCAGCAAGGACGCGCCGTCGTAAACCACGTCGTCCTGGCCACCGACCATGTTGACGTAGGCCATGGCGCAACCGGTTTCCTTCGCACGCGTGGCAAGTACTGCTTCGCGTTGCAGCTGCTTGGCCGTGTCGAACGGCGAGGCGTTGATCACGACGATCAATTCCGCGCCCGCGCGCGCCGCGGCCGCCGCGGGTTCCGGCTGCCACACGTCCTCGCAGATCAACACGCCCACGCGCACGCCGTCGAGCATGGTCACGGCCGCCGCGTGGCCGGGTTCGAACCAGCGCTTGTCGTCGAACACGCCATAGTTGGGCAACACGCATTTGTGCGCCACCTGCGCGACGCGTCCGTCGCGCAACCACGCGGCCGCGTTGTACACCACGCCCTCGCTGTGCGGAAAACCGACCAGCGCGGCGACGCCATCGCTTTCCGCCGCGAGGCGATCCATTTCCGATTGACAGGCGGCCAGGAAACTCGGCCGCAGCAGCAGGTCTTCCGGCGGATAGCCGCTCAATGCGAGTTCCGGGCACACCAGCAGGTTGGCGCCGCCAGCGCGCGCCTCGCGCATCAGCGCGCGCACGCGATCGGCGTTGGCCGCAATCGCGCCGACCGGGAAATCGAACTGCGCCAGCGCCAATCGCAAGATGGCCATGAGTGTTTCCGGATAGACAAAGGCCGCGACGGATCGCGGCCTTGTTATTGTAGGAGGGCCGGAAGGCCCGACTGAAGCCACCATCCACGGCCGACAGAACCGTGATCGCGGCTGCCGCCGCTCCTACATCTTGCTTGCCAGCGTAGCACCGAGGTCGGCCGGCGAGTGGACCGTCGTGACGCCGGCTTTCTCCAGCGCCGCGAACTTGCCCGCGGCGGTGCCCTTGCCGCCGGAGACGATCGCGCCGGCGTGGCCCATGCGCTTGCCGGGCGGAGCGGTGGCACCGGCGATGAATGCGACCACCGGCTTGCTGACGTGTTCCTCGATGAACTCCGCCGCTTCTTCCTCAGCGCTGCCGCCGATCTCGCCGACCATGATGATGCCTTCGGTCTGCGGGTCCGCCTGGAACAGCTTCAGGCAATCGACGAAGCTCATGCCGTTGATCGGGTCGCCGCCGATGCCGATCACCGTGGATTGGCCGAGGCCCACGTTGGTGGTCTGGAACACGGCTTCGTAGGTGAGCGTGCCCGAGCGCGACACGATCGCGACCTTGCCGGGCTGGTGGATGTGGCCGGGCATGATGCCGATCTTGCACTCGCCGGGCGTGATGATGCCGGGGCAGTTCGGGCCGATCAGCACGGTGTCGGGGTAATCCTTCAGCACGTTCTTCACGCGCAGCATGTCGAGCACCGGGATGCCTTCGGTGATCGCGACGATCACGCGGATGCCGCCCGCCGCGGCTTCCAGGATCGCGTCGGCCGCGAACGGCGGCGGCACGAAGATCACCGAGGCGTCGGCGCCGGTGTCGTCCACGGCTTCGCGCACGGTGTTGTAGACCGGCAAGCCGATGTGCTCGGTGCCGCCCTTGCCCGGCGTGACGCCGCCGACCAGTTTGGTGCCGTAATCCAGCGCCTGCTGCGAATGGAAGGTGCCCTGCTGGCCGGTGAAGCCCTGGCAGATGACCTTGGTGTTCTTGTTGACCAATACGGACATTTCGATGGAATCCCTGGTAATCGTGTGGACCGGTAGCTTCGGATACCGCTGCGCGTTGCTACGCAACACGCAGGACGGCATGCCTCCACAACCCCCGCATCGCCGCTGCGCGGCGATGCCGCCCCCTTGACTCAAGGGGGCTGGAAAAGCTCGTCTTCGCCGCGTTCCCGAGCATCAGGCAGCCTTGGCGGCCGCAACGGCTTTCTGCGCCGCGTCGTTCAAATCGTTGGCCGGCGTGATCTTGAGGCCCGAGTTGCTCAGCAGCTCGCGGCCCTTCTCGACGTTGGTGCCTTCGAGCCGCACCACCACCGGAATCGTCAGGCCCACTTCCTTCACCGCCGCGATGATGCCCTCGGCAATCAAATCGCAGCGCACGATGCCGCCGAAGATGTTGACGAGGATGCAGCGCACCTTGTCCGATGACAGGATCAGCTTGAACGCCGCGGTGACGCGCTCCTTCGTCGCGCCGCCGCCGACGTCGAGGAAGTTGGCGGGTTCGCCGCCGGCCAGCTTGATCACGTCCATGGTCGCCATCGCGAGGCCCGCGCCGTTGACCATGCAGCCGATGTTGCCGTCCATCGTCACGTAATTGAGGTGCTCGGCCGCGGCTTCGGCCTCGGCCTTGTCTTCCTGCGACACGTCGCGCATCGCGGCGAGTTCAGGATGACGGAACTCGGCGTTGTCGTCGGAATTGACCTTGCCGTCCAGCGCCATCAGGTCGCCGGACGCGACGATCGCGAGCGGATTCAGTTCGACCAGCGACAGATCCTTGGCGTTGAACAGCTTGTACAGGCCCAGCATGATCTTCGAGAGCTGGTTGACCTGCTTGGCGTTGAGGCCCAGCGCGAAGCCGAGCTCGCGGCACTGGTACGGCTGCAGGCTTTCGGTGAAGTTCACCGTGACGGTGTGGATTTCATCCGGCGTTTCGCGCGCCACCTGTTCGATGTCCACACCGCCGCGCGCCGAGGCGATGAAGGTGATCGCTTTCGTACCACGATCGACCAGCGTCGAGAGGTACAGCTCTTTCGCGATGTCGGTCGCTTCGGTGACCAGCACCAAGTTCACCGGCAGCGCGCGGCCGCCCGACTGATAGGTCGCCATGTGCTTGCCGAGCATGCCTTCGGCCGCAGCCTTCACCTTGTCCAGCGAGTCGCAGAACTTCACGCCGCCGGCCTTGCCGCGGCCGCCCGCATGGATCTGCGCCTTCACCATCCACTGCTCGCCGCCCAGCGCACGCGCGGCTTCGACCGCTTCGACGGGCGTCGATGCGACCTTGCCCGGCGGCACCGCGATGCCGAATTCGGCAAACAGTTGCTTGGCCTGATATTCGTGGAAATTCATGCAGGAGCCTCATGACTTTGGGATATGCCGGCAGCGGCGCAGGCCGCCGTCCCGTGCCGCGGGCATTGGTCACGCAGGCACGACAGCCGCCTATTGTTGCGGCGTAGCGTCCGTGTGTCTAGCGAACAACCCGAAGGCGATCAGCAGCACCGCGCCCACCGTGATCGCCGAATCCGCCACGTTGAACGCGGGGTACGACCAGGTGCGCCAATACACCTGGATGAAATCGGTGACCTGGCCGTGGATCAAGCGATCGATCAGGTTGCCCAGCGCACCGCCGATGATCAGCGCCACCGGCAACGCGGTGCGCCAGTCGCGGCGCGGCGTGCGGGCCAGCCACACACCCAGGCCGATGCACACCACCACCGCGAGGATGCCGAACAGCCACGTCTGCCAGCCCGACGAATCGGAGAGGAAATTGAAAGCCGCACCGCGGTTGAACGCCAGCGTCCAGTTCAGCACGTGCGGGATCACCTGGTGCGGCATGTACGGCACCAACGTCTCGCGCACCACGAACTTGGTGATCTGATCCAGCACGATCACCAGCACGGACACGGCCAACCAGGCCAGCGCGTTGGGTTGGGGCAGCTTGCTCAAGCTTGTTTCCTTGCAGCGCGTCGAAGCAAGACGCGCATGATAGCGGCGCGCTCGCGTCAACCCTCCTGCAGGACGGCCCGCGCGGCCGGCAGGATCGCGTCGACCCAGCGTGTGTATTGCGCGCCGGAAGGATGCAGGCCATCGGCGACCAGTTCGCCGCGGGATTCGGGTGTACGCGAAATCGTGGCGACATCCACCCAATGCGCGCCCGTCTTGTCGGTCTCGGAACACGCGGCTGCATTGAAGCCGTCGATCTCGCGGGCAACCACCGCTGCATCGCGACCTTCGCGCGCTGCGAATGGCGTGACGCCCCAATCCGGAATCGACGCCACGATGAGGTGCGCGGCATGGCCGCCCGCCAGCGCCACCGCGCGTTGCAGCAATGCATGGAACTGCGCGCGGTATTCGTCGAGCGACCGCCGCCGATACTGGTTGTTGACGCCGATCAGCAACGTGACCAGATCGTAAGGCGGATCGAACGTCGCCGCATCCATCGCGGCGGACAACTCGTCTGTCGTCCAGCCGGTGGCGGCCAAGATCACCGGATCGGCGACGTCGATGCCTTGCTCGCGCAGCCGCGCCGTCAGTTGCGCCGGCCAGCGGTCGCCGGGCGCGACGCCTTCGCCGATGGTGTAGGAATCGCCCAGCGCAAGAAATGTGCTCATCGCGAGACTCGTACCCTCACCCCAGCGCTACGCGCTCGGCGCTTCGCGCCGCCTCTCCCATGGGGAGAGGGGAGAACATCACGCCACTCGGGCCGTGGGTTGCTCTTCAGCCATCCGCCCCAGCACGCGTTCGATGCGCGCAAACACGTCGGCGATCTGCGCGGGTTCCGGCAGCAGCGTGATGCGGAAGTGGCGGCTGTCCGCGAGGTTGAAGCTGGAACCCGGCACCACCAGCGCGTGTTCCTCGTCCAGCAAACGCAGCGCGAATTCGTTGTCGTCGAAATCCGGCAGCACACCGGCGCGCACCGCCGGGAAGGCGTACAGCGCGCCTTCGGGCGCCACGCATTCGAGGAAGCGGCTGCGCGCGACGCCTTCCAGCACGGCGCGGCGCGCCTCGTGCAAGCGGCCACCCGGCGCGGTCAGCACGGAAATCGTGTCGAGGCCGGCCAGCGCGGGTTCGATCGCCCACTGCGCGGGCACGTTGGCGCACAGGCGCAGCGCCGCCAGCAACTGCAACGCATCGCGGTACGCCTCGACGTGTTCGCCGCGTCCCGACAGCGTGGCCCAGCCGATCCGGAAGCCGCACGCGCGGTGCACCTTGGACAAGCCGGCGAAGGTCACGCACGGAAGCCCGCCGGTCAGCGACGCCAGCGGCGTGAACGGCGCGTCGTCGTAACGGACGTGGTCGTAGATTTCGTCGGAGAACAGCAGCAGGCCGCGGAGCGCAGCGATCCCGGCGATGCGCTCCAGCAACGCACGCGGATAGCACGCGCCGGTCGGATTGTTGGGATTGATCAGCACGATCGCGCGGGTGCGCGGACCGCACAGGGATTCGATTTCGTCCGGATCGGGCAGGTGCGCGCGCGCGGCCCGGCACGCGTAGTAGCGCGGCGTGCCGTCGTTGAGGATGGTCGCGGCGCTCCACAGCGGATAGTCCGGCGCCGGCAACAACACCTCGTCGCCGGGATTCAGCATCGCGCGCAGCGACAGGTCGATCAGCTCGCTGACGCCGTTGCCGATGAACACCCGCTCGATGCCGTCCGCGTCCACGCCGCGCGCGCGTTGCTGCGCCAGGATCGCCGCGCGCGCCGATTCCAGGCCTTGTTCGTGGCAATAGGCATCGCTGTCCGCGAGGTGCGCGGTAATCGCCGCGGTGAGGTGCGCAGGCGCGCGGAACCCGAACCGGCCGGGATTGCCGATGTTGAGCTTCAGCACGTCGTGGCCGGCGGCTTCCAGCGCGCGGGCATGGCGCGCGAGCGCGCCGCGGATCTCGTAACGGACTTCGGCAAGGTGCAAGCTGGGCTGAATGGCGGAGGGGCGCATGGCTGCAAACGTCCTTGGGATCGGGCATCCTAGCGGCGATTACGGTGTGCGGAAATACCTTCAATCCTTCCGGTCCGGCGATTCCACGCCATGAAACCCGCCTCTTCGCATTCGGCGTCCGCCATGCAACGCATCGGCTGGCAGGGCAAGCTTCCGGCGCTTTCCGCCGGGCAATCGCTGGCGCGCGTCTCGGCCCAGCACCGCGCGGGCTACGAAGTCCACGACGGCGAACACGCCTTCAATGCGCAACCCGCGCCCAGGTTCCTGAAACGCAACCTCGACCCCGCCGAGCGTCCCGCGGTCGGCGATTTCGTGATCGTCGAGGCCGGCACGCCACCGCACATCGTGGAAGTGCTGCCGCGGCGCGGCACACTCGAACGCGCGGCGGCGGGCGAACGCTATGCACGCCAGATCATCGCGACCAACCTCGACCTCGTGCTGGTGCTGACCGGGCTCGACGGCGATTTCAACGCCGCGCGCATCGAACGCTACCTCGCGCTGATCGAAGGCTCCGGCGCGCGCGCGGTGGTGGTGCTGACCAAGCGCGACAAGGTGGATGACGCGGAAGCCGACGCGGCGCTGGCGGCGCTGCGCGAACGCCTGCCCGCGGACACGCCCGTACTCGCGATCAACGGCAAGGACGCGGCCAGCGTGGCGGCGCTCGCCCCGCATCTCGCGCCCGGCGTCACCGCCGCGCTGGTCGGCTCGTCTGGCGCCGGCAAGTCCACCCTCACCAACACGCTGCTGGGCGAAGACCGCATGGCCACCGCCGCGACCCGCACCGGCGACGATCACGGCCGCCATACCACCACGCATCGCGCGCTGCTCGCGCTGCCTTGCGGCGCCTGCCTGATCGACACCCCCGGCATGCGCGAACTGAAGCTGACGGGCGACGAGGAGCTCGGGCTGTTTGACGACATCGATGCGCTGACCGAGCAATGCCGCTTCGCCGACTGCAGCCACGGCAACGAGCCCGGCTGCGCGGTGCGCGAGGCCCTGGACGCCGGCGAGCTCGACCACGAGCGCTGGCGGCATTACCAAAAACTGCGCGACCAGCGCGAGGAACAGGCCGTGCGCTTCGCCGATCGCCTGCGCGGCAGCCACGAACCGATCCGTCCGCAACGCCGCCGCGACTGGCAGGAACGCGAGTAGCGGCCCGGCCATGCGCGCCGCCGCGCTTTCCGACGACCTGCAACGCTGCGCCGAGCTCGACCGGCGGCTGGTCGAAGCGGTGCGCGGCATCCGCGTCTTGTCCACCGTGGCGTGGCCGGCCAGGGTCGAGCGGCGCTTCCTGGAAGACCTGCAGCGCGGCCGCGAAATCCTGCCGCGCCTCGACTACCGCGCACCGGATCTTTCCGCGCAGCGCGCCGAACTCGCGGCGATTGCGTCTGCGGCCGACACGGCGCATCCGCTCGGGGCCTGGCTCGCGCGCAGCGCGGCCTCGTGGCAGACCGCCGCGCGCATGCTGGAAGCGGTCGGCACGGCGGGCGTCACCGCGCCGTCGGTCGAACTGTACGGCAAACCCGGCGACGCCCTGCCCGGCGGCGGCCAGACCAACCTCGACGCCGCACGCTGGTTCCTGCAAATCGCCAGCGAGATGGACAACGGCGCCCCGCTGCCGGAAGCCGAATACTGCATTCCCGCCGAGACGCTGCAAGGCGAAGTGCAGGCCGAGGTCGATGCGTTTTTCGGCGACGGCGTGGTGCGGGTCGAAATCGACCCCGAACTCACCGCCAAGGCGGCCGCCGGCGCGACCCGCATCCGCCTGCGCGGCGCGACCTGCTTTTCAGAATACGACCGCTCGCAACTGCTCGCTCACGAAGCGTTCGTGCACACCCTGACCGCGCTCAACGGTCGCGCGCAGCCGGTGCTGAAATCGCTGGCGCGCACCGCGCCGCGCGCGACCGCCACCCAGGAAGGGCTTGCGGTGTTCGCGGAACTGATGTCCGGCTCGATCGACATCGCGCGCCTGCAGCGGATCAGCCTGCGCATCATGGCCATCGACATGGCGCTGGGCGGGGCGGACTTCATCGAGGTCTACCGCTGGTTCCGCGCGCACGGCCAGAACGAGGCCGACAGCTTCTTCTCCACCCAGCGCGTGTTCCGCGGCGTGCCGGTCACCGGCGGCGCGGCCTTCACCAAGGACAACGTGTACCTCGCCGGCCTGCTCACCGTGCACACGTTCTTCCGCTGGGCCTTCAAGCGGCGGCGGCTGGACCTGATGCAGCACCTGTTCGCGGGCAAGCTGGCGCTGGACGACGCGCTCGCGCTCGGTCCCTGCTTCGCCGACGGCGCGCTCGCGCCGCCGAAATTCCTGCCGCCGTGGCTGCAGCGGTCGCAGGGCCTCGCCGCCAAGCTCGCGTTTTCGCTGTTCGCCAACCGCATCCGCATGGGCCGGATCGGCGAATGGGAGTGAACGCGCCGCGTCCGCGGGACCCGCTGCGGTAAGCTTGCGGAATGCTCAAGCTGGCAAACCTGATCGACGGCAAGCTCGCCGCGCCTGCAGGCGGCGCGTATCTCGACGTGTTCGAGCCCGCGACCGGCAAGGCGTATGCGCATTGTCCCGATTCCGATGCACGCGACGTGGAAGCCGCGGTCGCGGCGGCCGGACGCGCGGCGCCGGCATGGGCGGCGCTCGCGGCGGGCGAACGCGCGAAGCTTTTGCATCGGCTTGCGGATGCGGTCGAGGCACGGTTCGACGAACTCGCGTGCGAGGAATCGCGCGATTCCGGCAAGCCGGTGAAGCTCGCACGCAGCGTGGACATTCCCCGCGCGGTCGCCAACCTGCGCTTCTTCGCCGAAGCGATCACGCAATGGCCGGGCGAATCGCACGTCGATGCGCGCGCGATCAACGTCACCTTGCGCCAGCCGCTGGGCGTGGTCGGCTGCATTTCGCCGTGGAACCTGCCGCTCTATCTCTTCACCTGGAAGATCGCGCCGGCGCTCGCGGCCGGCAATACGGTCGTCGCGAAACCGAGCGAGATCACGCCGTTCACGGCGTTTCGTTTGTCTGAACTCGCGATCGAGTGCGGCTTGCCGCCCGGCGTGCTGAACATCGTGCACGGGCTGGGTCCCAAAGTCGGCCAGGCCATCGTCGAACATCCCAAGATCAAGGCCGTGTCGTTCACCGGCTCGACGCGCACCGGCGCGTTCATCGCCGAGGCCGCGGCCAGGCAATTCAAGAAGGTGTCGCTGGAAATGGGCGGCAAGAACCCGGCCATCGTGTTCGCGGATGCCGATCTTTCCGACGTAAACCTCGACACCATCGTGCGCTCGGGTTTTTCCAACCAAGGCGAAATCTGCCTGTGCGGATCGCGTTTGCTCATCGAGCGTTCAATCTACGCCGACTTCAAGCAGCGCTACCTCGGCAAGGTGAAGTCGCTGCGCGTGGGCGATCCCGACGACGAATCATCCGACCTCGGCGCGCTGGTGTCGCAGCCGCATTTCGAGAAGGTGAAGTCGTGCATCGCGCGCGCACGGAAAGAAGGCGGGAAGATCCTGTGCGGCGGCGATGCGGTGAAAGTCCCAGGTCGCTGCGCCGACGGCTGGTTCGTCGCGCCCACCGTGATCGAAGGCCTGCCGCAGGACTGCGCGACCAACCGCGAGGAAATCTTCGGCCCGGTGGTGACGCTGATCCCGTTCGATTCGGAGGACGAGGCCATCGCGATCGCCAACGGCACCGACTACGGCCTCGCCGCCTCACTGTGGACGCGCGACCTTGCGCGCGCGCAGCGCGTGGCCGCGCGCATCGAGTTCGGGATCGTGTGGGTCAACTGCTGGATGCTGCGCGACCTGCGCACGCCGTTCGGCGGCGTCAAGCATTCCGGCATGGGCCGCGAGGGCGGCGTGGACGCGCTGCGCTTCTTCACCGAGCCCAAGAACGTCTGCATTGCAAGGTAAGTCGCTCGCTGCGCTCGCTGGAAGTCGCGCCTGCGGCGCTGTAAAGAGTAAAGGGTAAAGTCGTGCCGCCCAGTCGTGCGCTGTGGCTTTTACTCTTCACAGCGAACGCAGTGAGCGACTTCATCCTTTACCATTTATCCTTCACAGCGAACGTAGTGAGCGACTTCGCATGCCTTCACCCCAGGAACTGCTCGAAAACAACCGCCGCTGGTCGGCAGCGATTCGCGCGCAGGATCCCCACTTCTTCGAACGCCTGTCGAAACAGCAGACGCCGAAGTACCTCTGGATCGGCTGCTCGGATTCGCGCGTGCCGGCCAACCAGATCCTGGGCATCGACCCCGGCGAGGTGTTCGTGCACCGGAACATCTCCAACCTCGTGCTGCATTCGGACATGAATTGCCTGTCGGTGATGCAGTTCGCGGTGGACGTGCTGAAGGTCGAGCACATCATGATCACCGGCCATTACGGCTGTGGCGGCGTCGGCGCGGCGCTCAAGGGCGACCGGCTGGGCCTGATCGACAACTGGCTGCGCTACATCGGCGACACGCTGGAACGCCACCGCGCGCTGGTCGACGCGGTGCCGCCCGCGCAACGCCACGACCGCCTGTGCGAACTCAACGTGATCGAGCAGGTCGCCAACGCCTGCCACACCACCATCGTGCGCGACGCGTGGGACCGCGGCCAGCCGCTCACCGTGCACGGCTGGTGCTACGGACTGTCGGACGGCCGCATCCACGAACTCGGGATAACCGTGCCACGGTTCGAAGCCCTCGAAGCCGGTTACTCGCAGGCGCTGGCGCGGCTGACTCCGTCGCCGGCATGAACGTTTCGCCCCGCAACGAACCATCCGGGCCGGAATCCGGGTAACGTTCCATCATCCCGCGGAACCGCATGAACGCCATGGTCCGTCTGCGCACCTTCTGCCTCGCCGCGCTGCTGCTGGCCGGATTCGCCGCGGCGGCGCCCGCGCATGCGCCAGCGACATGGCGCGAACAGCAGATCGAAGCGATGGACAAGTCGGACGCGATCATGAAGCGCGCGCACGATCTGAAAGGTCTGCTGGCGCAGTACCAGGTGATGCGACGCGCCTATGCGGCGGATGGCAAGCCCGCTTTTCGTGCGATTTTCGGTCAATACCTGTCCTGGTATCAGACCTTCCTCGGCGACTACAAGGATGCCGAACTCAGTTTCTCCATCGACCAGAAACCGTTGCGCGACGACAACCCCTCGCCGCTCTCGCAACCCGGCTGGCATCCGGTGCCGGCGCTCGACTACATTCCGCAACTCGCGAAAAAATACCGCGTGGTGTTCCTCAACGAGGCGCACAACATCGCGCTGACGCGCACGCTGACGGTGCGCCTGCTGAAGCCGCTGCGCGAGGAAGGTTTCAACGTGTTCGCGGTGGAGACCCTGTATGCGCCCGACATCCCCGCGCTCAACAAGCGCGGCTATCCCATTGCCCAAAGCGGCTTTTACACGCGCGAGCCGATCTATGCGGAAATGGTGCGCACCGCGTTGAAGCTGGGCTACAAGGTGGTCGCCTACGAGGCCGATCCCGACCGCACGGGGGATGCGCGCGAAGCGCAGCAGGCCGAGCACCTGTGGAAGATCCTGAAAGACGATCCGCATGCGAAGCTGGTCGTCAATGCGGGTTATGGGCACATCCAGAAAACCGGCCAGTTCCTCGGCGCGCAATCGATGGCCGAACACTTCATCAAGGACTCCGGCATCAATCCGCTATCGGTGGAACAGACCGTCCTGATCCCGCACCTGGACCGCTCGATGGATCACCCGGATTACGACGCCATCACCGGCGCCGTGCACCCGGACCAGCCCATCGTGTTCGTGGACAAGGACGGCAAGCCGTGGTCGCTCAGGCCCGGCTACGACGTCAGCGTGATCTTCCCCGAAGAACGCTTCGCCAGCGGCCGTCCGACCTGGGCCGGGTTGTGGGGCGCGCGCGTCCCGTACCTCGTCAATGGCGCCGTCTGCCAGAACCACTGGCCCTGCCTGGTCTCGGCGTTTTATGCCGACGAGGGCGACGACGCGATTCCCGCCGACCGCATGGTGCTGGATCCGGTGTCGCTGATGACCATCGACGACGTCAAGATCACGCGGGGCGACTACAGCATCCCGATCGGCCAGCTCTACCTGCGTCCCGGCCAGCGTTACCGGCTGGTCATCAGCGGTGAGCGCGGCGAGCGGATCGGCACCACCACGATTGCGGTGTCCCGCACGTCGGGCGACCCTCCGGTATTGTCCGCGTTGCCGCCCGCGTCGGCGCGCGCGGCTTGCCCATCGGCGTCCTGCCCATCGACACCCGCCCAGCCATGAACGACACGATCCGGACTTCTTCCGCGCCCGTGCCGGTCGGCGCGTATCCGCATGCGCGCCGCGTCGGCGATCTGCTGTTCCTCTCCGGCATCGGGCCGCGCACGCCGGGCAGCGATGCGATCCCCGGCAACGTGCACGACGCGAGCGGCAGGCTCATCGACCACGACATCGCGGCGCAGGCGCGCCAGGTTTTCGCCAACGTACGCGCAGTACTGGAAGCCAGCGGCGCACGCTGGGAAGATCTGGTGGACGTGACCGTGTTCCTCACCGACATGGCGCGCGACTTCAAGGCCTACAACGCGGTGTGGACGGAATATTTTCCCGATCCGGCATCCGCGCCCTGCCGCACCACGCTCGGGATCACCGCGCTGCCGACGCCGATCGCGATCGAACTGAAGTGCATCGCGCGGATCGGAAACCGCTGAGTATCCCCTGCACGCGTTCGTCGATCAGAACACGCTGGGCCCCTTGGTGCCCAGCGACATCTCCGCGGCCGCGAACACCAGTCCGACCACCATCACCACCACGCCCCACACGAACCAGCGGACCGTCGCGCGGTAATGCGGAATCTCGTGGTCCTCGACCTGCAACGAACGGAACAGCGCGACCAGTTGCATCAGCACCGAGACCACCATCAACGTGGTGGACGCCGCGAACCGCCACGACCACTCGCCCGGCGCCTCGAAGCCCCAGAAACGCAGGAAGGCGAGCGAAAAACCGACCAGCACCGAAATCGCGGTGATGATTCCAGAGCGGTAACCGTCGGGCGTGTAGCGCGCCGGTTCATCGGCTTCCCGCCGCGATGCCGCGGCGCCCGGATCGTGATCGCTCATCGTTCGCCCTCCGGCCCGTCTTGCGGTGACAGGCTACCGCACATTGAGCCCTTGCGGCGGGCCGCCCGTGCTGCATGGCCGTTCGCCTTGGCGCCACGAAGCCGTGGACCGGGTATCGTATTCCATTCGAACGGTACGGCGAGACGAGCTGAACGCTCGGCAACGCAAACGATGGTTCCCCCCGAACACCGGAAGGAGAACGACCATGCTTCGCAAATCGGTTTCGGCGTTGCTGGCTTTGACGGGTCTGCTGATCGGCCTCGGCGGATTCGGCCACAGTTTCGGGGGCCGCAAGGCGCTCGATGCCGGCCTTGCATCGCTGCCGCTCGATGCGCACACGGACAAGCTGATCTACCTCGTGTGGTATTTCTGCGGCGGCTGCATGCTGGTTTTTGGCGTGATCGTGATCTGGGCCGCATGGAAGGCCATCCGTGGGATACGGAGCGCGCTGTTCGCGTCCGGACTCGTTGGCGCCTTCTACCTGCTGACCGGCGTGATCTCGCTCGCGTACATGCGCGAGCCGTTCTGGAGCGTGTTCGTGGTGCTGGGCGGGCTCGCGCTGGTTCTGTCGAGCGCGCTCGGTTTTGCTCCATCCGGGCGGCACACCCCATCGTGAATTATCAACCAGCGGCGTAATCCAGGCAGGTCTGCAGCAGCGCGCCAATCACGGCCTGCACCGGCGCAGCACGCTCGGGCAGGTATTCGAAACTGTCCTCGTCCATGTAGGTGCACTGGGCGAGTTCCAGTTGCACCGCTTCGACGCCGGCTGCCGGCTGGCCGTAGTGGCGCGTGATGTAGCCGCCCTTGAAGCGGCCGTTGACGACGTGGCTGTAGCGGCCGGTGGCGCCGTCGGCGTGTTCGCGCAGGACGTCGGTCAACAGTCCCTGCAAGGCGTGCGAGCAACTCGCGCCGGCGGCGGTGCCAAGATTGAAATCCGGCAACTGTCCGTCGAAGAACAGCGGCACGCGGCTCCTGATCGAATGCCCGTCCCACAGCACCACGCGCGCGTGCAATGCGCGCATCCGCGCCAGCTCGCCCGCCAGCGCATCGTGGTACGGCTGCCAGTACATCGCCTTGCGCAACGCGATTTCCCTTGCGCCCGGCTCGTCGCCGGCCGCGTAGATCGGTTCGCCCGCGAAGGTCGTGACCGGCACCAGCGCGGTCTCGCTGCGGCCGGGATACAGCGCGTGGCCTTCAGGGTCGCGGTTCAGGTCCGCGACGTAACGCGACCAGCGCGGCGCGATCACCGACGCGCCGAGTTCGCGCGCGAACGCGTACAGCTTGCCCACGTGCCAGTCGGTGTCCGGCACCCGCTTGCCCACCACGCTGATCCGCGCGGAGACGGCCGCCGGCAACGCCGTGCCGTCGTGCGGCAGGCTGATCAGCAGCGGCGTTGTGCCCTGGTGTAGCGTGAAATCCGGCATCGCCTCATTCTAACCCTCTCTTCAATTTGCAAAATCTTCAGGCCCGTTCCCTTACCCTACGCGGTTTGTACGGCCACCGGCCAGTCGGGACGATCCTTGAACCAGCCACTCGCCATCGACGCACGACCGCGCCGCGCAACGGCTTTCGCGGCGGCGGTGCTGCTGGCGTTGCTGGTGGCTGCGCTGAACTTCGTGCTGTGGGCCGGGGCCGATCGTCCGACCAACGTGGTGCCGTGGGACGGCCAGGTCGCCGGTTTCGCGTACAGTCCGTTCCAGCGCTACCAAAGCCCGATGAACGGCACTTTCCCGACCGACCAGGATGTCGATGCCGACCTCGCGCTGATGGCCAAACACACCCGCCGGGTGCGCGTGTACTCGGTGTTGCAGTACCCCGAGATCCCGCGCCTGGCGATGAAATACCACCTCGACGTGATGGCGGGCGCGTGGCTGGATCGCCGTACCGACAACAACGAGAAGGAGATCGATGCGCTGATCGCGCAGGCACGGCGCTGGCCCGACATCAAGCGCGTCGAGGTCGGCAACGAGGTGCTGCTGCGCAACGACATGAAGCCGGAAAAACTGATGGCGTACCTCGACCGCGTGCGCGCCGCGGTCCGCCAGCCGGTTTCGACCGCCGAACCCTGGGCCATCTGGGAGAAATACCCCGAGCTCGTCCAGCACGTCGATTTCATCACCGTGCACCTGCTGCCGTACTGGGACGGCGTGCCGCGCAAGGACGCGATCGGCACCGCGCTGCTGCATTACCAGCGCCTGCAGCAGCTCTATCCGCACAAGCGCATCGTGATCGGCGAGGTCGGCTGGCCGTCGAACGGCAACCGCATCCAGTTCGCCAGGCCGTCCATCGAAAACGAGGCGATCTTCCTGCGCGACTGGTTCCAGGTCGCGCGCGCGCAGCACCTCGACTACTACGTGATGGAAGCCATCGACCAGCCGTGGAAGCAGCAGGTTTCGGGCGGCGTCGAGGCGTACTGGGGCGTGTTCAACGCCAACCGCCAGATGAAGTTCCCGATGACCGGGCCGGTGCTGGAAGATCCGACCTGGCCGTGGAAGGCGCTGGCGTCCGGACTGCTGGCGCTGATCCCGATGGTGTGGTTCGCGTGGCGCTTTGCGCGCTTCAAGCCGGCCGGACGCTTCGTGTTCCTGTGCCTGATCCAGCTCGCCGCCGCGCTGATCGTGTGGTCGGCGACGGTGCCGTTCCAGTTCTACCTCGACGTGGTGGACTGGGGCATGCTGATCGTGCTGTTCCCGGCGCAATTGGCGATCCTCGCGATCCTGCTGATCAACGGCTTCGAATTCGTCGAGGTGCTGTGGCGCAGGAAGTGGCTGCGCCATTTCGGCCTGCTCGAACCCGACCCGCCGGAACAACAGCCGTTCGTGTCGATCCACCTCGCCTGCCACAACGAACCGCCGGACATGGTGATCGCGACGCTCGATTCGCTGGCCGAACTCGACTACCGAAATTTCGAAGTGCTGGTGATCGACAACAACACCAGGGACGAGGCGGTGTGGAAGCCGGTCGAACAGCGCTGCGCGGAACTGGGCGAGCGCTTCCGCTTCTTCCACCTCGACCCGTGGCCCGGCTTCAAGGCCGGCGCGCTCAACTACGGATTGAAGCAGACCGATCCGCGCGCGGACATCATCGCGGTGGTCGATGCGGACTACGTGGTGCGCAAGGATTGGCTGGCTGCGCTGACCGGCTATTTCCACGACCGCAACGTCGCGGTGGTGCAATGCCCGCAGGCACACCGCGATTACATGACCAACGCGTTCCGGCGCATGACCAACTGGGAGTTCGACGGCTTCTTCCGGATCGGCATGCACCACCGCAACGAACGCAACGCGATCATCCAGCACGGCACCATGACGATGGTGCGGCGCGTGGCGCTGGAAGGTACCGGCGGCTGGTCGGAATGGACCATCTGCGAGGACGCCGAGCTCGGCCTGCGCCTGATGCACGCGGGCTACGAAACCGTGTATGTCGACGAACTGATGGGCAAGGGCCTGACGCCCGCCGACTTCCGCGCCTACAAGAGCCAGCGCTACCGCTGGGCGTTCGGCGCGATGCAGATATTGAAAGGCCGCTGGAACTGGATGGTGAAGAAGGGCCCGCTCAGCGCCGGCCAGCGCTTCCATTTCCTCACCGGCTGGTTCTCGTGGTTCGCCGACGCGCTGCACATGGTGTTCACCCTGATGGCGCTGGGCTGGACCGCGGGCATGTTGCTCGCGCCCACCCTCTTCAGCCTGCCGATGCGGCTGTTCCTGATTCCGGTGATGGGCTTCTTCGTCGCCAAGGCCGTATTCGGCATCGTGCTGTACCGCGCGCGCGTGCCGTGCGGCTGGCGCGACACGTTGATGGCGTCGATCGCCAGCATGGGCCTGTCGCACGCGATCGCGCGCGGCATCTGGAACGGTTTGATCCACCAGAAGACCGCGTTCGTGCGCACGGCGAAAAGCCGGCGCCTGTCGGGCGGCGCGGCCGGCGCGCTGGGTCCCGTGCGCGAGGAACTGCTGATGTCGATCGCGCTGATCCTCGCGATCGTCGGCATGGCGCTCGACTTCGGTTCGCGCTATATCGAGGGCCAGTTGTGGATGGTGATCCTGGGCGCGCAAGCCGTGCCCTACCTGTCCGCGCTGGTCGGCGCGCTCGTGGCACACTACGCGCACGACAAGCCGGCGCCGGCGACGCAGATGGAATCGACGCCCGCGGACAGGAAAGCCACGCATGCAGAGCCGGTCGAGGCCCGCAGCGCCGCGACGTGACACGCAAGGATCGATGTGGACGGACGACGCACATGCAGGCAGGGATTGGTGCGGCGCGACGCGTGCCGATCCGGTTTGACCTGTCGATTGCTGTGCGGACAGAACGACATCCCTGTCTTGATTCCGTTCGGCTCCAGCCGAGCGGGCTACTTTTGTTTCGGCAAAAATAGCCCAAACCATTGCGCCGGGTGTGTGTCGCTTTCACGCCGGCCATCCGTGGCCTCGTTCGTGGCGAGATCACAAGATCAGCTTCGACAGGGCTGCGCGCAGACTGCATCGGCAGGACTGCCGATGCGAACGCCACAGGCGGCCCGAAGGGCGAGCCACAGGGATGTGGCGAGTCATGCGCGCCAATCGGGGCCCCTCGGACGCGGCGAGCGGACGACGGAAAAGTCCGAAGGATGGCCCGCAGGATGCGGGCCGGTTCGCCGCCGGGACATGGACGTGCCGTCGGCGAACCCCGGCGCCGCGAACGGACCCGCAGCACATGGATGTGCGAAGGGCGCGTCCGCGGGGTCGCCTTCTCTTTGGCCACTTTCTCTTGGCGACGCAAGAGAAAGTGGCACGCCCGCCCGGGAGGCGGGCGGAAAAAGGACAGGGACGTCGATGTTGGCAAGATCACGCGCGTGGTCACTCTTGGTACTGGCGCTGCTCGCGCTCGCTTGCGCGCAAGGCGTGCGCGCCGACACCTTGAAGGTCGTCGTCAGCGGCGCCGACAAGGAACTCGCCGACGCCGTGCGCGCGCACCTGACCGCGAGTCAATACGCGAACCGCAAGGACGTCAGCGCCACCCAGGCGCGCGTGCTCGCCGACGACGCGCGCGAGCAGGCCGCCAAGGCGCTGCAACCGTACGGTTATTACAACGCCAGGGTCGACAGCCAGCTTGCGCAGCAGGGCGGCGCATGGGTGGTCAGCATCGAGGTCGCGCCGGGTCCCGTCACCAGGGTCGCGACGCTCGACGTGCAGGTGCCGGACATCGCGCTGAAACTGCCGCCGGTGCGCCGCGCGGTGCGCGCCTTCCATCCGCGCGCGGGCGAACGCATGGACGATGCGACCTACGAGGCCTCCAAGGCCGCGATCGGCAGCGCCCTGTTCGAAACCGGCTGGCTGGACGCCAAGGCGACCGAGCACAAGGTCGAGGTGACGCGCGCCGACAACCGCGCCGCGATCCATCTGCACTACAGCGTCGGCGAACGCTACAAGCTCGGCGCGGTGACGTTCGAAGGCTCGCAGTTCCGTCCGGGCTTCCTGCAGCGCTACGTGCCCTGGGAATCCGGCGACTGGTATTCGCAGTCGAGCCTGCTCGATCTGCAGCAGGCGCTGAACGACGCGGATTATTTCTCGATCGTCGATGTCGAACCCGAAGTTTCCAAGGCCAAGGATCACGTGGTGCCGGTGAAGGTCGTCGTCGCGCCCGCCAAACGCACCGTCTATACCACCGGCATCTTCGTCGGCACCGACACCGGCCCCGGCGTGCGCGCCGGCATCAAGCGGCGCTGGATCAATAGCCGCGGCCACACGCTCGACAACCAAGTGCTGATCGCGCAGCGCCTGAAAACCGCGCAGGTCGTATACGGCATTCCGCGTCCCGGCCACGATCACGCCATTTTCAACCTCGGCATCGGCTACCGCGACGAGAACACCAAGACTTCGGTGTCGCGCACGTTCTCGCTCGCCGCCAACGAAACCCGCGACTGGCACGGATGGGTGCGCACCATCGGCGTGCACCTGCTCTCCGGCACCTTCACCGTCGGCAATTCGCGCGGCAACATCAATATCCCCGGCATCGAGCGCGGCAGCAGCACCCTGATCTACCCCGAAATCGGCCTGACCAAAAAGGTCGCGGACAATCCACTGTTCGTGCGCAAGGGTTATTCGGTCAACCTGATCGCACGGGCCGGCCCCGGCATCGACACGCGCTTCGCGCAGATGCTCGCCGACGTCACCTGGATCCACGCGCTCGGCCGCAACGACCGGCTGATCCTGCGCGGCAACGCCGGCATCACCAGCGTCGCGGATTTCAGCAAGCTGCCGCCGGAACTGCGCTTCTTCGTGGGCGGCGACCGCTCGATCCGCGGCTACGCGTATCAGGCGATCGGGCCGCGCAACAACTACGGGCTGGTGGTCGGCGGCCAACGGCTGCTGGTCGGCAGCGCCACCGTCGAACATTACTTCAACCGCGACTGGGGCATCGCCGCGTTCGTCGATTCCGGCGACGCGTTCGACGGCACCGATTTCCACGCGCGCACTGGTGCGGGCCTCGGCCTGCGCTGGCGCTCACCGGTCGGGATGGTGCGCATCGATATCGGCGTGCCGATCAACGATCCCTACTACCACGGTGCGCAACTGCACATCGTCATAGGACCTGACCTGTGACCCGCGCACGCAAATGGCTGATCGGCATCGGCGCTGCCATTGGCGCGCTGATCGTCGTGCTGGTCGCACTGGTGGCGTGGTTGCTGTACACGCCGTCGGGCTTGCGTTTCGCACTGGACCGCGGTGTCGCGCTGATGCACGGGCAATTCGCGTACGCCCGCGCGGGCGGCACGCTTGCGGGCACGACCACCATCGAGGGCCTGCGTTATCACACCGGCGACGGCACGAAGATCGCGATTGCACACGCCACCGTCGATCTGCGCCCGTGGGCCTTGCTGGGCCATACGCTGCACGTCACGCGCACACGCATCGACGGCATCACGCTCGATCTGGCGCCTTCGAAACCATCCAGCCAGTCATCCGCCTTTTCGCTGAAGCCGCCGCTTGCGATCGTGCTGGATGACACGCAACTCACGCGCATCGCCGTCAACGAAGATGGCAAACACACCTTCGCCGCCGACAGCCTCGTGCTGGCCGGCAAGTGGAGCAGCGAGCAGCTTGTGGTCAAGCGACTCACGCTGCGCGCGCCCGCGGGCCACGCCGAACTCGAGGGCGCGCTGGCGATCGCGCGCGGCTATCCCGGCCACGGCAAGGCCAGCATCGACTGGACGCAGGACGGCGTGCGCTACACCGGCGACATCGCGACACAATCCGATGGCAAGACGGCACGCCTGAATGCGGCGCTGACCGCACCCGTGCGCCTCAAGCTGGATGCCTCGCTGGCCCTGGACGCCAGACACGCGTGGACGCTGTGGCTGCAGGCGCCGACGTTCGACGCGCGCGCGCTGCCGGCGCTGCCTGCTTCGCTGAAGACACTGGCACTGGATCTGCGCGGCACGGGCGATGAGCGCGGCGGGAAGCTCGAAGGCAGCGTGATCGCCAACGGCCATGTCGCGCTGATCGATCCGGCGCAATTCGCTTACGACGGCAAGACGCTGACACTCGATCCGTTGCGCCTGCGTTCGCCCGCGATGCCGGGCGTCGTCCGCGCCACCGGCGTCGTGCATTTCGATGCCAAGCCCATGACCGCAGCGCTCGACGTGGACTGGCGCGACGTGCAACTGCCCGCCGATCTCGCGGGCCAGCCGCTGGCGACGCATGGCGGCGTGCATGTCGAAGGCAGCGCGGAGCGCTTCGCGCTGAAGGGCGCACTGGCGATCGGACCGCCCGATCGCCTCGCGAACCTCGACGTCGACCTCGCCGGCACGCCGCAGGCGATCCGGTTGAACGCGCTGAAACTGGTCCAGAAGAACGGCGGTCTGAACGCACGTGGCAGCATCGGGCTGCAGCCGCGGGTCAGCTGGAAGCTCGATGCAGTCGCACGAAAACTCGATCCCGGCGCGCTCCTCGCCGGCTGGGATGGCGCGCTGGATTTCACGCTGGCCACTGCAGGCAAGCTCACTCCGCAGGGCCCCGAAGCCACACTGAAACTGGACAAAGCGGGCGGGACCCTGCGCGGACGCAGCATCGCCGGCAGCAAGGCCGACCTCAGGATAGTGCCCGGCAACCTGCTGGACGGTTCGCTGCTGCTGGTCGCGGGCGGCAGCCGGATCCAGGCGCAAGGCACGGGCGGCCGGCAGACCAACGCGACGGTCGATCTCGACATCGCCTCGCTGGGCGACTGGCTGCCGAACGCAACCGGCGCCCTGCGCGGGCAATTCACCGTCAAGGGCGCCTGGCCGAAGCTTGCGGTCGCGGGCCGGCTGCAGGGAACCGGGCTGGACGTGGACGCACGCCGCATCAATGCGCTGCAACTCACCGCCGCGATCCCCAACCTCGCCCAGCCCGGGGGCCAGCTCGATCTCGCGCTGCACGGTGTGCACGCCGCGGGCCTCGACTTCGACAGCGTGCAGTTGCAAGGCAGCGGCAACGCCGGCTCGCACCATCTGCAATTGAGCGCGCACGGCAAACAACTGGGCGCCGCGCTCGCGTTGCAGGGAAGCTGGCAGGACAAGACGAAACGCTGGACCGGCACGCTGAGCGGCGTCGAACTTTCGCCACAGGGCATGCCGAAGTGGCGCCAGCAGCAAGCCAGCAACATCACCTGGCAGAACGGCGCGCTGGCGCTGTCGCAGTTCTGCCTGACCGCCGGCGCACCGCAACTGTGCCTCTCCGCCAACCGCGATGCGAAAGGTGCGATGACGGCGAAATACGATCTGCGACACCTGCCGCTGCAACTGCTGGCGACGCTCGCATCGGGATCCGATCCGTTGCAGGCCAGCGGCGAAATCTCGGGCACGGGCCAACTCAGCGTCGCCGCCAACGGCGCGCTCAACGGCAACGCCAGCCTTGCCGCAAGCGCAGGCCACATCGCCTACGCCTCGAACCCGGGCCGCCCGCTGCTCGCGTGGTCCAGCATCACCGCCAACGCCGAAGCAACGGGCGCGAACCAGCACGTGCGCCTGCACGGCGCGTTGAGCGACGGCGGCCATGTCGATGGCGACATCACGGTCAGCGGCGCGAATCGCGCGCTGCATGGCACAGTCGATGCGGAACTGCGCAGCCTGGCTTTCCTCGAAGCGCTGTCGCCCGAGATCGCGAACGTGCATGGCGCGCTGGCCGGAAGCCTGCAGCTTGCGGGCAGGCTGGCCGCGCCGCAGTTCCAGGGCCGCATCCAGACGCAGGGCTTTTCCGCGGAGCTGCCGCGCGCGGGATTGAAATTGCACGATGGCCAATTCGCCATCGCGGGCGATCCGCAAGGCCACCTCGCGATCACCGGGCAACTGGCTTCCGGCCAAGGCGTGCTGCACATCGACGGCAGCACCGGCCTCGCCGCCGACGCGCCGCTGAAGCTGGACATCAAGGGCGACAACGTGCTGGTGGCGGACATCCCTGCCGCACACGTGGTGGCGTCGCCCGACCTGCACATTGCACGCGCGAACGGCGTGTTCGCGTTGACCGGCAGCGTCGCGATCCCGAGCGCGAAAGTCGCGGTCGAAAAACTGCCCGGACAGGGTCCGGCCCAGGCTTCGCCCGACGTGGTGATCGTCGATGCGCCGCCCGCCGCGCAGGTCGCGCCGCTGGCGATGAACGCCGACATCGGCGTGAAACTCGGCGACGACGTGAAACTGCACGGCTACGGCCTCGACGGCAGCGTGCACGGCCAGCTCACGGTGCAGGTGCAGCCGGGACAGGCCGCGACCGGGCGCGGCGAGATCCGCGTGGCGGGCAAGTACGAAGCCTACGGGCAGAACCTCAACATCGAACGCGGCCGCCTGTTGTTCGCCGGCACGCCGCTCGACAATCCGGGGTTGGACATCCGCGCGGTGCGCCAGATCCGCAGCCAGGACATCACGGTGGGCCTTTCCATCCGCGGCACCGCGCAACGACCCGTCCTGACGGTGTTCTCCGATCCCGCGATGGAACAGGCCGAAGCGCTTTCCTATCTCGTCACCGGCCGTCCGCTGAACGCGCTGAAAAGCGGCGAAGGCGACACGCTCAACACCGCCGCGCAGGCCTTGGGCGGATTGGCCGGCGACAGGCTGGCGAAGTCGATCGGTTCTCGCCTCGGCCTCGAAGCCGGCGTATCCAGCAGCGAGGCGCTGGGCGGCTCGGCATTCACCGCGGGAAAATATCTTTCGCCGCGCCTGTTCCTGAGTTACGGCGTCGGCCTGTTCACGCCGGGCCAGGTCATCACCCTGCGCTACACCTTGAACCGTTTCCTGCAATTCGAAGCGGAGAATGCGACGACCGGTAATCGCGCGAGCTTCAATTACCGGATCGAGAAGTAGTGGGCCTATTTTGAATGCGCGACCGCATGCTCCCGCGCCTCAACTCGGCCGCGCGCAATTCCAGGCCATCCAGGATGACGTTCAACCCGGCCTTGAAAAGTTTTTCCGGCCGGATGTTCGCCAATACCTTCGCGGCGCCGGAGAGGCTCGGATAATCGCGATGGGTACCTTCGAGGTGCTGCAACTCGACGCCCAGGGCAGACGCCGGAAACAGCACCGGCGGTTTGGCGACTCGTTGTCCGCGCGCCTCCTCCGTGATCATTCCGAGGAGGTAATGGCGATAGAACGTTGCCATCGCCACTGCTTCGGCAGTGGGGAAACCGGCGTCCAGGAAAACCTCGACGGCAGCGTCATACAGCTTCATCCGATGGGGACCGGTTGGAGGCAGCTCCGCAAACAACCGGGGCGCATCCCGGTGCGCGACGAGAACACGCCTGTACTCGCTCGCGATCTTCTCCAGCCGCCTGCGAAAGGACTGACTCTTTTGCGGCAATGCCATCTCTGCGCACAGCGCGTCGGCGACAAGCTGCAACAGCTCGTCCTTGCTATGCACATGCCAGTACAACGCAGGTGACTTGACGCCGAGGCGTTCCGCGACGCGACGCGTGCTGACCCCTTCCAAGCCCTCGCGCTGCAGCAAGTCGAGCGCCTCGGCGACGATTTTCGTTCGATCGATACCCGCGGACGTGCCACGCGCTCTTGGTTGGAGACGACTCTTGCCCGGATTGCGCATCGACCTCATCCAATGCCGTTGACAGGGATAGTTTATCACTGATAATTTGCTTTGCCGAATCCCTGCAGAGAGGCAAAGCCGTGGCAACCGAACGCTGGACCCGTAGAGATTTCCTCGCCCTGTCCGGCGCCACGGCACTTGCCGCGCTGGTGCCTCCGCAAACGCTGCGCGCGGCCACCGCGCCATCGAGCGCGCCGCAAGCAAACGCCCTGCCCGCCAACGTCGACAACCTCTATCGCAACGCATTCGTGCTGGATGCGAACACGCTGGCTTCCGTCGGCTACACGCAATACGACAAGGACGCCGCCGGCAAACTGGCGGCCATCCGCAACTCCGGCCTGACCGCGTTCAAGAGCACACTGGGCGGCGACGGCGCGAACTTCGAAGACACCGTGGCCGACATCGCCGCGGCGCAATCGCTGATCGACAAGCATCCCGAACTTTTCATCAAGGTGGTGCGTCCCGCCGACCTCGATCGCGCGAAGCCCGAAGGCAAGATCGCGGTGATCCTGTCGTTCGAAGCCGCATCGATGCTGGACGGCAAGGTCGAACGCATCGAACTGTTCCGCCAGCTCGACGTGCTGGTGATGCAGCTCACCTACAACCGTCGCACGCCGTTCGGCTGCGGTTGTCTCGACGGCGACAGCGACGGCGTGACCGATCTCGGCCGCCAGGCGATCGCAAGGATGAACGCGCTTGGCGTCGCGCTCGACTTGAGTCACGCCAACGTGAAAACCACCGAAGACGGCATTCGCCTGTCGACGCGCCCACCCGTGTTCACGCACGCGGGATGCCGCGCGGTGTTCGATCATCCGCGCAACAAGACCGACCGCGACATGCGCGCGCTCGCCGGCAAGGGCGGCGTGATGGGCATCTACATGCTGCCGTTCCTGACGGCCGACACGCGCCAGCCGACCCTGGCCGACTACATGCGCCACATGGTGCACGCGCTGGACGTGTGCGGCGAAGACCACGTGGGCATCGGCACCGATTCGATGTTCTTCACGGTGAGCGCGGACGATCTGAAACAGGTGGCCGCGCTGGAACTGCAACGCAAGCAAGCCGGCCTCGGCGCGCCGGGCGAAAACCGACCGCCGTATTTTCCCGACATCAACACGCCGCGCAAACTCGAGTACGTCGCGGGCGCGTTGCTGAGGCACGGCTACAGCGCGCGCGTCACCGAAAAGGTGCTCGGGCTCAATTTCCGTCGCGTGTTCCAGGAAATCTGGACGGTGTAGCGCTGCTAGAGTGCGCGCTGTCTTTCCATCGCTTCGGATCGCATGGATTTGCCCACCGAAAACACCCCGGCCGTTCCCGCCGCCGCTGCCGCTGTACAAACGGTAGAAAAGCGCCCCGGCGTCTGGAGCGGACTCGGCATCGTGGCGCTGTATTTCCTGCTGCAGTTCGGCTTGGGCATTCTCGCCGGCATGGCGATCGGCGTCGTGTTGGGCATCAAGGCCGGCCTCCAGTCGGCCGCGGCGCACCGCACGTTCGATCCGCAGTCGCTGGTTCGCCTCATGCAGGCGAATCCGGACATCCGGGCGATCACGGCCGTACTCACGATCGCGGCCGCGGCGGCCGTGATGACCGCGATCGTGCGGCAGACGTGGCCCGCGCAATGGGCGCGCGCCGAGTTGCCCGGTTTCGGATTGACCCGCCCGAACGGCAAATACGCGTACCTCGGCGCCGTGCTGCTGGCGTTGCTGGTGTTGATGGTGGGCAACCTGATGACCCACCTGCTCGCGGGTTCGCATCCGATCCGTCAGGACGTCACGCTGCTGGCAGGCAACGTGTCGCCCGGCTTGCGCATGCTGCTGGCGCTGCTGGTGGTGGGTGTCGCGCCGTTCGTCGAGGAACTGGTGTTCCGCGGCGTGCTGCTGTCGGGCCTCGCAAGCCGCATGCACATCGGCTGGGCGGTGGTGTTGAGCGCGCTGGTCTTCGGCTGCGTGCACCTGCCGGATTTCAAGTTCGCGTGGTATCCGGTGCCCGCGCTGGTGCTGCTGGGCGTCGCCTCCGCGTGGTTGCGGCTGAAGACGCGTTCGCTGTGGCCGTCGATCACGCTGCACGCCACCAACAACCTGGTCGCGGCGATCGCGTGGTTCGTGGCCGCTCACCACTGATTGACAGCCGAAAGCCTTGGCGGAAACATCCCGTTACCGCCCTGGACCAGAGGCAGAAATAGCGTGTGTGCGCCATGAAGGTCGCCGCAAAATGGAAAGTAGCAATGACGCGTAGCATCAAGTTTGAAGTGCGCAGCCAACGAGCATAAGCGGACGCTTTCAATACCCCGCCGCCGACCCCGCCGGATAACGCGGATCGTTGACGCTTTCCAGCATGCCGGTCTTGGGATTCACCACGATCGCGGCGATGTCGCCCATCGAGCGGATGGTGCGGATCGTGTAACCCATCGCTTCCAGCGCCGTCTGCACGTCGGGCGCGAACGCGCCCGGCTCGGCGAAGATCTGGTCGGGATACCACTGCATGTGGATGCGCGGCGCGTCGATGGCCTGCTTCACGTTCATGCCGTACTCGGCCACGTTGAGGAAACTCTCCATCGTGGTCGAGATGATGGTGGAGCCGCCCGGGCTGCCCGTCACCATGAACAGCTTGCCGTCGCGCAGCACGATGGTCGGGCTCATCGAACTCAACGGCCGCTTGCCGGGCTGGATGCGGTTGGCCTCGCCCTGCACCAGCCCGAACTGGTTGGGCACGTCGGGCTTGGACGTGAAGTCATCCATCTCGTTGTTGAGGAAGAACCCGGTATCGCCGGCGATCTGCTTGATGCCGAAGTAACTGTTGACGGTGTAGGTGACCGCGACCGCGTTGCCCTTGCCATCGACCACCGAGTAGTGCGTGGTGTTGGTGCCCTGGTACGGCCCGAGGCTGCCCTGCACTTCCGACGACGGCGTGGCCTTGTCGGGCTGGATGCCGGCGCGCAATTCCGCCGCGTGTTCGGCCGACAGCAGCTTCGTGATCGGGTTGTGCACGAACGCGGGATCGCCGAGGTAGGTGTTGCGGTCGGCGAACGCACGGCGTTCGGCTTCCACGAAATAATGCGCGCTCCTGGCGGAATGGAAACCCCACTCGGCGAACGGATACGGCGCGATGATCTGCAGGGTTTCGCAGATCGTGGTGCCGCCCGAGCTCGGCGGCGGCGACGAAATGATGGTGTAGCCGTGGTAGCCGCACTCGATCGGCCTTTCCCACTGCACGGTGTAGTCGCTGAAATCCTTCATCGTCAGCAGTCCGCCGCTCGCCTCGCTGGCCTTCACCACGGCCGCCGCGATCGGCCCTTCATAGAACGCCTTGGTGCCGCCTTCGGAAATCATCTCGAGCGTATGCGCGAGTTGCGGCTGCTTCAGCACCTGCCCCGCCTTCCACGGCTGGCCATGGTCGAGAAAGATCGCGGCGACGTTCGGGTTCCTGCGGAAGGCATCGGTCGAGGTGTCGAGGATGCGCACATCGCCCGGGTCCAGCACGTAACCGTCCTTCGCCAACTTGATGGCTGGCGCGATGACCTGTTGCAGGCGCATCGTCCCGTACAGCTGCAGGGCCTCGTCGAAACCCATCACCGTGCCGGGCACGCCGACGCCGAGCCAGGTGCGCGTGCTGCGTCCCTTCACGACCTTGCCTTCGGCGTTCTGCATCATGTCGGGCGTCGCCGCCAGTGGCGCCTTCTCGCGGAAGTCGAGGAACAGGTTCCTGCCGTCGGCGAGGTGGAGGGTCATGAAACCGCCGCCGCCGATGTTGCCGCAGCACGGATGCACCACCGCCAGCGCGTAGCCGACCGCGACCGCGGCATCCACCGCGTTGCCGCCCTGCTTCAGGATGTCGACGCCGATCTGCGTCGCGAGGTGCTGCGCGCTGACCACCATGCCGTGCCTGGCCGCGACCAGCGGTTCGTCCGGCCATGCGCGCTCCGCATTGCTCTCGACCCTGGCCTGGATCGGACCATCCTGCGCGCTCTGCGCGCTCGACGCACTGGCGGGCGCGGACTGATCGGCGAACGCGCAGGACGCGCTGCCTCCGGCTGCCAGCAAGGTGATGACGGCAGCCAGCAGAAACTTGCGCATGTTCGCTCCCGGAAATCGACGTGGCAAAGCGTAAACCTTGCGTGCCGTCACCGGGCTTGTCAACGCGCCGCCGTCAACGCGTCGACGACGGGCTGCACCTGGGCTTCGCGGCCCAGCACGTCGCCGAGCCGCTGCAACCGTTGCGCCAGCGTCGCGGCAGCGTCCGCGCAGACGGTCGCGTGGCCGACCTTGCGGCCCGGCCGCGGCGACTTGCCGTAGTCGTGCCAGTGCACGCCGGGGACCGCTAGCGCGCGGTCGCGATCCGGCAGCTCGCCGATCCAGTTCAACATGCACGAGAGTCCGCGCGCCGACGTGTCGCCCAGCGGCATGCCCAGCACCGCACGCACGTGGTTCTCGAACTGCGACGTGACCGCGCCCTCGATGGTCCAGTGCCCGGAGTTGTGCACGCGCGGGGCCATTTCATTTCCGAGCAGCGTGCCATTTTTCACGAACAATTCCAGAGCGAACACGCCGACGTAATCGAGTTCTTCGCCGACCGCGCGCGCATGCGCGTAGGCTGCCTGCCCGATCGCATCCCCCACGAGTGCGGGCGCGAGGCTCGCGGACAGGATGCCGTCGACGTGCCAGTTGCGCGGCACCGACCACGCGCGGAAATCGCCGTCGCGCGCGCGCACCGCGATCACGGAAATCTCGAAGTCGAACGGCACGAAGGCTTCCAGGATCAGTCCCACGCGCTCGGCCTGCGCGCCCAGCGCCTGCCACGCCGCATCGGCACCGGCGAGCGTCCGGATGTGGAACTGGCCCTTGCCGTCGTAACCGAGACGGCGGGTTTTCAGGATCGCTGGCGCGCCGATGCGCGCCAGCGCGGCGTCCAGCTCGGCGCGCGTCGCCACCGCGGCGAATTCCGCGGTCGGCAATCCGCATTCACGAAACAGGGTCTTCTCGGCCACGCGATCCTGCGCGGTCGCGAGCGAATGCGCGTTCGGCGCAGTGCGGGTGTGCGCGGCCAGCCATTCGGCAGTCGCAGCCGGCACGTTCTCGAAATCGTAGGTCGCGGCGTCGACCTCACGCGCGAACGGCTCCAACCGGTCGAACGCGTCCCAGCCCGCCTGCAGCAGCGGCGCCACCTGCCCGGCGCAGGCATCCGCGGTCGGATCGACGATGCGAAAGCGCACGCCCAGCGGCGCACCGGCCAACACGAGCATGCGTGCGAGTTGGCCGCCCCCCAATATCCCAAGTATTTGTTGAGCGTCAATCATGATGGAAAATTGAACCTCCATCGTGCGAACCCGCACGGCACCCACTCCCCCTCTCCCGCTTGCGGGAGAGGGCAAGGGGTGAGGGGCAACCTTAGAAAAGCTGCCATGATCAACGCGCGTTCCGCTTGCGTTGCTTGACCCGCGCGACCGGCGCCGGATGCGGCGGCGTCAGGCGCGGATCGGAATGGCGCAACACTTCTTCGGTTTGCGTCTCGCGGAACCGGTCCAGCGCACGCGCCACCTTGTCGTCGTGCAACGCCACGATCGCCGCCGCCAGCAAGCCGGCATTCTTCGCGCCCGCCTCGCCGATCGCGAGCGTGCCCACCGGGATGCCGGCCGGCATCTGCGCGATCGACAGCAGCGAATCCAGCCCCTTGAGCGCGCGCGACTGCACCGGCACACCCAGCACCGGCAGGCGCGTCTTGGCGGCGAGCATGCCGGGCAGGTGCGCGGCGCCGCCGGCGCCGGCGATGATCACCTCGATGCCGCGACCGGCCGCGCCTTCCGCGTAGGCGAACAGCTTGTCGGGCGTGCGGTGTGCGGACACCACTTCGACTTCATGCGCGATGCCCAGCGACGCCAGCATCGCGGCGGCGTGCTGCATCGTCTCCCAGTCCGAACGCGAACCCATCACCACCCCGACACGGGGCGCGACCGTCGTCTTCCGCATGGTCTCACCGGCGCAAAACGGGTATTGTACGCGGCATGGACAAGCGATTGCTGGACATCCTCTGTGACCCGGTCACCAAGACCCCGGTGCGCCTGCTGCGCCGCGACGAACTGGACGCACTCAACCGCGCGATCGCGGCCGGCCAGGTCGATACCGTGGCCGGCATCAAGGTCGCCGCGCCGCTTTCCGCGGGACTCGTCACCACCGACCGGAAAGTGGTCTACCGGATCGAGGACGACATCCCCGTGATGCTGGCCGAGGAAGGCATCGGCACCCTGCAGTTGACTGATTTCCCCACATAGGGACCGACCACGGCGCTCCCGCACCGGCGCTGTGAACGGATTCACGGTCCCGCATCCGTGGATCGGCATACTGGACGGCCCGGGTGCCGCACCGGCGAGCGAGATTTTTCCATGACCCCCACCACGCCAGACCCGCACGGCGACGCCACTTCGAAGGTGGTGGGGATCGGTTCGCGCGCGTCCGAGGCCAGCCAGGATCACGTCGGCGGCCTGCTGGTCGCGGTGCGCGAAATGACCCTGAAGGAAACCGGCAACCTGGTCGCCGCGCTGCTCGACAACGTCGACGACACCTTGTTCGACCTGGCCGAGAAGGCGGAGAGCAACGCCAGCCAGACCGAATACTTCGACGGCATGCGCGAAACCCGCAAGCGGCGTCCGCGCATCGAGCGGCTGTTCGGCGAACGCGTGGCGCACGGTTTTTCGGACTTCGCCGCCGGCCGCCAGCCGCGCGCCAGCGACGCGCAGCGCGCGTTTTCCGCGAGCGGCGAACTGAGCCTGGTCGACGACCGCGAACTGGAGGAATCGCTCGCGGTCTCCAGCATGGTCGCCAAGGCCGACGGCCGCCTGGCGTCGGCGCTGCTGGCGCTGAACCAGCGGATGTCGGTGCTGAGCGGCGGCCGCGTCACCACCAACGCCAACAACCCGCTCGGCCCGAGCGCGCTGACCGAAGCGTTCCGCGAGGCGCTGGGCGAACTCACCGACGTCAACATCCGGGTGCGCCTGATCATCCTGAAGATGTTCGAGCGCTACGTGTTGAACGTGCTCGATACGCTTTACCACGACGTCAACGTGCGGCTGGCGCAGGCCGGCGTGCTGCCGCAGTTGCGACACCCAACGGTGGCGCGCCGTCCAGCCGGCGCAAGCGGCGCAGCGCCGCGCCAGACCGGCGCGCAGGCCGGCGGCACAGCGACCGCCGCCGCGACCGCGTACGCCAACGACGGCGTCGACGAGTTGCACAGCGAATTGATGCAGCACCTGACCGCCTTGCTGGCCGGGCGCCGCCAGCATCTTTACGCCGACATGGGGCACGCCTACGGCGGCAGCGGCGCCGCCTCGCTCAGCCCGGCCGAACTGCTCGGCGCGCTGACCCTGCTGCAGGGCGAGTCGCGGCCGCTGCCGGCGCTGCCTGCCGCCGCCGACACCACCGCCGCCATCGACATGGTGCAGCGCCTCAAGGACGAGCTGATGCTGCAGATCCAGCGCCTGTCCGGCCAGGCCAAGGCACATGTGTCGGGCAGCGACGAGGACACCATCGACCTCGTCGGCATGCTGTTCGAATACATCCTGCAGGACCACACCATCCCGGCGCCGATGCAGGTGCTGCTGGCGCGCCTGCAGATTCCCTATCTGAAAGTGGCGATCCTCGACCGGCGCATGTTCGCGCATTCCTCGCACCCCGCGCGCAAGCTGCTCGATCAGTTGGCCGACGCCGCCAAGAGCTGGTCCGAGGAATCCGACCGCGACCACCGCCTGTTCGACAAGGTCAAGGCCGTGGTCGAAACCCTGCTGCAGGATTTCGACGACGACATCGGCGTGTTCGAGCGCCAGCTCGTCGACTTCACCCAGTTCATCGAGCAGAACCGCAAGCGCGCCGAACTGGCCGAGAACCGCGCCACCGAAGCCGCGCGCGGGCGCGAACGCCTGCAGAACGCGCGCCGCCGCGCCGCGCAGGAAATCCTCACGCGCATCAACGGGCGCAACCTGCCCACCCTGCTGCGCGGCGTGCTGACGCGGCCGTGGGCCAATTACCTGGTGCTGATCGTGCTGCGCCAGGGCGTCGAATCGCCCGAATTCCGCGCGGCCGTGCACTTCGTGGACGATTTCATCGCCACCGCGGACGTGCCGCAGGGCGAGGCCGCGCACGCGCAGTACAAGAGCGCGCTGCCATCGATCGAAAAACACTTGCGCGCCGGACTCGCCACCGTCGCCTTCCAGGAACCCGACATCGATCGCCTGATCGCGGAGTTATGGAAGTTCTGGCGCCGGCAACTGGGCGAATCGACCCCCGCGGCACCCGCTGCCGAACCGGCCGTCGATCCGGCCACCGTGCTGGGCGTCAACGAGGACACGCAACCCGCGATCACCGACACCGCGCCGGAGGTCGAGGATGACCTGAACCCCGACGACATGTCGGTCGACATCGACGCGGGTTCGCTGCAGGCGGTGCGCGACCTCAAGGTCGGCGGATGGGTTGAATTCGTCGACGAACAGGGCACCCGCGAACGCGCCAAGCTGTCGTGGATCAGCCCGATCAGCGGCAAGTACCTGTTCGTCAACCGGCGCGGCCTCAAGGTGGCCGACCGCACTGCCGTACAACTCGCCACCGAACTGCACGCGGGACGCGCGATGATCCTCGAGGAAGTCCCGCTGTTCGACCGCGCCCTCGACGCCATCGTCGATCGCCTGCGCAACGCACAACCCGAACCGCCGCGGCACGCCGACGCATGAGCGGCGCCGGTTCGCGGCCCGCGCCCCCGCCGCTCGAAACCATCCGCGCCGACGTCACCCACGCGCTGGCCGAGGACATCGGCACCGGCGACGTCACCGCGGCGCTGATCGATCCTGCTGCTCAGGCCAAGGCTCGCATCGTGTGCCGTGAAGACGCGGTGCTTGCAGGCAGCCCGTGGGCCGACGAATGTTTCCGCCAGCTCGATCCTAACGTGCGCATCGCTTGGCATCATGCCGACGGCGACCGCATCGCCGCCGACGCCGTGTTGTGCGAAGTCGAAGGCAACGCGCGCGCGCTGGTCGCGGGCGAACGCAACGCGCTCAATTTTTTGCAGACGCTTTCGGGCACCGCAACGGTCACGCGCACCTACGTCGATGCCGTCGCCGGCACGCACGCGAAGATTCTCGACACGCGCAAGACGATTCCGGGTTTGCGCGAGGCGCAGAAATACGCGGTGCGCTGCGGCGGTGGCTACAACCTTCGAATGGGCCTTTACGACGTAATCCTGGTCAAGGAAAACCACGTCACCGCCGCGGGCGGCGTCGCCAACGCGATCCGCGCCGCACGCGCGGCGAGCCCGGGCATGTTTCTCGATTGCGAAGTCGAATCGCTGGACGAACTGCGCGACGCCATCGAAGCCGGCGCCGACCGCGTGCTGCTGGATGAATTTTCCGATGCGATGCTGCGCGAGGCCGTCGCGCTGACCGCCGGCCGCGTGCCGCTGGAAGTTTCCGGCAGCGTGAACCTCGAACGCGTCCGCGCCATCGCCGAAACCGGCGTCGATTGCATCTCCATCGGCGCGCTCACCAAGCACATCCGCGCGATCGATCTGTCGATGCGGTTTGACGAAAGCTGACTTCGCTACAGGAACTCCGCGATTGACAGCCGCATTCACTGGCGGCACGATCCGACTACTGCCCTGAACCGGGGCAGCAACAGCGTTGGCACTTCGGAGGTCATGTGCCTGGCAATCCCAAGAACACCCAATACCAGTACCTGGGCGTCGGCATAGCACTTGGCGTGGCTATTGGCGCAAGTCTCGGCGTTGCTTTCGGTAACCTGGCTTTTGGCATAGGCCCGGGCATCGCCATCGGGGTCGCACTCGGCGCCGCAATGTCCCGTGGTAAACGATCGGGTTGTGACAGCACGAAACCTACTCAACAGCGTGGATCCAGGCCCTAACTACTTTTCCAGCGGGCGCGCCGCAAGCGCTGCCGTTCCCGTGCGTTGGCGCTTGTGACAAAGCACTTTGCCGGACACGACGCCATCTTGTGATTCGACACGCTTCCTCGGGAGCGAACGTTCTTGCGATGAGATCATGGGCAGTCGAAAAGTGAAATCCGCAATTTCAGTCGACCAGTTCCTTGCCGAACTGGACCATCCGCTCAAGCCGGAGATCGATGAACTCCGACAAGTCATCCTCTCGTCCGCGGCAGGAATCGGCGAAGGGATCAAGTGGAACGCGCCAAGCTTCCATAGGGGCGAGCACTTTGCCACCATGCGGCTGAACGGCAAGGAGCCGCTCCAACTCATCCTCCACCTGGGTGCGAAAAAAAACGAGCTCCCGCCTGGCGCAATTCGCGATCCGGCCGACATGCTCAGGTGGTTGGGTCCGGATCGGGCCTGCATCAGCTTCGCCCGACCCGGAGCCGTCAAGGCCAGCGCAGGCGCGCTGAAGGCGCTTCTCCGCCAGTGGGTGCGACATGTGCCGGTGCGGACCTCAGGCTGACGACTCACCTCAATGAACACTGGTCCGCTAACGGCTTCCCCCGACCTGCTCAAGCGTCGGGCCTTTGCGATAGCAGTTTGCAGCCGGACAAAGTGATACTGTAGTATCACTGCATGCGTACGGAACTCGTCACCACGCTCAAGCGCCAGGCCACCGAACTGCTTTCGGACATCGAGCGGGACAAGCAGCCGATCCTCATCACCCAGCACGGCCTCCCGAGCGCATACCTGGTGGACGTCGAGACCTACGAGCTCATGGGGCAGCGCATGGCCGTCCTTGAAGGCATCGCCCGCGGCGAACAGGCTGTCGCCGAGGGCCGGGCCGCTTCCCACGCCCAAGCCAGGAAACGCCTTGCGCGATGGCTGAAATAGTCTGCTCGGAGCCGGCGCTCGGCGATCTCGATGCAATCGCGGATTACATTGCGCTGGAGAACCCGGCCGCGGCGGCAGCGCTCGTCAAACGCATTTTCGGCCACGTTGGACAGTTGGCGGGCCATCCCCGGAGCGGCAGCCATCCGCAAGAGTTGGGGCGATCGCGATATCACCAGATCGTGGAGCCACCTTGCCGTGTCTTCTACCGCTACGACGGGCACAAGGTCTTCATCCTCCACGTCATGCGGTCCGAACGCCTGCTCCGTCGCGGGCACTTGGCAGCTCGCAGCAAGCAAGCCAAGGGCTAGCGAGTAGGTTGGGCTGAACGCAGTGAAGCCCAACGCCGGGTGGGCGACAACGTTGGGCTTCGCGTTGCCCAGCCCAACCTACAGCAGTGTCGGGGGCTGAACTCACCGGGGAAGTCTCATCAATAGCGCTTCGTTGCACTCAACGCCTGCGCCATGCGCTTGCCTGAAACCGGCTCGGCGGTTTTCAACGCCTGCGCGAACACGGACACGCGCCATTCTTCGACCAGCCAGCGCAGGGTGTGCAGCGCCTCGGAATCATCGCCCGAGGCGCGGGCATCCAGCACCGCGCGCCAGTACGGCAACACCTGCTGCATGCGGGCGTGGTCACGGGCGGGATCGCTGCGCAGTTTTTCCGCGCGCAGGCGCATGGCCTTGAGGTAACGCGGCAACTGGGCGAGCCGTGCGCGCGGCAGGTCGCGCAGGAATCCGGGCGCCAGCAGCGCATCCAGTTGGCCGCGCAGGTCGGCATAACTCGCCAGCGCGTGATCCTTGCGCGCAGGTTTCAGCCACGGCTGCAATTCGGCCAGCGCGGCGAGAATGGGCTCCGCCAGCTCAAGGCGGGCCATGGCTTCGGCGAACAGGGCACGCGATACGGCATCGCGCAGCGTTTGCCAACTCTCACGATCGCGAACCTCCAGGTCGTGCCTACGCAGCACGTCGGCAAACGCGCCTTCCACGATGTCCTCCCGCAATGCCTCCGCGCGCCCGTGCGGCGCGAACGCCACCGCAAGCTTCGGCTTCAGCGGCAGTTGTTTCTGCGCGCGCTTGAACTCGGCCGCGAGCGCGATGCGCAGCAGACGCTCGACGCCCTTGCAGTGCGCGTCGTGCGCCTCGTCGCGGCGTTCGAACACGCGCAGCGCCACCACTTCGCCCAGATCGACCAGCGCCGGGTACGCCACCATGCCGTCGCGCGCCCGCGTGGCTTCCGGGATGTCATCGAAGTCCCAGTCGCGGACGCTTTCGCGCGTGACGCTGGCGGCGGCGTGGTGCGAGAACGCCGTCCGCGCGCGCGCACCGAATTGCTCGCGCAGCGCCTCCAGGTCGCGGCCCTGGGCCATGGAATGCCCGCGCTCGTCCAGCAGGTCGAAGCGCATCTTCAGGTGCTCGGGCAAGGCCTCCGCATCGAACGCCACCACATCGACCGCGACGCCCGTGATGCGCGCAAGGAATGCAGCCAGCGCTGCCGCAAGCGGCTCGTCGCGCGCGGATTCCGCTTCCATGAAGGCCCGCGCGAACTCGGGCGCCGGCACGAAGTTGCGCCGCAGCGCCTTGGGCAGGCTGCGGATCAACGCCGCCACCTTGTCGGCCAGCAGGCCCGGCACAAGCCACTCGCAGCGCGCCGCCGGAACCGCGTTCAACAGCGGCAGCGGCACGCGCAGGGTGACACCGTCGGCGGCATCGCCGGGCACGAAACGGTATTCGAACGCGAGCTTCTGGTTGCCGATCTCCATGGATTCCGGAAACGCGCCGGCATCGCCATGGGCGCCGGCTTCCAGCACGTCGCGCAGCGACCAGCGCAGGGATGCGCGTTCCACTGAATCGGCGCGCTTGTACCACGCATCCAGCGCCGCGGCCGACGCGATGCTTTCCGGCAACCTGCCGGCGAAGAACGCAGCCAGGTCCTCGTCCGATTTCAGCAAACCCTCGCGGCGTTGCTGCGCCTCGATTTCGCGTGCCTCGTCCAGCACGCGCGCGTTCGCGCGCAGGAAATCGGCGCGCGCGTCGATCTCGCAGCGCGCCAGCGCCTCGCGCAGGAAGATCGCGTGCGCCAGCGCCGGGTCCTGTTGCGCAAAGGTCACCGTGCGCCGTTCCACCAGCACCAGCCCGTACAACGACACCTGCTCGTACGCCTGCACCGCGCCGCGCGCACGCGACCAGTGCGGATCGCTGCAGGTGCGTTTCAGCAGGTGCGCGGCCTGGCGCTCGATCCATTCGGGCTCGATCCGCGCGCACTGCATGCCCCAGACCTTGCCGCCCAAGTCGAGGATTTGCGCGACGAACAACCAGGCTGGTGGCTTCTTCGCCAGCGCGGAACCCGGGAACACCCTGAACTTGCGCTCGCGCGTGCCGCGATACACGCCCTGCTCGTCCTTGCGCGCGACGTTGGTAGGCAGGCCGGAGAGCAGGGCGAGGTGGATGGGTTCGTAAACGTCGGACGCAGCGGCCGTGCGCGACGACCGGCCCGCTTCCAGTAGCAATTGCCGATGCAATTCGCGCCACTCGCGCATGCGCATGAACGACACGAAGCGCTTCGCGCACCAGTCGCGCAGTTTCGATTGCGTGAGTTCCTCGTGCGCCGCGCGGTACGCGTTCCACAAGTTCAGCACGCCGACGAAGTCGGATTGCGGATCGGCGAATTCCGCGTGCGCCGCATCGGCCTGTTGCTGCTTGTCGGCGGGACGCTCGCGCGGGTCCTGGGTGCCGAGGAACGCGACAACGGGCAATACTTCCGGCACGACGCCAAGTTTCTGCGCTTCGACCAGCATCCGCGCCAACTGCGCGTCGATCGGAATGCGCGCAAGCTGTTTGCCCAGCGGGGTCAACCGGCGCGCATCATCGACGGCACCGATTTCCGCCAGCCTTCGCCAGCCGTCGTTGACCGCGCGCGGATCGGGCGGATCGAGGAACGGAAAATTTTCGATGGTCCGAACTCCTGCATCCTGCATTCGTTCGGACACGCCGGGTTCGGCACATGTCCGAACCCGGCTTCGCCGAATCGAATCATCCCCGATTCGATTCGCGGGCGAGCCATCCCTGGCTCGCCGTTCGACATCGCCGAGGCCCAGGTCGAGCATCCGCAGGATCACGTCGGCCAGCGCGCTGCGCAGGATTTCCGGATCGCTGTACGGCGGGCGCGCGGCGAAATCCGCTTCGTCGTAGAGCCGCACGCAGATGCCCGGCCCGACGCGCCCGCAGCGCCCCGCACGCTGGTTGGCCGCGGCCTGCGAGATGGGTTCGATGTGCAGGCGCTCGATCTGGCTGCGGCGCGAATAGCGCTTGACGCGTGCGTCGCCTGAATCCACCACCCAGCGGATGCGCGGCACGGTCAGCGAGGTTTCCGCGACGTTGGTCGCCAGCACGATACGCCGCGCCGCACCGGGCTTGAACACGCGATCCTGTTCCTTCACCGACAGCCGCGCGTACAGCGGCAGCACTTCGGTGTGACGGTATTGCCGCCGCGCCAGCGCCAGGTGCGCGTCGCGGATTTCGCGCTCGCCCGGCAGGAATACCAGTACGTCGCCGCGTGGGTCTTCGCGGGTGATGTCGTCCAGCGCAGCCACGATGCGATCGGTAAGCGACATCTCTGCCAGCTTCCCCCCATCCGCCCTGCGGGCACCTTCCCCCGCAAGCGGGGGAAGGGAATCCTTTCCAAATGGTTGATACCGGATCTCCACCGGATACGCGCGCCCTTCCACCGTCACCACCGGCGCACCGTCGAAATGTTCGGCAAAACGCGCGGTATCGATGGTGGCCGAAGTGACGATCAGTTTGAGATCGGGTCGCCTGCGCAGCAGCTGTTTCAGATAGCCCAGCAGGAAATCGATGTTGAGACTGCGCTCGTGTGCTTCGTCGATGATCAGGGTGTCGTATTCGGACAACCAGCGGTCGTGCGCCATCTCGGCCAGCAGGATGCCGTCGGTCATGAACTTGACCAGCGTGTCCTCGCCGAGCTGTTTGGCGAAACGCACTTCGAAGCCGACCACGCCGCCCGTCTCGCCGCCCAGTTCATTGGCGACGCGGTGCGCCATCGCGCGCGCGGCCAGCCGTCGTGGCTGGGTGCAGCCGATCATCCCGGCCACTCCGCGCCCCGCAGCGAGGCACAACTTGGGCAGTTGCGTGGTCTTGCCCGAGCCGGTTTCGCCCGCGATCACCAGCACCTGATGCACGCGGATCAGCCGCGTGATTTCATCCGCACGCTGGGTGATCGGCAGCGCTTCGTCCAGCGCGATCGGGGGCACCAGCACGGCGCGCGCTTCGCGTTGCGCCACCGAGGCCGCGATCTCCTGCGCCAGCTTGCGCAGCGCGCCCGGCGCAGAGGCACGCTTGCGTTCCAGCGAGCGCAAGCGCGCGCGCAAACGGCCGGCGTCGCGGCTCATCGCCTTGGCGAGCAGGCGTTCCAGTGCGCGTGGGCTCGGCGGGGCCGCCCGGGCGTGATGGTCGTCGCGTGGCATCGATCCGTGCAATCCGGCACCTGAAAATGCGGCCGGTTTGGTGCATCATCGCGATTTTCCCATATCGGACTTCCATCATGCCGCGTTCCACCATGTTCCTTGCCGCCGCCATCGCCTGCGCCTGCGCGGCCTGCTCGCAGCAATCGCCCAACGCTTCCGCGCCCGCATCCGCCGCGGCCAAGGCCGCGACCGTCGCCTTACCCGCGCCCGCCAGCACCGCGCCAGACATCGGCATCGACCTGTCGTACCTCGACAAGTCGGTGCAGCCGGGCGACAACTTCTTCGAATACGCCAACGGCGACTGGCTGAAGACCGCCGAGATTCCCGCCGACCGTTCCAGCATCGGCGCGTTCTACGACATCTTCAAGGTCACCGAACAGCATACCGCCGACATCATCAGGAACGCGGGCGCCGGCAATCCGGCCGCCGGCAGCAACGCGCGCAAGATCGCCGACTACTACGCGGCGTACATGGACACCGCCGCGATCGACAAGGCGGGCCTGGCGCCGCTCAAGCCCGATCTGGATGCCATCGACGCGATCAAGACGCGTGCGGACCTCGCCCGCGTGCTGGGTTCGCGCCTGCGCGCCGACGTCGATCCCATCAATGCCACCCACTTCCACACCGAGCATCTGTTCGGCCTGTTCGTGACCAAGGGACTGGAAGAGGAATCGACCCAGATCGCGTACCTGCTGCAGGGCGGTCTCGCCATGCCCAGCCGCGACTATTACCTGTCGAACGACCCGCACATGGTGGAAGCGCGCGACAAGTACAAGGCCTACGTCACCGCGCTGCTGAAACAGGCCGGCATCGCCGATGCCGAGCAGAAAGCCGACGTGGTGGTCGCGCTGGAAACGAAGATCGCCCAGGCGCAGGAAAGCCTGGTCGAGAGCGAGGACATCCACAAGGCCAACACGATCTGGGCGACGTCCGAATTCGCGCAGAAGGCACCCGGCCTCGACTGGAACGCCTACTTCAAGGCCGCGGGCCTCGACGGCGTGCAGCGGATCGACCTGTGGCAGCCTTCCGCGATCATCGGCGAATCGAAACTGGTCGCGAGCGAACCGATCGACGCATGGAAAGCGCTGCTGACGTTCCACACCCTGAATGCCGCCGCCCCGCTGCTGCCCAGGCCGTTCGAGGAACTCAACTTCGACTTCTTCGGCAAGACCCTGCAGGGCACACCGGAACAGCAGGAACGCTGGAAGCGCGCGGTCAGCGCCACCAGCGCCGACCTCGGCGACGCGGTCGGGCAACTCTACGTGCAGAAATATTTCCCGGCTTCGTCGAAGGAAGCCGCCGAGGCGATGGTGAAGAACCTGATCGCGGCGTTCCGTGGCGGCATCAAGGATCTTGCCTGGATGTCCCCGGAAACCAAGGCCAAGGCCGAGGCCAAGCTCGACACACTGAAGGTCGGCGTCGGTTATCCCGATCACTGGCGCGATTACTCGTCGCTGGAGATCAAACCCGACGATGCGCTGGGCAATCATCTTCGCGCGGAGAAGTTCAAGTACGAGCTCGCCAAGGCCAAGATCGGCAAGCCCATCGACGACCACGAATGGTGGATGACGCCGCAGACGGTCAACGCGGTGAACCTGCCGCTGCAGAACGCGCTGAACTTCCCCGCCGCGATCCTGCAGCCGCCGTTCTTCGATCCGAAGGCCGACCCGGCCGCCAACTACGGCGCGATCGGTGCGATCATCGGCCACGAGATCAGCCACAGCTTCGACAACACCGGCGCCGATTTCGACGCGCACGGCCGCCTGAAGAACTGGTGGACGCCGGCGGACCTCAAGCACTTCGAGGCCGCGACCGATGCCCTGGCCAAGCAATACAGCAGCTATGAAGCCCTGCCCGGCCTGCACGTGAACGGCAAGCAGACGCTGGGCGAGGACATCGCGGACGTCTCGGGGTTGACCGCCGCGTATCGCGCCTATCACCTGTCGCTGGACGGCAAGCCGGCGCCCGAGATCGACGGCCTCAGCGGCGACCAGCGCTTCTTCATCGCGTTCGGGCAGGCGTGGCGCAGCAAGATCCGCGACGCCGCGCTGCGCCAGCGCCTCGCCACCGACGTGCACGCGCCGGCGCAATTCCGCGCCGAAACCGTGCGCAACCTCGATCCGTGGTACCAGGCGTTCGACGTCCAGCCGGGCCAGAAGCTGTACCTCGCGCCCGACCAGCGGGTGAAGATCTGGTAACCGCGCAACCTTGCCAGCTCCGATGACGGCAGACGCAGTCATGCTGGCTGCGTCTGCCGCATGTCCAGGAGGAACCATGTCACGACGATTCGAGCTTGCCCTGGCGATGCTGGCGTTGGTCTTTTCCGCGTGTGCATTCGGTGCATCGAGCACATCCGAAGTCGCTGCAGGCGCGGTCACGGTTCCCATGCAGGTCGAACTCAACCGGCCTTACATCGACGTTGCCCTCATCGGCCCGACCGGACGGCACGTCACGGCGCACGCCTACGTGGACACCGGCGGTGGTGCATTGATCCTTGCAGCCGGACTCGCGCAAAGACTGGGGCTGCAGGCACAAGGAGCCCCGTTGCACGAAGAGGGCCAGACCCTGCAGCCCACCGTGGTGCCGTCACTGCGTATTGGCGGCAAGCCGGTCGATCTCGTCGATGCACGCGCCCTGATCGCAAGCGATGATCCTCACGCCCTGCATCACACCGACGCCGAGTTGGCGCTGCCCGGACGTTACCTGCGCCACTACATCGTGGTGTTCGACTACCCTGCCCGGACATTCACGCTTGCTAATCCGAAGGCGTTGCAGCCCGATGGCGTTGCGGTCCGGGCCAGCGTTGGCGGTGCCGGCATGCCCGTGGTGTGGGCGTCCGTCGCGGGCAAGTCCTACGGGTTCCTGATGGATACCGGTGGCCAATATTGCATGATTTCCCAAGCCAAACTCGATGCGTGGTCGCAGCATCACCCGCAATGGGAAAGCGTGTCCGGTGCGTATGGACCGGCCAACATGCTGCTCGGCCAATCCGAGGCGAAGTTGCGCATGTTGCGCCTCGCCTCGATGCAATGGGGACCGTTCCACATCGAAGATGCCGGCGCCGTTTCACGCCGGGCCGGAACCTACGAGAAATGGATGTCGAACATGCTCGGCGCACCGGTCATCGGGTCCATCGCCGGCAACGTACTGGACCATTTCAAGGTGACCTTGGATTACCCGGCTGGCAAGGTGTACCTCGCCGGTCCGGCGAAGGTACGCGACGCGCCCATCGACATGGTTGGCGTCATGCTCGAACCTGCCGCGCAAGGTGGTTACGAGGTGGCGGGCACCATCGGCACGAAGGACATCGAGGTCGGCGACCGGCTGCTGAAAGCGGACGGCCACGACATCGCGCAGTTGCCTTTCTGGCGCATCGCAGAGTTGTTGGGCGGCACTCCCGGCACGACGCATGCGCTCACGTTGCAACGCGGACCGGAATCATTGCGCGTGCATGCAACAGTTCGCCCGATTCTCTAGGCAATGCCCAGGCCCGTGATCTCGCCGATGGCGTTGCCATCGAAACCTGCAAGCCGTGCGAAGGCGCGGCCGCGTTCGGCGTAGTCCTTGAACTGGTCGAAGCTGGGCGCACCGGGCGACAACACCACCACGCCGCTTGCCGGTGTCAGGGCGCGCGCACGCGAAACCGCGCCCGCGAGATCTGCGGTTTCCTCGATCGCGCAACCGACGCCCGCATCGCGCAGGGTGCGCGCGATGCGCGAGCCGGCCACGCCCTGCACGATCAGCGCGCGCGGCGGTTGCGCGCGCAGCGCCGCGGCGAACCGCGACCAGTCGAGTCCGCGGTCGAAGCCGCCGAGGATCAGCGTCACGTCGCGGCCACGCAGGCTTTCCAGCGCGGCCAACGCGGCGTCAGGCGTGGTGCTGATGGAATCGTCGATCCATTCGATGCCGCCATGCATTCCGAGCGGGGTAAGCCGATGCGGCAATGGCTTGAAATCGCGCAAGGACTCCGCCGCCGCGCGCGCATCCAAGCCCAGCAGTTCGATCGCGGCCAGCGCGGCGCACGCGTTGTGCGCGTTGTGCGCGCCGTGCAGCGGCAGGCGCCGCACTTCGACGATCCGCCCGCCGTCGCGGCAAATGACGGCATCCGCCACGTGCCAACCGCGCGCGTCATCGAAAGTCTTGCGCTGCGGATGGCGCGCGGTGCGTTCCATCAGCAGCGGTGCGCACGCGTCCACCAGCAGCGTGCGCGAAACGTCGGCGAGCTTCAGCTTGTCGGCAATGTAGCGCTCGCGCGTGCCGTGCCAGTCGAGGTGCTCCTCGCCCAGGCTGACGATCACGCCCAGTTCGACCGGCCCCGCTTCGCCGGTCTGGAAACTGGACAGCTCGATCGCCCACAGATCGGCGTGCCGGCCGTCGAGGTCCAGCAGCGGCATGCCGATGTTGCCGGCCAGCGCCGTGCGCACGCCCAACGCGCGCGCGCAGTGCGCAATCATCGCGGTGGTGGTGCTCTTGCCCTTGGTGCCGGTCACCGCGACCACGCGCGCGTCAGGGTTCTCACCGAACCACAGCGCGGTGCCGGAGGTGAAGCGCGTGCCGCGTTCGCGCGCGGCCAGGATTTCCGGCTTGTACGCGCTGATGCCGGGCGATTTGATCACGATGTCGTGCGAGGACAGTGCTCCCGCATCGGGCGATTCAACTCGAATGTCGAGCATCGCGGGATCAACCCCATCCCCACCCAACCCTCCCCTTGAAGGGAAGGGTTGGAGCGCAGCGCCCAACGCGGCCGCTTCGTCAGACTTGCAGTACAGCGCCAGCGGTTTGCCCGGATAGCGCCTGCGCAGCGCGGCCAACACGCTGCGGCCTTCGCGGCCGTAGCCCCAGATCGCGACGTTCGCGCGTTCAAGCTCCGCGAATCGCATCGAGCGCTCCGGCAAACCGCGCTGGCACGCCGTGCTCGTCCGACGGCGCCAGCCACGGTTCGATCGCCAGCGCCGCGGCGCCGAGTTGCGGCGCGATCTCCTCGCGGAAGCGCGCGACCAGCGCGTCCTCGCGCCACTCGGGACGCGCGGCCAGCGCAGCGAACGCAGCGCGCGCCTCGGCAGCTTCGCCCACGCATTCGAACGGCTTGTGGTCGCGGTATTCGATCAACGCATCGAACCCCGGCGCCTGCGATTCGTCGTCCAGCAGGTTGCCGCCAAAGATCGCGAGCAGGCGCGGCTTGGGCAGGAACGGCGCCAGCGCCAGGAACACGAAGTGGCACTTCGGGCAGTGCCCGCACCAGCGGTCGGCGGGTTTGGGGCCGAGTATCCTGAAGTTGCGGTTGCACGACGAGAACGCGTCGAAATACGCCGCACCGGAATGCGCGAACGCGCGCGTCACCGCCAGTTCGGAGAACGGCCGCAGCAACGAGAAATAGTCGAGGTCGGCTGCGACGTGCGCGCGCAGATACGCGGCCAGCATGTTCTCGAACGCCCAGCCCTTGCTCCACTGGTGGTTGACCTCACGGCCTTCATATTCGAGCGTGGCGGCCGACGCGGAACGCTCGTTGGCGAAGGCGATCGCATCGAAGCCGTACAGGATCGCCGCGCAGGCGAGTATCGCGGAATTGATCGCGGTGACCGGAATGTGCCCGTTCCACGCGCCGATCCGGTTGTACTCGAACAACAGCGGCGACAGCTCGCGGCCGACGTTCAACGTCGGCAGGCCCGTGCGCGCGGCCACCGCCGCGATCAACGACGAATTGCCGGCCCACACCGCGGTCGCATCCGCGCCGATCCGCTTCAGCGCCTCCACCACCACCAGCGAATCCTTGCCGCCGCCGATGGGCACCAAAGTGCGCTGTGGCAGCGCGACACTTCCGATGGCGGTTGTGGGCGACGAGCCACGCGGAAACGCAATCCGCCCGCGCAGGTCGAGCTTGTTGCGATACGCGAATTCGGCGAGGCCGTGCAGGTACAGCGCATCCAGCAGATCGGCGCAAGCCTCATCCGGAGCGCCCGTTTCGACTTCGATGCAGCCCGGCACGCCGGCCTTGTAATAACTGATGCCGGCAACGAGGTGCAGCAACTTCAACGCGGCATCGAACGCCGGCCTGCGCGATGCCGGGAGCGCCGGGGCCTCCGGAAAACGGATGCGCTCGACCAGTTCGGGACCATCGTCGAACGCGTACGCCAGTTCGGCGAGACCATCGGCATAGCCGCAACGCACGAAGCGGAAGGTTTGCGCCCGGCGCGGATCGACCAGCGTGCTCATTCAATCACTGCGGTTGCGGCCAACGGCCGCAGATTGTAGTGCGACGCCATGGATTCGCCGTAGGCGCCGGCTTGCGCGATCAGCAGCACGTCGCCTTCCGCGCTGCGCGGCAGGTGGCGGTCGGAACCCAGCACGTCGCCGGATTCGCAGATCGGCCCCACGACCTGGTACAGCGAATCCGCGGGCGCATCCAGCCGCGACAGGTTCACGATCTCGTGCCAGGCGTCGTACAGCGCTGGCCGGATCAGCGCGTGCATGCCCGCGTCGCAGCCGAGGTATTCGATCGCGCCCTTGCGCTTGGTCTGGGTGACGCGCGCCAGCAGCACGCCCGCATCGGCCACCAGCCAGCGGCCGGGTTCCAGCCACAACGCGTATTGCGGATAGGTTTGCCTGACTTCGGCGAGCGCCGCATCGACCGCCGCGAGATCGAGTTCGGCTTCGCCCGGATGCGAGGGCACGCCCAGACCGCCGCCGAGGTTGAGGCAGCGCACGCTGCCGATGCGATCGGCGAGGCTGGCGAGTTGTCCGCACACCAGCGGCCAGTGCGAGGCGTCCAGGATGCCGGAACCCAGGTGCGCGTGCAGACCGGCCACGCGCACGTCGTGTTCGCGCGCCAGTTCCAGGAACGCATCGAGCTGTTCGAGCGGCAGGCCGAACTTGCTGGTGACGCCGCCGGTGCGCACCTTGTCGTGGTGGCCCAGCCCGCGGCCGAGATCCACGCGCAACATGATTTCGCGGCCGGCGAACAGTTCGGGCCAATGCTGCAGCGGGTGCAGCGCATCCAGCGTCAGCGTGACGCCGCGCTGCAACGCGTCCGCGTAATCCGAGCGCGGCGCGAAGTTGGGCGTGAACAGCAGCGGCGTTTCGGCAGCGCCGGCCGCGGCCGCGGCATCCAGTTCGCCCGGCGACACGCATTCGAAGCCAACGCCTTCCTGTGCGATGGCACGCAGGATCGCCGGATGCGCGTTGGCCTTGATCGCGTAGTACACGCGATCGACCGACTGCATCGCCCGCAGCGCACGCGCGCGGGCGCGGATCGTGGACAGGTGATACACGTAGCGCGGGGTTGCCTGCGCCAGCTCCAGCAGGCGCGCGCGTTCGGCGTGCCACCACGGCGTGCGCACGTGCGCCTCACCCTTGCCGTACAACGCCTGCCAGCTAGGCCCGAACAACGAAGTGTCATCGGTGCGCAGCGCGCCGGCACGGATCAGCAGCTCGTGCAGGCGCGGCAGCAGGCCGTCCAGCATGCCTTCGTCCACCACGAAGGTGAGGTTGAGGTTGTTGGACGATTGCGAAATCAGGTGCACCCGCTCGCGGCCGAATTCGGCCAGCACGCCGGACAGGCGATGCAGCATCGAGCGCATCCCGCGGCCGACCAGCGTCACCGCCGCGCACGGCGCGATCACCTTGACCCGGCACACCTTGGCGAGATCGGCCGCCAGCGCCGCGATCACGTCGGAATCCAGCAGGTTTTCGGTGGGATCGAGCGATACCGTGACGTTGGTCTCGGCCGAACCGATCAGATCCACCGAGAGGCCGTGCTGCTTGAACTGCGCGAACACGTCGGCGAGGAAGCCGACCTGCTGCCACATCCCCGAGGTTTCCATCGACACCAGCGTGATGCCGCGCCGCGAGCTGATGGCCTTGATGCTGGGCGCGGTCTCGGCCGGCTGCGGACCGATCACGGTACCGTCGAGGTCGGGGTGCTGGGTGTCCTTGATCCACAGCGGCACCCGCGCGCGCCGGCACGGCGACAGGCAGCGCGGGTGCAGCACCTTGGCGCCGGTCGATGCGATTTCCTGCGCCTCGTCGTAATCCAGCCGCTGGAGCAGGCGCGCGCCCGGCACCTGGCGCGGATCGGCTGTGAACATCCCGGCGACGTCGGTCCAGATTTCCACACGCGTCGCGCGCAGCAACGCGCCCATGTACGCGGCCGAGGTGTCCGAGCCGCCGCGGCCCAGCAATACGGTGTCGCCCTCCGCATTGCGCGCGATGAAACCCTGGCTGATGAACACCTCGCCCACCCCGGCCAGCCGCGCCGACAACGCCGGATCGGGCTCGGCCAGCACCTGCGCCGACAGCATGCGCGCGCGCTCGTTGAGGAACGGCAGTTCGCGTGCCCGCAACGCGTCGCGCGCATCCAGCCAGTGCGTCGCGAGGCCGTTGGCGCTCATGAAGGCGGCGCCCAGCGAACTGGACAGCAACTCGCCGTGCGCCTGCACCGCCGCCTGCCACGCGAGCCTGGCCGGCGCCGCCTCGCGCACCAGGTCCTGCAGCGAAGCCAGCCAGCGCTCCACGCCCTCGACCTGCGCCAATCCCATCGCCTCGATCAACGCGCGATGGCGCTCCACGATCTTCGCGACCGCCGCGCCGCGTTCCGCATCCGCACACGCGCACAGGCCCTTCAAGGCATCGGTGATGCCGGACAGCGCCGACACCACCACCAGCACCCGGTAGCCCTCGGCGCGGCGCTGCGACGCGAGTTGCTGGATGGTGCGCCAGCGCCCGGCGGTCGCGACGCTGGTGCCGCCGAACTTCAGCACGACCCAAGGTGCGTCGGGCGCCAGGGGCGCAAGGGCGGAATCGGTCATGGAACGGGGCCGGATGGGTGGACACGCAGCGCAGGCAAGGCCGCAAGTGTTGCGTGCTGCCCTGCAAAACGCAATCGCGCGCTCATGACCATCGTGCATGAAGGATGAACGCACCTGCCGGCGTCGGTGGTGAGCGGCGGCGGTCTACCCAATACAATCGTCCGATGCCGCAAATCCCGCAGTCGCCCACGGAAAAGATCGTCCCGGAGCCGGTCCGCAAGGGCCTCGACGTCACCATCAACGACCGGCCCTATCGCCACACCGGCGATCCGGACCTGCCGCTGCTGTGGTACCTGCGCGACGTGCTGCGCCTGACGGGCTGCAAGTACGGATGCGACGATGAGAGCTGCGGCGCCTGCAGCGTGCTGGTGGACGGCAAGCTGCAACGCGCGTGCGCGCTTTCGATGCAGGACGTCGCCGACAAGCGCATCACCACCGTCGAAGGGCTGGCCGATTCCAACGGCAACCTGCATCCGGTGCAGCAGGCGTGGATCGACGAGGACGCGATCCTGTGCGGGTATTGCCAGCCGGGCCAGATCATCGCGGCGGTCGACCTGCTGGTGCGCAAGCCGAAACCCACCGACGCCGACATCGACGGCATCGGCAACCTGTGCCGTTGCGGCAGCTATCCGCGCATCCGCCGCGCGATCCAGCGCGCGGCCACGGCCATGCAGGGCAAGCCGAAGTGAGCCGCACGCACGACGCCGGCCGCCGGCGCTTCCTCAAGGTTTTCGGCACCGCGACCGGCGCGCTGATCGTGGGACTGCCGGCGTTCGCGGACACGCCCGACGAATTGCTGGGCCTGAACCTGGTGCGCCTGAACCCGTACCTGCGCATCGAACCCGACGGCACCACCGTGATCGGCGCGCGCGATCCCGAGGTCGGCCAGGGCATCCGCACCGCCGAGGCGCGCATCCTCGCCGAGGAACTGGACGCCGACTGGAACAAGGTCGTGGTGGTGCCGCTGGACCTCGGCGTCACCGCGGTCAACGGCGAGCCGCACTGGACCTTCGGCCACCAGATGGCGTCCGGCAGCACCAGCGTGCCCGCGGCGTGGAACGACCTGCGCGGCGTCGGCGCCGCCGCGCGCGAACTGTTGCTGCGCGCCGCGGCCGAACGCTGGAAAACCTCGCCCGCACGGTTGCGCACCCTGCGCGGCGAAGTCATCGCCGCCGACGGCCGCAAGCTCGGCTACGGCGCGCTCGCGAACGCGGCGTCGAAACTCAAACCCGCCGCGACGCCGCCGGCGCTGAAAGCGCCCTCGCAATACCTGCTGGTCGGCCAGGACGCCGGCGACGTCGATGCGCGAGACATCATCACCGGCCGCCAGCACTTCGCGATCGACGAATGGTTCGGCGATGCGCTGGTCGCCGCGATCACGCATTGCCCGTATCCCGGCGGCAAGCTCGTGCGTCTCGACGCTGCCGCCGCGCAGAAGCTGGAGGGCGTCGAAAAGGTCATGACGATTCCCCCGCCCGACCCCTCGCGCGCGCTGGGCACCCAGCCGCTGGCCGCGGGCGTCGCGGTGCTGGCGCGGGACACCTGGACCGCGCTGCGCGCGATCGGCAAGCTCGAACTCCGCTGGGAACCTGGCACGCTGCTCGCGCGCGACGACAGCGCGCTCGCACAGGCCGCCGCGACGGTGCTGGCGGGCGAGCCGGCGAAGGCCGTGCGCACCGACGGCGATTTCGCGGAAACGCGGAAGCGCGCGCCGCGACGCTTCAAGGCCGAATACCGCGTGGCCACCGTCGCGCACGCCGAACTGGAACCGCCCAATGCGCTGGTGAAGGTGGACAACCAGCGCGCGCTGATCGTCGCGCCGGTGCAGAACCCGCGCGCCGCGCTGGAAACCGTGCGCCGGCTGACCGGACTCGCGCCCGACAGGATCGCGGTGAAATTGCCGCGCGCCGGCGGCGGCTTCGGGCGCTTCCTCGAAACCGACTACATCGCCGAGGCCGTGATGCTGGCGAAGGCCGCGGGCAAGCCGGTCAAGCTGATGTGGACGCGTGCGGAAGCGTTCGCCCACGACGCCTTCCGCCCGTTTTCCGTGCACCAACTGGAGGCCTGCGCCGACCGCAAGCGCAAGCTGACGGGGTGGTCGCACCGCATCGCCAGCACCTCGCGGCTGGCCGGGCGCGAGCCGCGCCCGCGCTGGTGGCTGTCCGAAATGCACCCCGACGACCTGCCCGCGGGGCTGGTCGACAACCTGCAATACGCGTGGTACGCGCTGGACTCGGCGCTGCCGCGCGGCAACTACCGCGCCAGTTCGCACGCGGTCAACGCGTTCGCGACCGAGTGCTTCCTCGATGAGGTCGCGCACGAACTGAAGATCGACGCGCTGAAGTTCCGCCTCGCGCTGCTGGGCGCGCCGCGCCAACTGCCCTACCGCGGCCACGGCGGTCCGGTGCTCGACACCGGCCGGCTGGCATGGGTGCTGCAACTCGCGGCCGACGCGATCGGCTGGAGCAAGCCGCACCCGCACGGCCACGGCTTCGGGCTGGCCTGCCACTTCACCTTCGGCGGCTACGTCGCGCACGCGGTGGAAATGTCGATGGAAGGCGAGCGGCTGGTGATCCACAACGTGGTGTGCGCCGCCGACCTCGGCCGCGTGGTGAACCCGCTGGGCGCGCGCGCCGCACTCGTAGGCGCTACGCTGGATGCGTTCTCGACCGCGCTGCGCCAGCGCATCAGCGTCGAGGACGGACGCGTCGCGCAGCGCGGCTTCAAGGATTATCCGCTGGCGACGATGGCGCAGATGCCGCACACGGTGCAGGTGATCCTGGTGCCCTCGCAGGCCAACCCGACCGGCGCGTTCGACATGGGCTTTCCGTCCGCCGCGCCCGCGCTCGCGAATGCGATCTTCGCCGGCACCACCGTGCGCGTGCGCCAATTGCCGATCTGGCCGGAGTTGATGCGGCTGCTGTGACGGCGCCGCGGCGGAACCGCCGCAGCGCCGCTTCACGCCGGCGTCATTCGACCACCGCCGGCAGCTTCTCCGCGGCTTCGGTCTCCACCGTCAGCTCGCCGTCGCGCACGCCGAGGTTGACCTTGCCGCCGTCGGCGAGCTTGCCGAACAACAGTTCGTCGGCGATCGCGCGCTTGATCCTGTCCTGGATCAGCCGCGCCATCGGGCGCGCACCCATCTGCGTGTCGAAGCCGTGCTCCGCCAGCCAGCGGCGGGTGTCGGCGTCGACGTTCAGCGACACGCGCTTTTCGAGCAACTGCGCTTCCAGCTCGATCAGGAACTTGTCGACCACACGCAGGATGTGTTCCATCTCCAGCGGCTTGAACTGCACCACCGCATCGAGGCGGTTGCGGAACTCCGGCGTGAAGGTGCGGCGGATCACTTCCATCGCGTCGGAGGCGTGGTTCTGCTCGACGAAACCGATGCTGCGGCGCGAAGCCTGGCGCGCGCCCGCATTCGTGGTCATCACCAGGATCACGTTGCGGAAATTCGCCTCGCGCCCGTTGGTGTCGGTGAGCACGCCGTGGTCCATGATCTGCAGCAGGATGTTGTAGAGGTCCGGGTGGGCCTTTTCGATTTCGTCCAGCAGCAGCACGCAGTGCGGATGCTTGACGATCGACTCGGTGAGCAGGCCGCCCTGGTCGAAGCCGACGTAGCCCGGCGGCGCGCCGATCAGGCGCGATACCGAATGCGGCTCCATGTATTCGGACATGTCGAAGCGCACCAGTTCGATGCCGAGCTGCAGTGCGAGCTGGCGCGTGACCTCGGTCTTGCCGACGCCGGTGGGACCGGCGAACAGGAAATTGCCGATCGGCTTGTTGGGATCGCCCAAACCGGAGCGCGCCATCTTGATCGCGGACGCCAGCGTGTCGATGGCCTCGTCCTGGCCGAAGATCACCATCTTGAGGTTGCGGTCGAGGTTGCGCAGCACGTCGCGGTCGGACGCCGACACCTGCTTCTGCGGAATCCGCGCCATCCGCGCCACGATGTATTCGACCTCGGAGACATCGACCTTGCCGGTGCGCTTGTCCTCGGGCAGCAGGCGCTGGTGCGCGCCGGCCTCGTCGATCACGTCGATGGCCTTGTCGGGCAGGAGCCGGTCGGGGATGTGCTTCACCGAAAGATCGACCGCGGCCTTCAACGCATCGTCGCTGTAGCTGACGTTGTGGTGTTCCTCGAAGCGCGACTTCAGGCCCTTCAGGATCTCCACGGTGTCGGCCACCGTCGGCTCGACCACGTCGATCTTCTGGAAACGCCGCGCCAGCGCGCGGTCCTTCTCGAACACGCCGCGGAATTCCTGGAAGGTGGTGGAACCGATGCAGCGCAGTTCGCCCGAAGCCAGCACCGGCTTGATCAGGTTGGACGCGTCCATGGTGCCGCCCGAGGCCGAGCCGGCGCCGATGATGGTGTGGATTTCGTCCACGAACAGGATCGCGTTCGGGTTCTTCTTCAATTGCGCGATCACGGCCTTCAGGCGCTTCTCGAAATCGCCGCGATACTTGGTGCCGGCAACCAGGGCGCCGAGGTCCAGCGCCCAGATGGTGGCGTCTTCCAGCACCGCCGGAACCTTGCCCTCCACGATGCGGCGCGCCAGGCCTTCGGCCAGCGCGGTCTTGCCCACGCCGGATTCGCCGACGTACAGCGGGTTGTTCTTGCGGCGGCGGCACAGCACCTGGATGGTGCGTTCGATTTCCGCGTCGCGGCCGATCAGCGGATCGATCTTGCCCTGGCTTGCGCGCTCGTTGAGGTTGGTCGCGTACTCGACCAGCGCGTTGTCCTTGTCCTTGCCTTCCTGCTCGGCTTCGGTGCCGGTCTCGCCGGGCGCGGGCGCGGATTCGGATTCATGCCCGATCTTGGCGATGCCGTGCGACACGTAGTTGACCACGTCCAGCCGCTCGACTTCCTGCTGGTGCAGGAAGTACACGGCGTGCGAATCCTTCTCGCCGAAGATCGCGACCAGCACGTTGGCGCCGGTGACTTCCTTCCGGCCCGAGGATTGCACGTGATAGACCGCGCGCTGCAGCACGCGCTGGAAACCCAGCGTGGGCTGGGTGTCGCGCTCGTCGCCCGAGGGCAGCACCGGCACCGTCTCGGTGATGATCGAGCGCAGGTCCTTGGCGAGCTTGTCGATGTCGGCGCCGCAACCACGCAGCACCGCCGCCGCGGTCGGATTGGCCAGCAGCGCGAGCAGCAGGTGTTCCACCGTCATGAATTCATGACGCTGCTCGCGGGCCTCCTTGTAGCACTGGCCGATGGTGTATTCGAGGTCCTTGCTGAACATCGTTCTATCTCATTTTCGTGATAGCAAGACCGGGCACCCTGCCGCGGCTTGCAAGCAAACGGTCGCGGCGAAGCCGCGCCACGTTTGTCGCAACAAGCCTCCGCTTGTTGCGCCGGCACATCCGTGTGCCGGAAAACCAGTTCCCCTGTCGTGATTCTCCGTACCCACGATATGGGGGCGGCTACAACTTTTCCATCGTGCACAGCAGCGGATGCTGGTGGACGCGGGAAAACTCGTTGACCTGCGCCACCTTGCTTTCTGCAACCTCGCGGCTGAACACGCCGCAAACGCCCTTGCCGCGAGTGTGGACGTGCAACATCACCTGGGTCGCACGTTCACGCGCCATGTTGAAAAACGTCTCCAGCACCTCCACCACGAATTCCATCGGCGTGTAATCGTCGTTGAGCAGCACCACCTGGTACAGCGGCGGGCGCGCCGTCTCCGGACGGCCCGGTTCCACCACCACGCCCTGCTCGCGTTCCGTCTCGTTGTCGCTGGTCTTTCCGGGTGTCATCGGCCAGTAGCCCTTTGGTCTTGAGTATATGCCTGGGATCACAGGCAAGCGATGGCAGTGCGTCACACCAGATAATGGCAAAATGATGGAATTTCCAGTGCCCGATCGTATGGAAGAAATCGCAACCGCGCCGGAACGCGCAGCCGTCTGGTGTCCGCACGTCACCGTGGCCTGCGTGGTCGCCGACGGCGACCGTTTCCTGATGGTCGAGGAAGACGTCCGCGGGGTCCGCCAGTTCAACCAGCCGGCCGGCCACCTGGAACCCGGCGAAACCCTGGCGCAGGCTGCGCTGCGCGAAACGCTGGAGGAAACCGGCTGGGACATCGCCCTCGACCACTTCATCGGCGTGCAGCAATGGCACAGCCCGGTGCACGACCACCAGATCGTGCGCTTCGCGTTCGCCGGCCGGCCGCTCGGGCATCACCCCGAACGCGGCCTGGACGCCGGCATCGTGCGCGCCATGTGGCTGTCCTACGCCGAGATCGCCGCGCTGGGCGAGCGCCTGCGCAGCCCGCTGGTGCTGGCCACCCTGGACGACTGGCTGGCCGGGCAGCGCCTGCCGCTCTCGACCCTGCGTTCGCTGCTGCCGGCGGGAGCCGCCTGAGATGCGCGTCACGGTCGGCATGTCCGGCGGGGTCGATTCCTCGGTGGCGGCGCTGCTGCTGCAGCGCGCCGGCCACGACGTGTCCGGCGTGTTCATGCTGAACTGGGAAGACGAGGACCCCGACTCGGGCTGCCACGCCGACGCCGACCGCAAGGATGCGCTGGCCGTGTGCGCGAAACTCGGCATTCCGTTCCGCAGCGTCAATTTCGCCGCCGAATACCGCCGGCGCGTGTTCGCGCATTTCCTCGACGAATACCGCGCCGGCCGCACGCCCAACCCGGACGTGCTGTGCAACCGCGAAATCAAGTTCGGTTGCTTCCTCGCCGCCGCGCACGCCGAAGGCGCCGAAAAACTCGCGACCGGCCACTACGCCCGCGTCGTGCATGAGAACGGCCGCTCGAAACTGCTGCGCGCGCGCGACGCGTCCAAGGACCAGACCTATTTCCTGCACACGCTCGACCAGGCGCAGCTCGGCGCCGCGCTGTTCCCCTTGGGCGAACTGCGCAAGACCGAAGTGCGCAAGCTGGCCGACGAGGCCGGGCTGCCGGTCGCCGCGAAGAAGGATTCCACCGGCATCTGCTTCATCGGCGAGCGCGATTTCCGCGCGTTCCTCGCCACGTACCTGCCCGCGCAGCCGGGCGAACTGCGCACCCCGCGCGGCGAGGCCGTCGGCGAACATGCCGGCGCGATGTTCTACACGCATGGTCAGCGCGGCGGCCTCAACCTCGGCGGACGCGCCGGCGGCAGCGGCGAGGCGTGGTACGTGGTCGGGAAAGACACTGCCGCCAACGTCGTGTACGTGGACCAGGGCCACGACAGCGCGTGGCTGCAATCGCATTCGCTCGATGCAAGCGGCGCGCATTGGATCGCCGGCGCGCCGCCGGCCGCGTCGTTCGAATGCAGCGCGATGACGCGCTACCGCCAGCCGCCGCAATCTTGTCGGGTGGAGGTCGACGGCGACCGCTGCAAGGTCCGCTTCGACGCGCCGCAGCGCGCGGTCGCGCCGGGCCAGTCGGTGGTGTTCTACGCGGGCGAGGAATGCCTCGGCGGTGCGGTGATCGATGCCACCGACGCGCCCGCGATCGGGGCCGCGCCATGAACGAAGCGCGCGTGCTGGCCCTGGCCGGCGTGTTCCAGGCGCTGTCGCTGGTGCGCGAACTGGCGCGCGACGGCGACTGCGATGACGAAGCGCTGGAAGCCAGCCTCGCCAGCGTGTTCAAGCTCGAATCCGGCAGCGCCGCGGACGTATTCGGCGGCAACCGCGGCGTGCGCCGCGGACTGCGCGTGCTGGTCGAACAGGTGGAAGGCAACGACCGCGACCTGCCCTTGTTCCACATGCTGATCAACGTGATGAAGCTGGAACGCAGCCTGCATCGCGCTCCCGAGGTCAACCGGCGGCTCGGCGAGGGCCTGCAAGGCATGCAACGCCAACTGCAGCACTTCCCCGTCACCCACCCCACCATCATCGCGCGCCTCGCCGACCTGTATTGCGCCAACCTGTCGGGCCTGAAGCCGCGCGTCACGGTGGTCGGCAACCCGCTGTACCTGCAGCAGCCCGCCAAGGCCCAGCGCGTGCGCGCGCTGCTGCTGGCCGCGATCCGCGCCGCGGTGATGTGGCACCAACTCGGCGGCCGGCGCCGGCACCTGCTGTTCCGGCCGCGGCGCGAAGTGATGATCGCGCGCGGGATGCTCACGGGCGTCGCGCTGCGCGGGTGAGAGGCCACGCTTGCGCGATGCCGACGGCATCGCGCATCGCTTCGACCATTCGTAGGTTGGGCTGACGCCAGCTTCACCGGCGGAAGCCCAACATTTCTGCCCAACGGTGCGATGTTGGGCTTCCCCGGAGCACGCTCCGGGTCAGCCCAACCTACTCGAACCGCGCGGGTGACGCGCGTCGTGAGTATCAGTGCGCCTGCCCGCGCCCGCCGAACACCCGTTCGCGCAGCAACTCCTCGTCGTGGGTGTGCGTGTACGGCGTGAGCAGGTCATAGCGGGTAACCATGCCCAGCAGCTTGCGGCTCCCGCGATCGACGATGGGAATGCGGTCGCGTTTTTCCACCGCCATGCGGATGGCGATGCTCTGGCAGCTTTCCTCGGGAAACGCGACCACCGGATCGCCGCTCATGAGATCGGCAAGGCGCGCCTCGCCGGACGGGTCGCTTTCCAGCCACTCGCGCAGCCGCGCGCGGTCGACGGTGCCCATCAGCTTGCCCTCCGCATCCACCACCGGATACGCGCGAAACTTCTGCTCGCTCCCGAAATACCTGTCGGCCAGCTCCCGCACCGTGATGTCCGCCGGAACGCTCACGACTTCGCGCGTCATCACTTCCTTCACGGACATGTATTCGAGGCGGTTGAGCGTGTACGGACGGAAGATGTTCAGGCCGCGGCGGGCGATCTTCTCGGTGAGAATGGAACGCTTCATCAGGAACACGCTGGCGCCATAGGCCGTGGTGCAGGTAATCAGCAGCGCCGGCAGCATGCTGGCGTTGCCGGTCAGTTCCAGCGCGAACATGATCGAGGTGAACGGCATCCGCATCACCGCGGCCAGCATCGCGCCCATCCCGAGCAGCGGCCACAGCAGCGGATACGGTCCGGGGAAAATCATGGCCTCCAGTCCGCCCAGCCCCGCGCCCAGCGCCAGCAGCGGCGCCAGCGTGCCGCCGGAGGTGCCGGAACTCAGGTACACGATCCAGATCACCGCCTTCACCAGCATGAAGGTGACGATCGCGGCGCCCACGATCTTGCCGGTCAGCAGTTGATAAATGACGTCGTAGCCGACGCCCAGTGTTTGCGGATCAATCACGCCGCCGATGCCGACCACCAGCGCACCGATCGCGGGCCACCACATCCAGTGGATCGGCAGCTTGCGGTAGCCGTCCTCGACCTTGTAGACGAGAAACGTCACCGCCGTCGCCAGCAGTCCGGCCATGAGTCCACTGACCGCGGCCATCCCGAATTCCGCGATGTGCAGATGGAATTGCACGGTGATGGGAAACAGCGGTCCGGTTCCGATCAGGAACGGCCGCAACACCGCCGCCACGAAACAGGCCACCGCCACCGGAATGGTGCTGCGCGGGCGCATCTCGAACAGCAGCATCTCCACGCCCACCAGCGTCGCCGCGATGGGCGTCGCGAAGGTCGCGGACATGCCGGCGCAGGCGCCGGCCACCAGCAGCGTGCGGCGTTCGATCGAGGTCAGTTCGAACACCTGCCCGATCAGCGAGCCGACCGCGCCGCCGGTCATGATGATCGGGCCTTCGGCGCCGAACGGACCGCCGGTGCCGATCGCGATGGCCGACGAGATCGGTTTCAGGATCGCGACCTTGGCCATCATCTTGCTGCGCCGGAACAGGATCGCCTCCAGCGCCTCGGGAATGCCGTGGCCGCGGATACGCTCGGTGCCGTAGCGCGCCATGAAACCGATGATCACGCCGCCGACCACGGGCGCCAGGATGATCAGCCACCACGGCGCGTGCAACGCGGCGGGTTGCACGAAGTCGAAATTCCACTGTCCGGCGAAGGCCAGGTGCGTGACCAGGCCGATCAGCCGGTACAGGATCCACGCGATGACCGCCGCCGCGCCGCCAATGAACAGCGCGATGAAGGACAGCTTGAGGATGCTGATGCTGGGGCGGAAGTCACCCTCGTAGAGGGTGTCCTGCTTCCACTTCTCGTAGATGCGCAGGAACAGGCGGATGGGTGCGATCATGGTCGGTCGTGCCTGCTCACCGGTGTGCTCGTCACGTGCGCGATGTCCCCGTGCGGTTCGCGTGAGTCTACCGAGTCGCTTCCGCCAACGCAGGTGCGCGGGCATCCCAGCGGCGTTTGCGCGATAATAGGCGGTCCATTCGATGCCATCCCGCGCCATCCACGCGCCGCGCGGCCACAAGGAGAACACCATGCAAGACTCGTTCGGGATTCGCGACACCCTCGCCGTCGGCGGCAAGTCCTACCAGATCGCCAGCTTCACGAAACTGGGCAAGCAGTACGATATCAAGCGCCTGCCCTATTCGATGAAGGTGTTGCTGGAAAACCTGCTGCGCAACGAGGACGGCAGCGAGGTCACCCGCGCGCAGATCGAAGCGGTCCTGAAATGGGATCCGAAGGCCGAACCTTCCACCGAAATTTCCTTCCTGCCGGCGCGCGTGGTGCTGCAGGACTTCACCGGCGTGCCGTGCGTGGTGGACCTCGCCGCGATGCGCGACGCGATGGTCGCGCTGGGCGGCGACCCGAAGAAGATCAATCCGCTGTCGCCCGCCGAACTCGTGATCGACCATTCGGTGCAGGTGGACGTGTTCGGCGAAGCCGACGCGCTGGCGCGCAACGCCGAGATCGAATTCCAGCGCAACCACGAGCGCTACGCGTTCCTGCGCTGGGGCCAGAAGGCACTCGATGATTTCAAGGTCGTCCCGCCCGCGACCGGGATCGTGCACCAGGTGAACCTGGAGTACCTCTCACGCGTGGTGATGACCCGCGACATCGACGGCCAGACCTGGGCGTTCCCGGACACGCTGTTCGGCACCGACTCGCACACCACGATGGTGAATGGCTTGGGCGTGCTGGGCTGGGGCGTCGGCGGCATCGAGGCCGAGGCCGCGATGCTGGGCCAGCCGTCGTCGATGCTGATCCCGCAGGTCGTCGGCTTCAAATTCACCGGCAAGCTGCCGGAAGGCGCGACCGCCACCGACCTGGTGCTGACCGTGACGCAGATGCTGCGCAAGCAGGGAGTGGTCGGCAAGTTCGTGGAGTTCTTCGGCCCGGGCCTGCAGCACCTGCCGCTGGCCGACCGCGCCACGCTCGGCAACATGTCGCCGGAATACGGCGCCACCTGCGCGATCTGCCCGATCGATGCGGAATCGCTCAACTACCTGCGCCTGTCCGGCCGCAACGCGCACCAGATCGAACTGATCGAGGCGTACGCGAAGGCGCAGGGCCTGTGGCACGACGAGCACTCGCCGCAGGCGGAATTCAGCGCGGTGGTCGAACTCGACCTCGCCAGCGTCAAGCCGTCGCTGGCCGGCCCCAAGCGCCCGCAGGATCGCGTGCTGCTGACCGACATGCGCGAAAGCTACAAGGCCGCGATGCACGCACTGGGCGAAAACGGCAAGGAAAAGTGGGACAAGCAGAAGGAACGTTTCTTGAACGAAGGCGGCAGCACCGCCGTCGGCCGCGCCGAGAGCCAGCACGAACCCTCGCCCAGCGTCTGCCCGCACTACGAACACTGCGAACTGGAAGACGGCTCGGTGGTGATCGCGGCGATCACGTCGTGCACCAACACCTCCAATCCCGCGGTGATGATCGGCGCCGGCCTGTTGGCGCGCAAGGCCGCCGAGCGCGGCCTGAAACCGAAGCCGTGGGTCAAGACCTCGCTGGCGCCGGGGTCGAAGGTCGTCACCGATTACCTCGAAGCCACCGGCCTGATGAAGGACCTGCAGAAGCTCGGTTTTTATCTGGTCGGCTACGGCTGCACCACTTGCATCGGCAATTCCGGCCCGCTGCCGGAGGACGTCAGCAAGCGCGTCACGGACAACGATTTCGCGGTCGCGTCGGTGCTCTCCGGCAACCGCAACTTCGAAGGCCGCATCCATTCCGAAGTGAAGATGAACTACCTCGCCTCGCCGCCGCTGGTGGTGGCGTTCGCGATCGCCGGCACCATCGACATCGACCTGTCGAAGCAACCGCTGGGCAAGGGCAAGGACGGCAAGGACGTTTATTTGAAGGATATCTGGCCGAGCAACAAGGAAATCGCCGACCTGGTCGCGCACTCCGTCAATGCCGGCATGTTCTCGAAGAACTACGCCGACGTGTTCAAGGGCAGCAAGGAGTGGAACGCGGTGAAGTCGCCCGACGGCGACCAGTACGCCTGGGACGAGAAGTCCACCTACATCAAGAATCCGCCCTACTTCGACGGCATGACGATGGATCTGCCCAGGCACGTGGACATCACCGATGCCCGTTGCATCGGCCTGTTCGGCGACTCGATCACCACCGACCACATCTCGCCCGCCGGTGCGATCAAGAAGGATTCGCCCGCCGGCAAGTACCTGATGGCGCGCGGCGTCGAACCCAGGGACTTCAACTCCTACGGTTCGCGGCGCGGCAACGACGACGTGATGGTGCGCGGCACCTTCGCCAACATCCGCATCAAGAACAAGCTGCTGGACGGCGTCGAAGGCGGCTTCACGCTGCACGTGCCGAGCGGTGAGCAGATGTCGATCTACGACGCGGCGATGAAGTACAAATCGGAAAAGACCCCGCTGATCGTGATCGCCGGCAAGGAATACGGCACCGGCTCCTCGCGTGACTGGGCGGCCAAGGGCACCCTGCTGCTCGGCATCGAAGCCGTGATCGCGGAAAGCTTCGAGCGCATCCACCGCTCCAACCTGGTCGGCATGGGCGTGCTGCCGCTGCAGTTCAAGGATGGCGAGAACGCCGAAAAACTCGGCCTCACCGGCAAGGAAACCTTCGCGATCACCGGCCTCGACAACGGCAACGCCAGGACCGCGCACGTGGTCGCGACGTCAAAGGATGGTAAGAAAAAGGAATTCGACGTGCGCGTGATGCTGCTGACGCCCAAGGAACGCGAGTTCTACAAGCACGGCGGGATCCTGCAGTACGTGCTGCGCGACCTGGCGAAGAAAGCCGCGTAATTCGAAACTGCCCAGCCTTGCTCGTCATTCCGGACGCGCGCAGCGCGATCCGGAATCGGTTTCTGGTGTTCGGCGGCAGCGCAGAACACCGATTGACTCGCGCCACCCATGGCCAAGAGCTCCATGGCCGCCGCAGCCTGCCCCGGACTTGATCCGGGGGCGTTCGCGTTGGCAATCCTGCCAACGCAGTCGGGTTTCGTCGTGAAGAGCCGCGGCGGCCCCGGAATGACGGCGCATCTGCAGAACGGACAAACGACCACCTACGAAATGGGATCACATGGCGCTCCGCAGGTCGGCAAGCGTCACCATCAACAACATCGGATCGCGCGGGGACGCATCGAATCCGATGTGTTCGTAGAAGGCCTTGGCTTCGAGCGAAAGCGCGTGGACCAGCAGTCCGCGCACACCTATCAGGTCGGCAGCGGCAAGCACGCGGTGCACAGCATCCCGCATCAGCGCCCGGCCGATGCCGCGACCTTGCCACGACTCGTCCACCGCAAGGCGCCCCAGCACGACCACGGGGATCGGATCCGGCATGTTGCGCCGGAACCGGCCCGGTGCGGCGTCAACGACCACCGAACTCGACGCCAAGGCGTAGTAGGCCACCACGCGCGAGCCTTCGCAAACCACGAACGTGCGTGAAGCTCCGCCGGCCTGATTCCTCAAGGCACGACGTTTCAACCACACGTCCAGTGTCTCCACGCCCGAGTGGAACGGCTCCGTGTCGTGCTGCGCGCGAAGAGGCTCCGGCGCGGCAAGCGTCACGTCTTGGCCCAGGGCGGAGTCTGCCGCATGGTCTTGCGCAAGCGCCCATTCGGAGCCGGCGGTTCGTCCAGACGAGCCATGAACGCCGCATGCGCTGCCGGGCTGAGCTTGATGACGGTCTGATCAAGCAGGATTTCTTCGGCGGCGGCCCGCGCCGCGTCCAGCACGAAGGACGTGCGATTCTTGCCCCGTACCTTGGCGGCACGGTCGATCAAGGCCCGTTCCTCGGGTTTGATCCGAAGATTGAGCGGCTCTCGCCTCGCGTGGTGATGGGTACTCGGCATGGCACGGGCTCCTCGTTCAGCCGATCCTACCACCTGTGTAACTCCGATGTCATTACACACATTGGGAAAGAAGGCTTTCGCCAACTTGAGGGATGCTCTCATTTTGCTCGTCATTCCGGGACGGCTCGAAAAGCCTGCCCCGAACTTGATCCGGGGGTCGAACCCGGAATCTGCTCTTCGGTAATCCAATGCGGATTCCGGGTTCGCCGCAAAGAACCGCGGCGACCCGGGAATGACGATCATTGTGGACGAGGCTCAGGAATAACCAGATCAGCCGATCCATGCGTGTCGACGTTGCTTGAGCAAGCGCTCGCGCATCGGAAGGAAATCGGCGGCATCCGTCCACGCGCGAGACAACAGCACTGCATTGGCGCGGTCACCACGATGGGCACCGTCGCAGCCGCCCACCTACGCCACCTACGCCCACCTACCAGCACCTCCCGTTGCTGTTGGCGGAGGTGTTGGTGGGCGCGGGCAGCTTCTGGCCGGTGTTGTCGATCGCTGGGCACCTTCGATCTGGTGCACAACGCCAAAAACAAATTACGGCGCGCGCTTCTCCAAAATCTCGACCATCCGCGTTTGCCATCCCGCTCCGCTGGCACGCCAGCGCTCTACCACGGATTGCGGCAACCGCAAAGAGATGGCGGTTTTCGGTTCGCCGACCACCGGACGACCGCGTCGACGTGAAATCAACTTGCCGAGCTTGCGGTTCATGGCGGCAGCAGCTGGCTCCCGATTGGCTTCGCGTCTCACGCGAACCCAGTCGGAGCGGTCCTCACCACGTTTCTTGGCCTCGCGCATTTCAGCGCTCGTCATGGAAGTCATTTTCGAGCCAGGCATGGTAGTTCTCCCGCTCCTTGCGGTTGGCTGGACGAAAACTCACGATGCGACAACGCTCCACGCCCGGCAGAAACACCACCGTCAACACGGCCAGCGCCTCAACCACATACGCGAAGGCCTGTTTGCGCGCCTCGCCCGCACGCGGGCTGTCCAGAATCAAGACGAAGTCATTTTCCAGGACCAAATACGCGCTCAGGAAATCCAATCCGTGCTTGCGCAGATTCGCCGTCCGCTTGGCTTCGTCCCACTCGTAGATCATGTTTGATTGTATATACGTATATACAAAACATCAAGCGCGCAAGCCACTCTTTTTTCAACAGGCCTGATTCGCTCTCACCTCCGCGACAGGAAGTCCCACGCCAGCCTACCAGCACCTCCCGTTGCTGTTGGCGGAGGTGTTGGTGGGCGCGGGCAGCTTCTGGCCGGTGTTGTCGATGCTCAGGTTGCCGCAGGCGTCGTTGGCCTGCGGGCCTTGGGGCACCGCGGTTGCAATGTATCCCTGCCCGGTCGAACTGGCCGGGTTGGCCGCCACCGAGACCGTGTAGTAACCGTTCTCCGAGGGCACCGCGTTGGACGTGTAACCAAGAGACGCGGCGGTCGAGGGATAGTGGTTGAGGTCGGTAAAAGTGCGCTCCTCCACCTGCGCGATGTGCATCAGCAGCTTCTGCCCGTCCGCGCGGCGCGCGCGAAAGGTGTACCGGCCCCACCACGGCACCGCGATGGCCGCGAGGACGGCGATGATCGCCACCACGATCATCAGCTCGATCAAGGTGAAACCACGTTTGCGTCGCATCGTCATCGCCCCTGTTGCCACTACTGATTCTCGTTGAGTTCCTGCCACGAACGGCGCCGCCAGATCGGTGCGTCGATCGACAGCGGACTGGTGCCGTTGGGCGCCAGCGTCGTGCCCGGCAGATACACCTGACCGCCGCCGAGCGCCGACATCAACGGCAAGCTGCCGCTGGTGCGCGCATTGTTGATGCGGCCGCCCACGATGTTGCCTCCGCCCAGCGAGGAGACGCCGGACGAACCACCCGTCAAGGCACTCAAGGCCATGATCGAACCGACGGTGGTCGGGCTGCACGGATCGCTGCTCTGCGAACCCGTGATCAGCGTTTCAAACACCACGGTGTTGCTCGCGAAGATCGCTCCGGGGTTCACCACCACCCGTTCGCCGGCATCGTTCACTACGCCACCGCTGGTCTTGGTCTGAAGGTTGATGTACCAGCCACCCGCGCTGGCAGGCACCGGGTTGATCGGGCTTGGCGAGCCTCCCGACATGGAACTTTGGCAGGTATCGCTGGCACTGCCGGTCACGCAGCGCAAACTGGCACCCGCATTCGGATCGGGTGATCCATTCGGCAGCGTGGCGCCGGCCGGAATCACGGTTTCGTGCAGGTACTGCTGCACCAGGCTGGATTGCGTGTACGCCATCGCCGACGTGGCCGCGCTGCCCTGGTCACGCACACCATAGATTGCCTGCACATCGGTGTTGCTGTTGTCGCCCACACCCAGGAACCTGCCGGTGCCGAAGACCACCATGAAGCGGTTGGTGACGGGATCGGGGAACAGGCGCGGCATCGAGGTGATGGGCTGGATGACCGTCTTGCCGCTCGGATCCTTGGCGGTGCCGCCTTTGTAGGCCAGGGTGACCGTCCAGCTCGAAGGCGTGCTGCCGGACAGGTCGAACCGCCACAGGTTGCCCATCGCATCGCCCGCAAATGCTACGTCGTCGATCTGGTCGTTGTTGTAATCGCCCATCACCGGCGTGGCCAGACCATAGCTGGTGACGCCCGCGATCTGCGGCGTCTTCAGCTCCGCGAGTACCGCGCCGGTTTGCGCATCCAGCACGAACAGCGCGCTGTACGGTGCACCCGCGCTCCAGCCCGGCGCCTGTTTGGCGATGGACTGGCAACTCGTGGCCGCAGTGGCGGGGGCATTCGGATCGGTCGGAATGTCCGGCGTGTTGCAATCCGGGAAGTAACCATTCGGCACCAGAACCACCCACTTGCCGTTGGCGAGCCGGCCGATGTTGGGCTGCGACACCGTGTAGCCGAGGTCATTGGCGTTGCACGTGCCCACGTTCGACGCGCATCCTGCCGTGGCGCCGGTCATGTCGGAATCGAATTCCCACAGCACGGTCGGCTGCGTGGTCGGAGTGCTCGAATTGGCCGGCCCGGTGATGTCCAGTGCATACACGCCACGACCACCCAGGCCAACCCCGCCCGCCAGCATGGTGTGCCACACGCCGCCGAAGAACACATCACGCGTCACCGGCGTTGCATCCACGGTCGGGCGGAACTGGAAGTTCGCGTTGGTCAGGTTGCCGAGGTTGGCGTACACCGCGCGCGGAACGAACGCCCAGTCTTCCTTGCCGGGATTGGTCCCGTAGTTGTAGCTAGAGCACACGCCTGTACTCGGATTGTACGAAGTGCATTGCGGCACTGGCGCATTGAAGGCGTGCAGCATCCCATCGTTGGCGCCCAGGTACACGGTGGGCGCACGGGTGGCATGGCGCGCCACGAATGAATCGTACGCTTGGTCATCCGTCCCGCTGCTGGCCGCCGCCGCGGTGGCCTCCGGGCTGCCGGCGGGGAAGGCAAAGTAATTGCCGGTGGGATACCCCACGTACACAGGCTGCGCGTTGATGATGGCGCCCAGCAGCGTGGTGCGGGTACGGAAGGGCGCACCCTCGAATTCGTTGTCGCCCAGCAGGTAGTTGATGCGGCTGGTCAACGTATCGTTGCCACCTGCCAGCGCCGGTGCCTGCAGACCAGCGGTTTCAAAGGCGTCCAGCTTGCCGGAATTGCCAGCCGTGAGCTGGAAACTGGTGAATGCAGGGGTATTGGCTGAGTTGTAGGAGCCGGTATAAACCACGCGGCCGGTAAAGCCCGTCTTCGAGTGGTACACGGAATCGAGCAAGCTATTGGGACTCGGCGTCCAGATCGGCGTGGTCCCTGGCGTCCCATCCGGCGGCAGCAAGGGGTACGCATTGAAAGTGCCGCTCCAGTCGCCGGTGTTGTAGCTGGTCTCGAACCCGATCGCACCCACCGCCACCACGCTGGCGTTCACCGACGCGGCAGGCGACGTGGTCGTGCGCGCGCTGATCTCGGCGATGGCCTTGGAGAAACCAGCCGCCAGATCCTGTGGACTCTTGACGCTGAAGAAATCGCCGTGGCCATTCACCGCCGCATGCGCGAGGTCGGCAATGTTGTTGAGGCTGTTCGCTGCTGGCTGCGGCCAACTGAAGTTCTTGATCGCATACGGGCTGCCTGGACCACCGCCGTCGTTCGACCAATTGAAGATGTCCTGGACGGTCGGCGGGTTGTTCCCGTTCGGGGCTGTCCCCGTGATACCCGACGGGGCAAAACCCAAGCCCATCGTGAACGTGGCCATATGCTGCCAGGTTGCCGGATCCATCTTGTTGCCCGCAACCTCATTGAGGATGCCGGTCTGCAAATCGGTTTTCCAGTAATACATCGCAACGTCGGCGAGCGTGTTGGAATAGCTGTCCATGAAAGGCGACACAGGCGCATAACCCGTGATGTTGCCCGACGGGACGGAGTACGGACCACTGGAGGTGTTGTCGGCGTTGCCGACGCTCGGGTTGGTGGAATCGTTCCAGAAGCCGTCCGTCGTCAGGATCGTGTAGGAAGAGCGACAGGCAAATACCGTGGAGCTGCCGCTGGTGTAACCCGGATCACTCGACATCGTGCTCCATGGTTGACTGCTGGTCTGGTAATACTGGCCGACCGCCTGCAGTGCGAGCCTCAAGGGCGTCGAATTGCTTGGACTGATGCTGGCAACCCAATTCCAGAACGACGCCTTTTGCGTACCCGCCGTGCCATCGCCAAAGGGCTGTACTTCGGCAATTTTGTTCGAGTTCGGGCCAAACACCCCGGTAGGTGCCGGGAGCATGCTGTTGTTGCGGCCATTGATGGAGCCGAAACCAAAGCGATACCTGGGATTCAGGCTCGAAAACGCCGACATCAGGCCGCTCTGCATCATCTGGATGCGGCTGCTGTAGTACGAATACCAGTTCATCACGTTCTGGCCCGCCGGCACGCCCGCAGGCGCGGCCACGCCACTGGTATCGGTAGCCGCAATGCAGTTCGCGAATTTGCCGTTCGTGCAGCTCGTCGCATCGGTTACGTGATACGTACTGCCGCCCGCGCCGACATAGGCGAACGCGTAGGCGTTACCTGTCGAGCAGTTCCTGCCGTTTTTGTGGCAGTTGTATTTGTACGTGGCGCTGTCGTAGAAATTGAAATTGCCGTTGTTGCTGCCGTTGCTGTCGCCATATGAACCCGTTGCCCGGGTTACATTGCTCGTCGAAGTATCGAAAAATGGATTGGCATAGGCATTGGGGAAATTGGCGACGTTGTTGCTGGGGTAATAGTCCGGGCTGGTCGTCGTGCTGTCGGCTTTGGGCGGGGCGGAATAGATGATTGTCGGGTTGTAGTAGACCCCATTGACCGCGTTGTTGCGCATCCCGGCCAATGAACTGTCGGACAAGTAGCTGTAATCCGGCATGATGCTCCAGTTCATCGAACCCGAGTCGTCCATCATCAACATGATGTTGGGCGGCACTGCGATCGTATCCTGAGGGGGCGTGGGGCTGAGTTCGGTGCAACCATTGTTGTTGCCTTGTGCGCACGGCAAAGCGGCGCTGGCGGGATGCACCCAGGACAACATCACGAAGGGCGCGGTAAGCCCCGTAACCAGCGACAACGCCAGCACCATGGCGGCGGGTCGCGAGGCAAGGATGGTTTGGCGATTCTGGTTCATGGCGGGATCCCCCTGCGGGTTCCTGGTTGCTTTCCGCGTTCGTCCTTCGACGTGCCCAGGACGAACGTCTGACGTCGTCAGTTGCTGGTTTGTGCGTCAAAGGTGCTTTGCGCCACGCGCACGGTGTTCTGGTTGCCGCCGGTGGCGCGCGCGGTGATGCGGTAGATATGGATGTTGATATGCCCGGCACCGCCGTTGTTGGGACCGGTGACGCCGGATTCATGTTGCGGACCTGCGCCCGGCGGCTTCACCAGGCCCATGTCCTCGATGATGTAGCGCGGGTTCTGGGCGATGTTGGCAGTGCCGAAACCACTGGTGTAGCCGCTGTTGCCGGGTCCCGTATAGGCGAGTCCGGTGGACAACCACGCATTGTTGCCGGTGCGGAATGCGGTGACCGCTCCACCCGTGGCATACGGTGCCGCTGCCGGGTCGTACTTCACGCAGCCGGTGGTGGCATTGATGTCGGAGGCGTCGCAGGCGAAGACACTGCCGACGGCCGTGGCGGTGCTCCAGATTTTCCATTCGGCGCCACGCAAGGCCGTGTCGGCGCTCATCTGCGCGAGCTGCGCGCTGCGGGTGGCAGCAACCATGCGCTGCTGCAGCAGCGAGCCGGACGACGCGCCGATCGCGAGCAGGGTCAGCAGGATCAGGAAAATCAGCGCGACCAGCAGCACGGCACCTCGCTGGCGGCGTTGCGGGAAGCGTGGTTGCGGGCGGGAACGGTTCATGGTGATTTGCCAGGCCTCATGGAATCCGGGTAGGAGCGCCGGAAGGCGCGACCAAAAAGCCGCCATCCATGGCCAAGAGCTCCGTGGTCGCGGCTGCCGCCGCTCCTACAGGCGTCGCGCCTTCCGGCGCTCCTACCCGGCGCTCCTGCAAGCGCAGCGCGTAGATGGCGTGGCCTGTTCGCGTGCATGGCGGTCATCACGGATTGAAATTGCGCAACGCGACGAGGGTGGTGAACTCGCGCCGGATCAGTTGTTGCGGGAAGCCCTGATCAGCGTTCGGCTTGATCGTGTGCGCGGACGGCGGGTTCAGCGTGTTGCCATCCGGCGTGTAGAGGTATTGCATCTCGTTGGGCGTCAGCGTGTACAGCGGCGTCTGGCCATCCATCAGGATATGCACCTCGATGGATTGCACCGCGCGCCACAGGCAGCCGGCGCTGGGCATGCCGCCGGGAATGGGCACGTCGGGCGGACAATTGGTGCCGCTGTCGACCTGCGCAGCAGTGAGGTATTGGGTGTTGCCGTTGGAATCGATGATGCCGTAGCGGAAATCCAGCCGTTCCACGCCGCGCACCAGCGGCTGGGGGTTGCCATTCACGCGCCGCATCAGTTCGCCGGTGGTCGGGCCACCGGGACACGTCGCGGCGCCATCGACACACACCACCTGCAGGAAATACGTGACGGTCTGGAAATCGTTGCTGAAATCGTACACACGTGGTGCCGCGCCTTGGCTGATGTCCAACGGTTGTGCGTAGTTGGCGCCAGTCAGGGTCAAGGTGCCGCCACCGTTGGCGACGGCGAACACCTGCGCGTTGGAACAGTCGGCCAGCATCGCCAGGCTGCCGGTGAAGGTAGTGGCAGCCGGCTCGCCGGCAAGCGGGTTCAGCGTGATCGTGGCGGGTACGGTCGTGGTGTTCATCGTGCTGCCTGCGGCGCTGCCGCTCTTCACGATGGCCCAGCCGGAACCAGGCTTCAGATAACGGATGGTCAACACATCGCTGCCGACGACGCGATTACCCACGGCCTTGCCTGCTGCCGGAATCGCGGGAACCTTGGAGTTGGGATCGAGCGGGGTGCAGCCCGTGGTCGTGCAGTCGTAGCCGCGCAAGAACATGGACGACGGCAACGAATAGGCCTGCGTCGGCGTCGGCAGCAACACGGTATCGTCATTGAAGGGGATGGCACTCGTGGCGTAAACGGTCGGCGAGCGCAGCGCGTCGAGGTACAGGCCGGAACTGGTGCCGCTGGCGTTGCCGCCGCTGTTGCTGCAATACGTGCCGTTGGCGTTGGCGAGGTCGTCACGCAGGCTGTGGATGGCGAAGCGCCCTTCTTCCTGCAGCGCGGCCATCTGCTGCTGCACCTTGTTGCTGCTGGAGGTGGACGCGAACACCGTGATGATGCCGGCGGCGACGATCAGCGCCATCACCAGCGCGATCATCATTTCGATCAACGACAGGCCCGCCATGTGGCGGCGCGCAACGGGATGAACCTGGCGGGCGTGGATCATGGCTGGAACACCCATTGGAAGGTATGCAGTTGCTGGCCCTGCGTGCCGGCAGCGAGTGACGCCTGCTGCGCGCCGCCTGCGCCGCCGGCTTCATTCCAGCTCAGAGTCATGGTGCAGGTGCCGCCATACGGCGGCCGCATGTCCACTTGCGTGCCGTTGGGCACGTAATTGAGGCCGGTGGTCGAACAGGTGATGTTGCCCGACACGTTCGGCAGGAAGGTGGTGAGCTGGGTACTCCACTGCGCCATGTCGTAATTGGCGAGCTGCTGCGGATTGCAACCCGCCGAACAACTGGCGGTGCTGGCGCTGACCGGATAGTTGCCGTTGTAGTCGCCAGCCCACAATCCCGCCGGATTGGCGCCCATGCGCGCGGCCATGTTGTGCGCGAGGAACGTGGCCTGCGTGCGCAGGTAGGCGACGTGGTTGGACTGGATCGCGAAGATCAGCAGGCCGGCCAGACCGATGACGCCGAGGCTGAACACCAGGATGGCGATCAGCACTTCCAGCATCGAGAAGCCGCCTTGGTGTGGATGGGCGCGATGGATGATCATGGCGAAGGAGCCGGACAGTTCGGGGTCGTGGGCGTCGTGCCGCCGGTGGTCTGCTGCAGCATCCCGGCCGGCAATACCTGCAGATAGCGCGGCTGGCCGTTGGCGGCAGGCGTGGGGGAAACGGTGAAGCAGGCGCCGGCCGATCCGCTCGCCAGCGTGCCCTGCGCCACGTAGGTGACGCTCGTGCCCGGCGCGGCGCTCACCACGTATTGCGCGGGAATGGCCGGGTGATTGCGCAGCACCGTCGCCACGGCGCCTGCCGCGGTACCCGCCGGCGGAATGTTCACGGTCCAGCCGTTCTGCCAACTGCCGGCCGACGCCGAAACCGCGACGCTGGTCTGCCGGGAAATGGCCTCGGTGCGGGCGTATTGCAGGTCGCCGGCCAGGGCGTTGTTGACGTCGGCGAGATTGGTGGAAACCAGCACGCGCTTGAAGGTCGGCACGGCGATCATGGCCAGGATCGCCGCCACCGCCAGCGTGATCATCAGCTCCACGAGCGTGAAGCCGCGTGCGCGGCAGCGCGCGCGCAGGCGCGTCATGAGGTCATCAGGCATGGTCTGGTTGTTCCCCGGCACCACGGTTTGCCCCTGTCGAAAGCCGACGATGCGGGACGGATCATGCAGGTTGCGTGCCCGCCAGCAATGGAATCGGCGACGAACGGCGGCATCGGGCCGATGAGCGGCGGGTGAAAACCCTTCTCCCTCCGGGAGAAGGTGGCGCGCAGCGCCGGATGAGGGTTCGGCCACTGCACTCACCCCACTCTCGAAACAAGCGGGCAATACCTCGCGTCTCCGAACCCGCACCCCTACCCCTCTCCCGAAGGGAGAGGGGTTCAACGGCAGGCGAGTTCGTCGATCACCCTGTCGAGTGAAGTTTGCCAGTCCGGCAATTCCACGCCGAACGCTGCGCGCAGCTTCGACGTGTCGAGCACCGAATACGCGGGACGCACGGCTTTCGTCGGGTAGTCGGTGGTGCGGATGGCGGCGATCCGCAGCGCGCGTTCGATCACGCCTGCATGTCGTGCGCGCTCGAAAATCGCGCGGGCGAAGCCACACCAACTGGTCTGGCCGGATGCGACGAGGTGATAAATGCCGTCGCGCGCGGATGCATCATCGGCAAGCCATTGCGCGATGACCTGCGCGGTGACGTCCGCGATCAGCCGTGCCGGTGTCGGCGCACCGATCTGGTCATCGACGACGCGCAGTTCGTCGCGCTCCGCGCCGAGCCGCAGCATGGTGCGCAGGAAATTGTGGCCGCGCGCGGCGTACACCCATGCGGTGCGAAAGATCAGATGCCGCGCGCCGCTGGCGCGCAACGCGATTTCACCGGCGAGCTTGCTGCGCCCGTACACGCCGAGCGGGTGCGTGGCGTCGTTCTCGCGGTACGGTTCGGTCGCGCTGCCGTCGAACACGTAGTCGGTCGAATAGTGCACGACGCGCGCTTCGTGGCGCGCGGCCCACCCGCCCAGCACGCCCAACGCATCGCCGTTGACGCACATTGCGGGACCGGACTCGTCCTCGGCGCGATCGACCGCGGTGTAGGCGGCGGCGTTGACGATCAGGTGCGGCGCGATGCGGTCGAGCGCGGCGCGCAAGCTTTCGAGGTCGGCCAGATCGATACACTCGCATCGCGTGCCGTCGTCGAGCTTGCCGCTGCGGGTAGCAGGGATGACCACAGTTTCATCCCATCGCACCAACACACGCCCGTCTCCCTGTAGGAGCGGCGGAAGCCGCGACCCGGTCGGACCTCGTGGGAGCGGCGAAAGCCGCGTGAAGCTGCCATCCATGGCCAAGAACTCCGTGGTCGGGCCTTCCGGCCCTCCTACGATCGCCAGCGCTCGCAGCAGTTCGTGCCCCACCTGCCCGTTCGCGCCGGTGACGAGAATTTTGATCGGCTGCATCACAGCTTTCGTCCCTTCAAACCTTGGCTGTCATTCCGGGGCCGGCGCAGCTTCATCGCGACGGAACCCGGAATCGGTCTTGTGATTGCTACGAAACCGATTCCGGGTTCCGCGCTGCGCGCGGCCCCGGAATGACGAAGAAAAGAATAGCCGGCCGCGCTGGCGACCCGCTCAACCAGCCTGATACGTCGGCAGCTTGTCCGCGGACACATCGGCCAGGAACGGCGTTTGCTGGTCCTTCGCCGACAGCAGCGGTTCGGCCACTGGCCAGTCGATGCCGATGGCGGCGTCGTTCCAGCGCACGCCGGCGTCGGCCTTCGGGTCGTACAGCGCGGTGCATTGGTACATGAAGGTCGCGGCTTCGCTGACCACGCAGAAACCGTGCGCGAAACCTTCCGGGATCCACAACTGGCGATGGTTGGCGGCGGTCAGCATCGCCGCTTCCCATTGCCCGAAGGTGGGCGAGCCGCGGCGGATGTCCACCGCCACGTCGTACACCTCGCCTTCCAGCACCGATACCAGCTTGCCCTGCGGATGCGGCCACTGGTAGTGCAGGCCGCGCAACACGCCCCGCGCGGAACGCGAGACGTTGGATTGCACGAAACGCACGTCGATGCCGAGCGCCTTGTATTTCTCCGCGTGGAAACTCTCGAAGAAATAGCCGCGCGCATCACCGTGCACCACGGGTTCGATCACGCACACGCCGGGCAGGCGGGTGTCGATGCGTTTGAGGTGGGGTTGGTGGGACATGCCATCAGTATCCTGTCGCGACTGCTCCGGAGCACAGTTTGTATTGGGGCTCTCAAGTTGTCATTCCGGGGCGACCCGAAGGGTCGAACCCGGAATCGGTTTTGTGGCAATCCCAAGACCGATTCCGGGTTCCGTCGCGATGAAGCCGCTCCGGCCCCGGAATGACGAGTACGGAGGTGGTCGTACCGGGTTCCAGTTTGCGACGGCCCCGGAATGACGACTGGATGTTTCACCCGCCCACCAACCGCAGCAGGTATTGCCCATAACCCGTCTTCGCCAGTGGGGCCGCGAGCTCGCGCACGCGCGCGGCGTCGATCCAGCCGTGCTGGAACGCTATTTCCTCGGGGCAGCACACCTTCAGTCCTTGCCGGTTCTCGACCGTGGCGATGTAGTTGCCCGCGTCCATCATCGATTCATGGGTGCCGGTGTCGAGCCACGCGTAGCCGCGGCCGAGTTGTTCCAGCATCAGCGAGCCGTCGTCCAGATAGCAGCGGTTGAGGTCGGTGATTTCAAGTTCCCCGCGCGGCGACGGCTTGAGTTGCGCGGCGAAATCGCACACGCGCCCATCATAGAAATACAGCCCCGTCACCGCGTAACTGGATTTCGGTTTGGCGGGTTTTTCTTCCAGCCCGATCACGCGACCGGTCGCGTCGAATTCGGCCACGCCGTAGCGTTCCGGATCGCGCACCAGGTAACCGAACACCGTCGCGCCGCATTCGCGCGCCGCGGCACGCTGCAACAATTCGGTGAAGCCGTGGCCGAAGAAGATGTTGTCGCCCAGCACCAGCGCGCAGGGATCGCCCGCGATGAATTCGCGCCCGATCAGGAACGCCTGCGCCAGGCCATCCGGCGAAGGCTGCACCGCGTAGCTGATCTTGATGCCCCACTGCGAACCATCGCCGAGCAGGTTCTCGAACAACGCCTGCTCGTGCGGCGTGTTGATCACCAGCACCTCGCGGATGCCGGCCAGCATCAGCACCGACAGCGGGTAGTAGATCATCGGCTTGTCGTACACCGGCAGCAGCTGCTTGCTGACCGCCTGCGTCACCGGATACAGCCGCGTGCCTGAACCGCCGGCGAGGATGATGCCTTTTTGCGTCGTCACGTTTTCATTCCTTGTGAAAACCGATTCCGGGTTCCGCCGCGATGAAACCGCGGCGGCCCCGGAATGACCAGCCGGAACCCGGAATGACCAACAGATTTTGTCGTTCCGGGGCTGCCAGCGGATTCATGCTGGCAGAACCCGGAACCGGTTTCCGGCCACCCCAGGACCGATTCCGGTTCCGCCGCGATGAAACCGCGGCGGCCCCGGAATGACCAGCCGGAACCCGGAATGACCAACAGATTTTGTCGTTCCGGGGCTGCCAGCGGATTCATGCTGGCAGAACCCGGAACCGGTTTCCGGCCACCCCGGCCAACCCTCACTGGCTGATCTCCGGCCACAAATCCCGCCAGTCGGGATTCGACTTTTCGATCAGCGCAATCTTCCAGGCTCGCCGCCACTTCTTCAATTCCTTCTCGCGTTCGATCGCCTCGATCATCGAACGAAATTGTTCGAAATGCACCAGGCGGTGGATGCCATGTTGCCTGGTGAAACCCTCGACCACATTGTTGCGATGTTCCCAGATGCGCTTGACCAGGTCCGACGTCACGCCGATGTAGAGCGTGCCGTAGGGTTTGGTGGCCAGGATGTAAACGGCGGGTTCGCGCAAGAGGCGGCTCCGAAACCAGTGTGGCGGGTTCGCCTGCGTCGCCACCCGTCGGCGCTGCGGCGAACAGTGAAGATAAACCGATTCCGGGTTCCGCCGCGATAAAGCCGCGACGGCCCCGGAATGACGAGTATGGAGGTGGCCGTGCCGGGTTCCGCCGCGATGAAACCGCGCCGGCCCCGGAATGACCACCTGCGAATTTGTCGTTCCTGGTTCTGCCCGCGGTAATGCCGCGGCGGCCCCGGAATGACAAGCATAGAGGTAGTCATTCCGGGGCCATCGCCGGCTCCATCGGCGATGGAACCCGGAATCGGTTTCGCAGAAGCCGTCGCAATGCCGACCGACACCAGCATTCACCCCCGCCCCAACCGCTCCATCCGATAGCTGCCATCCAGCACGCGCTGCACCCACGGCTGGTTGGCGAGGTACCAGTCAACCGTGCGGGCGAGGCCGGTTTCGAAATCGACCGACGGCTTCCAGCCGAGTTCGCGTTGCAGCTTCGACGAATCGATCGCGTAGCGACGGTCGTGGCCGGGGCGATCCTTCACGAACTCGATCAGCGATTCACGTTGGCGGCCGTCGTCCAGCGGACGTTTCGCGTCCAGCAGCGCGCAGATGGTTTTCACCACATGGAGGTTCTCGCGCTCGGAATCGCCGCCCACGTTCCAGGTTTCGCCCACGCGCCCCGCTTCCAGCACCCGTCGGATGGCGCTGCAGTGGTCCAGCACGAACAGCCAGTCGCGGATGTTCCTGCCATCGCCGTACACCGGCAATTTTTCGCCTGCCAGCGCGCGCGCGATGATCAGCGGAATCAACTTCTCCGGAAACTGGTACGGCCCGTAATTGTTCGAGCAATTGGTGGTGAGAACCGGTAATCCGTAGGTGTGGTGGAACGCACGCACCAGATGGTCGGAAGCCGCCTTCGACGCCGAGTACGGCGAATTGGGCGCATACGGCGTGGCTTCGGTGAACTTGCCGGTCGCGCCCAGCGAGCCGTACACCTCGTCGGTGGAGACGTGCAGGAAGCGAAACCCGTCCTTCGACGCGCCGTCCAGCGCCTTCCACCAATCGCGCACCGCTTCCAGCAACGCCAGCGTGCCGACCACGTTGGTTGCGATGAACGCGGCGGGGCCATCGATGGAACGATCGACGTGCGATTCCGCGGCGAAGTTCACCACCGCATCGGGCCGGTGTTCGGCCAGCAGCTTCGCCACCAGCGCACGATCGCCGATGTCGCCCTGCACGAACACGTGCCGCGCATTGCCTTCCAGCGGTTTCAGCGTGTCGAGGTTGCCAGCGTAGGTCAGCTTGTCCAGGTTGACCACGGTCAGCCCGTCGGCCACCGCCTGCAGCACGAAATTGCCGCCGATGAACCCGGCGCCGCCGGTGACCAGCAAGGTCCCCATTGACACGAATCTCCGTCACGCAAAGGGCGTATTGTGTCACAGGTGCGGAATCGCCCATGACCGGTACCAAGCGTGCATCCGCGCCACCGCCCATACCCACCTCCCGGCAAGCGTGCGTTCAAACGGTCACGGTATGCCGATTGGCACGCATCGTGCTGCAGGAAATCCCGGAGCATCTATCTGGTCAGGAACAGGGGCTCCCGAACGGTCGCGCCGCAAGGCGCGGCCGTTTGCTTTTCCTGGTTAACGCTGATCCTCAGCAAATTGCTTTGTCATTCCGGAGCGGGCCGCAGGCCCGAATCCGGAATCGGTTTGATTCTTCGCACACCGCGACGCTGGTTGACTCGCGGCATTCATGGCCAAGAGTTCCATGATCACGACCACGGGCTCCTACACCTGCCCTTGTAGGAGCGTGCTTGCACGCGATGGGTGTTTGTCCCTGCAGGAGCGTGCTTGCACGCGACCGGCGCGCCAACAAAACCGTGAACCACGTCACACTTCATTCCCGACTGGCATGCAATGTGCTGTGACATTTGGTGACACGAGCATGGGAACAGGGGTTCCTTCGACATGCCTACGCATCCAGTCCAACGCGGTTTCACGCTGATCGAGCTGATGATCGTGGTCGCGATCATCGCGATCCTGGCCGCCATCGCGATTCCGGCGTATCAGGATTACTTGATCCGCACGCAGGTAACCGAGGGCATGACTCTCGCCACGGGTGCAAAATCCGCAGTATGGGATTTCGTTTCCAATACCGGCCGGTTCCCGCCTTCCAACCAATCCGCAGGCTTGGCCAAGGCCACGTCGATCATCGGTACTTACGTGTCCAAGGTCGATGTCACCGGCGGCAAGATCACTGCCACGTTTGGCAACCAAGCGAACAAGGCCATCCAGACTGCAGGCCAAAACACCTTGGTGCTGTCGCCGTGGACTCAAGGCGGCAGCATTCTCTGGTCCTGCACGCCCAGTACGGTCAGTCCGAAGTATCTGCCGTCGACGTGCCGTTAGCGGAAAAGCCGGAACGTTTGCGCAATCCTTGCCGCGGCTTCCGCCGCTCCTACAGGAGCGTTTGCCACGCGTTTGCCGCAGGTAGGAGGGCCGGAAGGCCCGATCGGGTCGCGGCTTCCGCCGCTCCTACAGAGACACGCGTGCATCCCGTCGCGGCTGCCGCCGCTCCTACAGAGACACGCGTGCATCCCGTCGCGGCTTCCGCCGCTCCTGCAGAGGCATCTTGTCGTGGCTGTCGCCGCTCCTGCTGAAACGCGATGGGTGACGCAACGCGTCACCGTGCCGCGTTGCGTCTGCAACAAGGATTTCACAAGGATCACAAACCGTGAACAGCGTCCCAAGCACCGAATCCCCGAGCGGGCATGCTTTGCATCGAAACAAGCGGCGATGGGGTTTGGCATGAAAGCTGCTTCGTTTCACCCGAGCTTCTGGCTCACTGGCCCGCTGGCCAGGGGGTTCGCATCAGGGGCTTGCACTTTGGGCATTCCCAACCAGTTGACCAGTAACCAAGCAAAGAGGAATCCAACCATGAAATCGATGCAGAAAGGTTTCACCCTGATCGAACTGATGATCGTGGTCGCGATCATCGCGATCCTGGCGGCCATCGCCATCCCGGCCTATCAGGACTACCTGATCCGTTCGCAGGTCAGTGAAGGCGAATCATTGACGGGCGGCGCCAAGGTTGCCATTTCCGAGTTCTACGCGAACAAAGGCTATTTCCCGCCGGCCAACTCGTCTGCGGGTCTCGCCAGCCCCGGGTCGATCACCGGCAAGTACGTGACTCAGGTTGACGCAGGCACCAAAGCAGGTCAGATCGTCGTCACGTATGGCAATCAGGCCAACACGAAAATCACCGCCAGCGGCAGCGATACGCTCGTCCTGTCAGCCGTCACTGCAGCCGGCTCGATCAGCTGGACTTGCACGCCGTCCACGATCAATCAGAAGTACCTGCCCTCGAGTTGCCGCAAGTAAGCAACCTCGGTTTCGCCGCAACACCAAAGGGCCGCCCAGCGCGGCCCTTCTTCTTTTCGCCGAGCCTTCGTGTGCCGTCGGCAATGCATGCGGTTTCGCGCGAGCCATTGCAGGCGTCGTGCCCACGCGTTAGCATGTTACATGTAACGCTTCCCGGATGTTGCGATCATGTCCAACGCCTTGGTCAACGCACGAGTTCGCAAGCGCCGCAGCGCCCTGCGCAAGGCGGGATTGCGCCCGGTGCAAATCTGGGTGCCGGACACGCGCCAACGCGGCTTCGCGGCAAAGTGCCGTCGCCAGTGCCAACTGGTAGCGCAGGCGGACGCGGCCGACGCGTTCTTGCAGCAGCTGGTGCGTGAATCCGTTGCAGATGTGGAAGGCTGGACGGCGTGAAACGCGGCGATCTGGTGACGGTCGCCGTCCAGGGGGACTTTGGAAAGCCGCGGCCTGCGCTGGTCATTCAGGCCGACCTGTTTGACGAACACTCCAGTGTCACGGTGCTTCCCGTGACCAGTACGTTGTTTGCCGCACCACTGCTGCGAGTCACCGTGAAGCCCGGGGCTGAAAATGGGTTGCGGAAACCGTCGCAGGTCATGGTGGACAAGGCCATGACCGTCATGCGTGCACAGGTTGGACCGCCTATCGGGCGGCTGGATTCCCGCACACTCCTGGAGGTTGATCGGCGCCTGGCAGTGTTTCTCGGGATTGCCAAATAGGTGGCGCGTGCACCGTGCAGTAACGCGAAGCAAGACTCGACCTGATTAGCGACGAACCTCAGCCAATTGCATTGTCATTCCGGAGCGGGCCGCAGAGCCTGCCCCGGACTTGATCCGGGGCCCGAATCCGACTGCGTTGGCAGGATTGCCAACGCGAACGCCGCAGGCGGCCCGCAGGGCGAGCGCCATGAATGGCGCGAGTCAATCGGTTCGGAAGGTTGACGTGCGTAGTGACACCGATTCCGGGTTCTGCCCGCGGCCGGCGCGGGCAGCCCCGGAATGACAAGGTTCCGCTCGATAGGCGGGTCCAGCACGGCTGAGGATCAGAGCTAATCAGGTCTCCCGTGAGAGAGGGGTTCAAGCCGACCGGCAACGTTTGTCCTGATCACCATCCCCGGTTGGATCGCCGCACGCGAGGCGCGCGTCGCGAAGCCCGCGGACGTACGCGGCGTGATAATATGCGTTTGTGATTACGCACACACCCACACCATGAACCGCCTGACCATCACACTCAGCGAGGACCGTTACCGGGCGCTGAAGGAAGCCTCCGCCCGCCGCGGCCGGACGATCGGGCAACTGATCGACGAGAGCCTTGAGTTCTACGGCATCAAGAGCCACGACGACGCAGCGGAACTGGTCAAACGGGCCCGGCGCCGCTCGGGGCTCAGCGCATCCGCCGCCACGAAACTGGCGGTGGCCGAAACCCGCGCAGCCCGCCGTCGCTGATGCGGGCTGTCGTCGTCGATACCAACGTCGTCGTGTCCGGCTTGATCACCGGGCATGACGATGCTCCGCCTGCGCGCATCCTGGACGGCATGCTCTCGGGCCGTTTCCCCTTTGTCGTGTCGGAGGCACTGCTGGCGGAGTACCGCGACGTGCTGAATCGCCCGAAGTTGCGCAAGCGGCACGGGCTGGCCCCCGACGAGATCGAGTCGCTGCTGGTCGCATTGGCGCACAATGCAATCGTGCTTGAGCCAAGTGCGGGCCCGGCAGCACCGGAACCCGGCGACCAATTCCTGTGGAATCTGCTGGTCAGCCATGAGGGGTTGTGTCTCGTCACCGGTGATGCGTTGCTGCTGCGCGCGCGCAACGCACCGGCGTCCGTGCTTTCGCCTGCGGCCTTCATCTCGAGCGGCGCGAAACTCCAATGAACCGGCGCCAGCGCGATGCATGACGGCAATCGCGTATGCTTGCGCACCATGACCGCCACCGATCTGTGCCCATGATCCGCCTGCGCAGCATAGACAGGTCGCACAAACTCATCCGGGCATCGATCTTCGCGCTGCTTCTGATCGCACTCCTGGCGCTGACGTGGTGGGTGTACCACCCGGGGCTTGCGGGCGATTTCCTGTTCGACGATTTCGCCAACCTGCCGGCGATCGGCGCGACCGGTCCGGTCACGCACTGGGCGACGTTCTGGCGCTACATCACCTCGGGCACCGCCGATCCGACCGGGCGTCCGCTGACGCTGCTGACGTTCCTGATCGACGCGCGCAACTGGCCGGCCAGCCCGTATCCGTTCAAGGTCACCAACGTGATCCTGCACCTGATCAACGGCGCGCTGCTGGCGTGGGCGTTGTGGTGGTTGGGGACATTTCTTGCAAGAGGCTCTGCCACTTCGTCATTCCGGACGCCGCGCAGCGGCGATCCGGAATCGGTTTCGCGGGTGTACGCGGGCTGGAGCCTTGATGATACGGCAGGCGCCAAAACCGATTCCGGGTTCCGGCCTGCGGCCGGCCACGGAATGACGAATGAGGTTGGCGCGGCCGGCCACGGAATGACGAACGAGGTTGGCGCGGCCGGCCACGGAATGACGAATGAGGTTGGTGCGGCCGGCCCCGGAATGACGAATGAGGTTGGCGCGGCCGGCCCCGGAATGACGAATGATCGGAGAGGGTACGCCATCGCCGCGCTGTTCGGCGCGGGCGCGTGGCTGCTGCATCCGCTGCTGGTGTCAACCACGCTGTACATCGTGCAGCGCGAGGCGATGCTGCCGGCAACCTTCGTGCTGATCGGCATGCTGGGCTGGATGGCCTCGCGCGAGGCGCTGGCGCGTGGGCACGTCAAGCGCGCGCTCGCGGGGATGGCGCTCTCGGCCTGGCTGTGCACGCTGCTCGCGGTGCTGTGCAAGGCCAACGGCGCGTTGCTGCCGCTGCTGTTGCTGCTGGCCGAATGGATCGTCTTGTCGCGCCGGCCCATGCCGTCGGCGCGCACGCAGCGCCAGCATCGTCGCGCGGTCGCGGTGTTCCTGGTGCTGCCCAGCGTGCTGGTGATCGCGTATCTGTTGTATCTGCTGCCGCGTTCGCTTGCCGCTCCGATCGCAGACCGCGGATGGAGTGCCGGCCAGCGCCTGCTGACCGAGCCGCGCGTCGTCACCGATTACCTGCGGCTGCTGTTCATTCCGCACGCGCATTCGACGGGGCTGTTCAACGATCAATTCGCGATCTCGAAAAACTGGCTTCACCCTGCCTCGACCCTTCCCTGCATCGCATTGATCCTCGTGCTGATCGGCGCCGGGTTCGCGCTGCGAAAGAAATATCCCGCGATCGCTTTGGCGCTGCTGTTCTACTTTGCGGCGCAACTGATGGAATCGGGCTGGATTCCGCTGGAGTTGTATTTCGAACATCGCAATTATTTGCCGGCGATGCTGCTGTTCTGGCCGATCGGATTGTGGCTGGGCAGGCCAGGCTCATTGCGATTCCTGCGCGTTGGGGCGGCGGCGCTGATCCTTGCCGTGCTGGCGACCCTGACCTTGCAACGGGCGACGCTGTGGGGCGATGGTTTCCGGCAGGCGCAGGTGTGGGCAGCCATCAATCCCGATTCGGCGCGCGCGCAGGCCAACGCTGCGTTGTATGACATGCAGCACGACCGGCCGCGCCTCGCGGCGGCACGTTTGCGCCTGTCGTTGCCGCGCCATCCCGACGACATCCAGGCGCCGATCAACCTGATCGGCGCAGAATGCAAATTGGGAGCGGTGCAGCCGCAGACGCTGGCGCGCGCGGAGTTCGCCCTGGCGCATACCCGCGTCGGCGGCCAGGCGGCATTCAACTGGTTCAACGAGGCATTGGACATGGCAAGCCACCACGCCTGCTCCGGCCTCGACTTCGCCGCGTTGCAGGCGACCCTGGACGCCGCGCGGCGCAATCCGCGTTGGCAGGATCAACCAGGACGGCGGCAGGATCTGGATCACCTGCAAGGGGAACTGGATTTGGCCGAAGGCAAACCGGATGCGGCGCTGCAGGCGTTCAACCGCGCGCTGGCGGCATCCTCCGATCCGGGCGCGGCGCTGCAACAGGCCGCCTACCTCGGTGCGCACGGCTACCCACGTTTGGGACTCGACCATCTGGACTACTTCGACACGCTGCCGCCCGGCCCGAAACCCGGCGTCGGCATGCCGCGCATCCACGCGTGGGTGCTGCGCAAGCAAGGATGGTGGGAAACGGAGACCGCTTATCTGCGCAGGACGCTGGTGCAGGACGCCAAGGCAAAGGCCGCGAAGGACACATCGGGCACCTGACATGAGACACGCAAGGTCATTCGCTACCATGCATGGTTCCACTCCCCACGGGTCGCATCCATGCGCCTGAACGAGCGTTCCCGCAAATGGCTGCCATGGTGGTTGCTGGCGATCGCAGTCATCGTGACCGCCATCGTGTACTGGCCCGGCGTGACCGGCGGCTGGGTGTTCGACGATTATCCGAACATCGTGGACAACGCCGCCATCCACATCACGCCGGGGCACTCGACGCTGGCGGCGTGGGTGAATGCGGCACTGTCTTCGCCTTCGAGTTTCCTGCACCGGCCGCTGGCGTCGATCACGTTTGCGTTGAACTGGATGATGGGCGGCGGCAACCCCTGGCCGTTCAAGGTCACCAACATCGTCATCCACCTGATCAACGGCGTGCTGCTGTTCGGCATGCTGCGGGCGTTGTTGAGGTTGATGGAGCTGCGCCGCGCGAGCGGTCTGGAAACGACAAGCCCAAATGAAATGGCGGCCGCCCAGGCAGTACATGGTCATTCCGGGGCTGCGCGCAGCGCAGAACCCGGAATCGGTTTGAACGGTAGCTTGGAGACCGGTTCCGGGTTCCGGCCTGCGGCCGGCCCCGGAACGACAAACACTGATATAGGCATCGATCAATCCGTTGCCACACGCCTTGCGCTGATCGTCAGCGCCGCGTGGATGCTGCTGCCGATCAACCTGATGGCGGTGGTGTACGTGGTGCAGCGGATGGAGAGCCTGTGCCAGGTGTTCGTGCTGGCGGGCTTGTGGGCCTACCTGCACGGGCGCTGGATGATGCTGACGGCGACCGATGCACGCCGCAACCGGCGCGGATTTGCGCTGGCCGTGAGCGGGATCGTGCTGGGCACGCTGCTCGGACTCACGTCGAAGGAAACCGCGGTATTGCTGCCGGTGTTCGCGTTTCTGGCGGAGTGGATCTTGTTGCGGTTTGGGCGCGCGACCACCCAATTCTCACCTGTAGGAGCGGCGGAAGCCGCGACCCGGTCGGGCCTGCCGGCCCTCCTACAAAGGAACACACATGCCAGTGACAAGCGCATCTGGACGCTGTTCACCGTCACGCTGTTCGTGCCAGCGGTGCTGGGTTTCGCATGGCTGCTGCGTGGCGCGCTGCGCGTCAGCACGTGGGCCGGCCGCGACTTCACGCTGGGCCAGCGCCTGCTGACCGAACCCCGCGTACTGGTCGATTACCTGCACTGGACGCTGTTCCCCAATCCCATGGTGCTGAGCCTGTATCACGACGAGATCGTGAAATCGACCGGGCTGCTTTCGCCGTGGACTACGCTCGGCGCCATCGTGCTGCTGGCGGCGTTGGTCGCGATCGCGGTGCTGCTGCGCAACCGCCGCCCACTGGTGTCGCTGGGTATCGGCTGGTTCTTCGCGGCGCAACTTTTGACCGCGACAATCATTCCGCTGGAACTGGTTTACGAGCAGCGGATGTATTTCGCGTCGATCGGCGTGCTGCTGGCGGCGGGTGCGCTGCTGCTCGGCCTGCGCTGGAAGATCGCGCTGCCGATCCTGCGCGGGTTCATCGTCGCGGTCGCGCTGCTGTGGTTCGGTACGGCGACCTGGCTGCGCGCCGAGGAATGGTCCAATCCCCTGCGGCTGGCCATCGCCGAGGCCAATCGCCACCCCGAATCGCCGCGCGCGGTGTACGAAGCCGGACGGCTGCTGTTGATCGCTTCGCACTACGAGCCGGGCAAGGCACTGGACGCGTCCTGGAAATACCTGCGCCAGGCCGCCGCGATCCCGGGTGCATCCGCCCTGCCCGACCAGGCCATGATCATGATCGCCGACCACCAGACGCACGGCGACGACGCTGCCTACTGGCAATCGATGATCCAGAAGCTGCGCGACCAGCCAACCCGGCAGGAGGACATCTCCGCGCTGATCTCGCTGACCAATTGCTACGGCAGCGGAATATGCAAGTTCGACGTGTCGAACCTGCAGCAGGCCTACGCAGCCGCCCTTTCCCGCCCGCATCCGATCGCGCGCCTCGACGGCGCCTATGCCGATTTCCAGCGAGATATCCTGCACGACGACGCACTGGCGACCGAATACCTCGCGCGCGCCGTGGCGGGCGACCCCGGTGAACCCGCCTACCGGACGGACCTGGCGGCCTTGTACGCCAGACAGGGCGAAACCGAAAAGGCACTGGAACAGATCGACGCGTTGCGGCGAATGAACCTCGCCGGACGGCTGGATGGGCAGATTGCGGCGCTGGAGCGCATGGCGGAGCAAGGCAAGATCACGGAATCCCCGCATCGTTGACTTGACGCGGTAACCCGCATGAAGCATCTTGATGCCTGACCAATGATGCCTGAATCATCATGCGCACGACCATCACCCTCGAACCCGACGTGGAAGCCTTGTTGAAGAAGGCCATGCGCGAGCGCGGCCTCACCTTCAAGGATGCCGTCAACCAGGCCGTGCGCGCGGGGCTCACCAAGCCGGTGGAGAACGTGCCGCCGTTCAAGCAGCGCACCATGCACTTGGGTCGCCCTTTGGTCGATCTGACGAAGGCACTGGCGCTGGCGGACGAACTGTATGACCAGGATCACGGATACCTGCCGAAGTGAAAATGCCGGACGTCAACGTGCTGGTATACGCGATCAATCCTGACGCGCTCCAGCATGTTTCCGCGCGCAGGTGGCTGGAAGCCGGCTTCCACGATCCACAAGGTGTTGGCTACGCATGGTTTGCGCTAGCCGGATTTGTTCGCGTAACCACGAAACGGGGCATTCTTCCAAAGGTGCTGTCGGTTGAAGAGGCGTTGCGCTTCGTGGATGAGTGGCTGTCGCATCCGCGTGCACACGTCCTCAACCCTGCCGGCAGCCACGCCGCCATATTCGGACGCCTGCTGATCGGCGCCGGCCGCGGCGGCAACCTCGTCAGCGACGCGCACCTTGCCGCTATCGCCATCGAGCATGGGGCGATCCTGGGCACCTTCGATCGCGATTTCGAACGCTTCGCCGGCCTGCGGATGGAATGGCTTCAGGCCGGTGCGGTGCATGAGGACACCCCTGCCCACTTCAAAGGGTCGGTGCTGCGATTCGATGATCCACGGTCGCCTGTTGGCGAGAGCGGGCAGGCGAACAGACGGTCACACAGAGTGCAGCGAAAACGCCACTCGTGACCGCCAACCGATGCATCCGCGCATCCATGCAATCTCCGCCAAAACCGGATCGCGCGTAACACACTCTCGCGAGACTTTGTGACGGCACCGCGCGTCACCAGGGAGGCTCTGATTTTGCTCGTCATTCCGGGGCCGTCGCAGCTTTTTTGCGGCGGAACCCGGAATCCAGAGCCTTTGCACGTCAACGAGTTACAACAAAGACACTGGATTCCCGCTTTCGCGGGAATGACGAGAACGTGGATTGATCAGAGGTTTCCTAGTGTGGTGTCTCGAAAGAATCTTTGCTTCGTCATTCCGGGGCCCGCGTCGGCTCGCCGACGCGGGAACCCGGAATCTGCTGTGGCTTCATGACATTGGAAGCAGATTCCGGATCGAACCCCCTTGGGGGGTCGTCCGGAATGACGAAGATATTTCCGGGACGTCACACCAGGTGACCATCACCCACCGTACCACGTGGCAAAATTTGTGCGCCATGCTGTCATTGACTAATATGCAATCATTGACTGATGGAGAATTACCATGGCAACCATGACCATCCGCAATCTCGACGACGCGGTCAAGCAGCGCCTGCGCGTGCGTGCGGCACAGCACGGCCGATCGATGGAAGACGAAGCGCGGGACATCCTGCGCAGCTCGCTCTCCACGGAGTCCGCGCGCGCGACGTCGCTGGTCGACGCGATTCGGGCGCGCATCGAACCGTTGGGCGGCATTGATCTCGAGATCCCCCCGCGTGAACCTGTGCGCAAGCCGCCGCGACTCGGTGCATGATCGTCCTCGACACCAACGTATTGTCGGAACTCCTGCGCCCGCAGCCGAATACCCGGGTGATGGCGTGGCTGTCAGCGCGCCCGGCCGCATCGTTGTTCACCACCACCGTGACGCGCGGCGAAATCTTGTACGGGATACGACTGTTGCCTGCCGGGCGACGGCGCAACGCCCTGCAGGATGCAGTCACCGCCATCTTCGATGAAGATTTCGCCAAGCGCACCCTGCCCTATGACAACCCCGCCGCGGATCACTATGCCGACATCGCGGCCAGCCGCAGGACCAAGGGACGCCCCATCAGCCAGTTCGACGCCATGATCGCAGCCATTGCACGTTCCCGCGGTGCATCGCTGGCGACCCGCAACACTCGGGATTTCACCGGTTGCGGCATCGACCTCACCGACCCCTGGACGGCCAAGACGACGTAAGCTTGCCTTTCACCACCGCGGGGTTCGATGGCATGATGGATTGGAAACGCCATCATGTCTCCAGCGCCGAGTTCCTCAACGCGATGAACGCACGCCGCATCGGCACCGGCGTGCACTACCTCTTTGTACCGGAGCATCCTCATTACCAGCGACGCTTCGGCTGGACGCCCGAACAATGGCCCAACGCCATGCGGATTGGGCGACAAACCGTCAGCCTTCCGTTGTCGCCGAAACCAACCGATGCGGATGTGACAAGGGCGATCACGACCGTGCGCAGGCTGGTCGCATAGGAGCGGGGGCGCTGACGCCCCCACCACCGCGCGCGGGCGCGCTCCTACGACGAACAACGCACCAGCCATCTGCTTGCAGCGCATCGCGCCGTTCCCGATTGGACGGGCTTCAATTCCCGATTGGACGACGCCAGAATCCGGAGCGGACGTCTGTCCGCACTGGAAGCGTGGCGCCTTGGCGAGCCTTGGTAGTTGCGCTTGACCAGACCAGTCGATAGACTGGTCTTGAAAAACCGAACGTGGACACGATCATGCAAACCGAAATTGGCGCCTACGAAGCCAAGACCCGCCTTCCGGAACTGTTGCGCCAGGTGCGGAAGGGCAAGTCTTTCACCATCACCAACCGCGGCGAAGCCGTTGCCGAGTTGGTACCCGTCCGGCATGCAGCCGAGGCCGACGCGACGCGAGCCGTCGAACAGATGAAAGCATTCATGCGAACCCATCGCGTGCGGGGCGTGAACATCAAGGCCTTGATCGAGGAAGGCCGCCGTTGAGCTTCGTGCTCGACAATTCCGTCGTGATGCGCTGGTGCTTCGGCGATGGCAAACCTGCCGACCTCGCATACGCCACCAAGGCCATGGAGGCGCTGCCCGGCAGCACGGCAATGGTCCCGATCATCTGGGCGCTGGAAGTTGCCAACGTACTCGCGCGCGCCGAGTACGCCGGCTCGATCGATGTGGCCCACGGCGACGCGTTCCTTGCCATGCTGCGCAAACTCCCCATCGAAACGGATGTCGAGGGCGCGGCCTTTGCGCTCTCTGAAACTCTGGGTCTGGCCCGCCGCCATCGCCTTTCCGCGTACGATGCCGCCTATCTGGAACTGGCGCTGCGCAGGCAACTGCCACTCGCCACGCTTGACGCCGCATTGCGCAAGGCAGCAAAACGCGCGGGCGTGAGCTTGTTCGGATGAGGCGCGGAATCGACCATCGCGACGCGACCACGTCTACGCCGCCGTCCAGCGCGACATGTTGCGCGGCACTGCGCCGCCTCAACTACGCCATCAGGCTGGACAAACAGCTTGTGTTCCTCGAATGGCTCACGAGACAGGGCGCAAGCCCAGCGCACTCCTGAGCAATCCATGACAGGCCCCATCGCACGCGGCACGATTCGCACCACGTTCGTGCTGGGTCTTCGCCTGCTGGTGCAGGCCGGCACGCTGTTGCTGGTCGCACGCATGCTGGGGCCGCAGCAGTTCGGCGCGTTCGCGGGCGTGGCCGCGCTGGCGGTGATGCTGGGCACGCTCGCGACCTTCGGCACCCATCTGGTGTTGCTTGGCGAGGTGTCGAGGGAACCCGAGCGACGCGAGCAAGTGCTGTCTTACGCCATACCCACCACGCTGATGTGCGGCGGCGCGTTGCTGATCGTGTATCTGCTGATCTGCATGCTGGCCTTGCGTGAAAGCGGGGTCGCGTTGCCGGTATTGCTCGCCATCGGCATCACCGAGATGTGGCTGCAGCCGTTGTTCGGATTCCCCGCAACCGAACACCTGGCGCTGGGCCGCATCGCCCGTTCGCAAATGCTGCAAACGTTGCCACTGGCACTGCGCCTCGTCGCTGCGGCCAGCGTCTTCCTGCTGAAGCCTGCCGATCCGCTTGCCGCATACGGCTATGGCTACCTCGTCGCATCGTTGCTGGCACTCGGCTTCGCAACATTCACCATGCCATCGCCGTGGCCGCCCCTGAGCCGTTGGTGCCTGCCGAAAACCGCGGAACTACGTGAAACTGCGGGTTACGCCGCGCTCGCCATCACCGCGACCAGCCCCGCGGAACTCGACAAGACCCTGGCTGCCAAGTTGCTGCCTCTCGGCGCCGCGGGTGTATATGCCGCAGGCGCAAGAGTGATCGGTGCCGCTACGTTGCCGGTGGTTGCAATGATGCTGTCGGCGCTCCCGCGCTTATTCCGCGAAGGACAGGATCAACCCAAACGCACCACGCACCTGCTGCGTTGGATCTTCGGCGCCGCTCTCGCCTACAGTCTCGCGCTGGCTGTCGTGCTGTGGTTCATCTCGCCGGTATTCGATTGGCTGTTCGGTGCGAAGTACCACGGTATCGCTCACACCATCCATTGGTTGTGCCTTGCTGTGCCAGGAATGGCCTTACGAGTGGCGGCAGGCAGCGTGCTGATGGCGCTCGGTCGGCCATGGATGCGCGTTGCATTCGAGGTATTGGGTCTGGCAACCCTCGCAGTCGCAGCACTACTTCTGACGCCACGAATGGGCGCCATAGGCATGCCGGTGGCGCTCGCATTTGCAGAGTGGGTCATGGCCATCGTGGGCGGTATCCTAGTATCGATGGCTGCCGGGCGCGTGCAGCTAAGGTGACGGAGTACCGATTGACACCATTCACCAGCTTGACGTTTTGACAATCTGCGCTCAGATTGTCGAAGGGTCACCGACGTCCGAAGGCTCGGCTTGTCACACACGCATCCCACGCTCCTAATAACCGCCGCTGGTACCGGTACCGCGTACGCGTATGTATTGGCGGTTCGCAAGTACTTTCCGGCACTCCGAGTGATTACCGCAGATACGAACCCGCGCCATCTGGTTGCGGGATCATGCTTGGCTGACCTGCACATCGTACTTCCATCGTTCGATCCGAATAGCTACGGCGAACACATTGTAAAAGTCTTAACTCAACATGGAGTCACGCACTACTTACCAATCATCGACCCAGAGATTCTATTCGCGGCGGAGTGGCATGAACCCATATGCACTGTTATGACCCCAGACGCCAAGTTCTGCCGCAATGCGTGCGAAAAATCTCTTTACGCAAGCCACTTCGCCGCACCCGAGATCGAGTTTCCACGACCAATACAACGCGACAATATCACCAGCAGCCTTCCCTGTTGGGCAAAAGGCAATGGAGGGTTCGGTGGTCGATCGAATCGGTTCATTACTTGCGAGGCGGACCTAGTAGGAATCCCCGACAACTGGGTCTTGCAAGAGCATATCGAGGGCCGGGAATTCACAGTTGACTGTTTCCCATACGCAGATGGTCTAACCACTTGTTCAGTGCGCGAACGTCTACTCATTAAGGCGGGCGTTTGTACCCGCGCACACTTAATCAGACACGCGAGGTTGGAGAACGTTGCAACAACATTGGGAAAGATGATGCAACGCAAATCGCCATTTTGCTTCCAAGCGATGGAGCGTAATGAGGGTTCGATCGTCGTTACCGACATCAACCCGCGCCTCGGCGCCGGTACCGCATTAAGTGTTGCTAACGGCATGGAGTTCTTTGCAGCACATCTTTCCAGCATGTTTGGCGGCGATCCGCACAACTTCCTTGAGCGCCGGTACGCAACGTGCTACGCAAGCAGGCAGTACACGGAATTCCTATCTCCAGAACCATGATTGTCGCTTTGGACCTCGATGGAACATTGCTGACGTGTATGCCACGTCACTGCGCAGTGGCGCGATACGCACTCGCGGTGTCAGCCCCTGGCCACGCCGTCGCGTTCAATGCCACACGCTTCTGGAACCAGAAGCGTAACGGTCACACCACACGTGAATGTCTTTTCTCATACGGGGAACATACTGCCAACGTCGCAGCTGAGATCTGGCGCGATCAGATTGAAAACATTAACTGGCTGGCGATGGATTCAGTACTGGCTGGCACACTCAGCGTGTTGCAGCGCGTGCGCCGCAGCAGAACGCGTCTAGTGCTAATCTCGGCGCGACGAGACGTCCGAGCCGCCTACTGCCAGGTTATCAGGCTTGGGCTGCATGACTACTTCTCGCGCGTGCACTTTGTGCCTCAGCAGGATACGGCTAACGAAAAGGCAACCGCGCTCCGTGAGGTTGGAGCCAGAATATACATTGGCGACACCGAACTTGACTTCGCGGCAGCGACCACTGCCGGCATAGAATGCCGCTTGGTGGACACGGGTGTACGCAGTGCGACGTATCTGACGAACCACACTAACGTGCCAGTCTTTCATTCACTCGCAGAGGCATTGCCCGATGGACTTAACGGCTGAAACCAAACGATTGGACGACATTGCGACCGACTCTGTATACGCGGTTGGAGCAAATCGTGCCATGATCGAATACTGCTTTTGTATCCTGCAACGTCTCTTTCCGAGGCCCCGACACGTGCTCGAGATGGGCCCAGCCGAGGGCGTCATGACGGAACGGCTACGTAAGATCAGCGACCATCTGAGCGTCGTCGAGGGCTCTCCGGCATTCTGCGACGACATTGAGAAGCGGTTCCCTGAGGTTCGCACTCATTGCGCGCTTTTCGAAACTTTTGACACCAATGATCGTTTTGACCTCATCGTGCTCGGCCACGTCTTGGAACACGTTGAGGACCCGGTGGCCGTCCTTCGCCGTTCAGCGGGGTGGCTTGCGCCCGGTGGCTCCATATTCTCAGCAGTACCTAACGCCCGATCGCTACACCGCCAAGCTGCTGTCATCATGGGACTTCTTGAATGTGAAGACCAGCTGAACGATATGGATCGCCACCATGGCCATCGCAGAGTCATGAATCCCGAATCATTTCGCGCTTGCTTTCGGCAAGCAGGCCTTCGCATAAATACCTTTGGAGGATATTGGCTTAAGCCAGTCAGTAGCGGACAAATCGAACAAACGTGGACCTCAGGTATGCTCGACGCATTCATGCAACTAGGAGAGCGTTACCCCGACATTGCAGGCGAGATGTACGTCGTCGCCGGCGCGAGTACATAATGCCACTCTAGCCGAACCCATCAAGCTCCAATTCCATTACGGTACCCCGAAACGTGGATATCGCGAATTGCAGGATCATTCAGTTGCCTAAAGTGTCAGACCCTCGGGGCAACCTGACCTTCATTGAGGGCGGGCAGCACGCACCATTCGATATCCAGCGCGTGTATTATCTCTACGACGTTCCGGGTGGCGCTGAACGCGGCGGCCACGCGCACAAGGCACTGCATCAGTTGATTGTGGCAATGTCAGGTAGTTTTGATGTAGTACTGGACAACGGCCGCGAAAAGAAGCGCTTTCATCTCAATCGTTCATACTACGGGCTGTACGTCTGTCCCATGATCTGGCGCGAACTCGATAATTTCTCATCGGGATCGGTATGCATGGTGCTAGCGTCGAATCACTACGATGAGGCAGATTACTACCGGGACTATGATGCGTACTTGGCTGCGCGGGAGTAACGTGGTGCGTGTTCCATTTTTGGACCTCCGCGCAGCATACGTCGAGCTTAAGAGCGAGATCGATACAGCCGTGGCGCGCGTGCTCGGTAGCGGTCGCTACGTCCTCGGCGATGAAGTCGATGCCTTCGAAAACGAGTGGGCGTCGTATTGCAACACTGAGTACACAGTCGGTGTTGGCAACGGCCTCGATGCGTTGCACCTAGCATTACTTGCAATGGATGTCCGATCGGGTGACGAAGTCATTGTACCGTCCAACACCTATATCGCGACGTGGCTGGCGGTCAGCCAGTGCGGCGCGGTACCTGTGCCGGTCGAACCTGTAGAAGCCACCTACAACCTTGATCCGGCGCGTATCGAAGCCGCGATCACGCCGCGAACGAAGGTCATCCTGCCCGTGCACCTCTACGGCCAACCGGTTGATCTGGATCCCATCCTTGCTATCGCCAAGAAGCATGCCCTCAAGGTGCTGGAAGACGCGGCCCAAGCTCACGGTGCGCGCTATAAGGGCCAACGCATCGGCGCGCACGGAGACGCCGTAGCGTGGAGCTTCTACCCGGGCAAGAACCTTGGTGCGCTGGGCGACGCTGGGGCTGTGACCACCCACGATGCGGAGCTGGCGGATAAGGTACGTATGCTGCGTAACTACGGCTCGCGTGCGAAATATGTCAATGACGTGCAGGGCTGGAATAGCAGGCTCGACCCACTGCAGGCTGCGATACTGAGGGTGAAGCTGAAGTATCTCGACGAGTGGAATACGCGGCGCTTCCACTTTGCAAGTGAATACCGCAGCCGTATTACCTCCCGCTCCGTAACACTTCCGTCGATACCGGCCTGGGCCGTACCAGCGCGGCATCTTTTCGTGATTCGATGCGCCCACCGCGACGCACTGCAATGTCATCTCACGCAGCGGGGTATCGAAACACTGATCCATTACCCCATACCACCTCACCGGCAATGTGCTTATGACGGCCACGGCGGGACACACACCCCACTCTCCATTGCGGATCGCCTGGCTAACGAGGTACTAAGCCTGCCTCTCGGTCCACATATGCACGAAAGCGACATCGAAGCAGTCGTATCGGCGATCAACGACTTTTGCCCGGCTACAACGTGAGCACATCGACTGAAGATCAGACCGTGACGCAGACCAATGGCGACATCGACTCGCCATTGGTCACTTTCGCGCTGCTTGCATACAACCAAGAAAGGTACGTCGATGCAGCAATCGAAGCGGCGCTCGCCCAGACCTGGTGCAATCTCGAAATTATCTTATCGGACGATTGTTCGAGTGATTCAACTTTTCAGATCATGGAAGCTAGGAGCAGGAGCTACCGCGGACCCCACAAGATCCGCTTGAACCGCAACACATCAAATTTGGGTATCGCCAGCCACGTGAATACAGTGATTTCGCTCGCAAGTGGACGATTAGTGGTCCCAGCTGCAGGCGACGATATTTCCAAACCATCACGGACTACCCGCATTGTCGAAGCATGGCGAAACACTGGGTATGGTGCGGCTTGTTTCCACTCCGGCTTTGAAGATATGGAGACGGACGGCACGCTGATGGGCACGTACGTCAAAGCAACGTTGCAGGCACCGAGTGTCGATCATTTACTTTTCGAAAATGTTGTCGTCGGCGCCACGGAGGCATGGACGCGCGAAGTGTGGGATTTCTTCGGCCCCTTGAATCCGTCAGTCACGCACGAGGACAGAAACATGGCAGTCCGCGCTGCGCTTCTTGATGGCATACACTACATCCCCGAATCACTAGTTGCACGCCGCAGAGGTGGCGTCAGTGCCAATGCAGCAGTGCCCAAGCGTGTTGCGCGGTACAAAAACGCAATTCGTTATACCTGCGATATAGCGCAATCGATATGTGATTTTCACACAGCGCTATCAAAGGGGCTGATAGATGAACGCCGGTACGCAAGTTTGCTCGGCAAGGTATCCGACAGACTCTCTTTTGAGACTTTGCTGCTACGCGACACAGGTATGCTCGGCATGGAGTACGCGTGTTTAATCGACATTTTGAAGACTTTCAGGCGAACCGGTTTTGCCCTCTACAAGGCGATCCGACTTAGATCTGCAACTTGAGGGCGCACCCAAAACCTATCACAACCGAGCGGGTCTATGACGCTTTCTTGCATGCAACCCGTTGCGTATTCCGCTGATCAAACCTTGGGCCTGTTCAAAACGGCGGCGATCAAACGCCAAGTGCACCACTAAAACGATGAACAACTTCACGCTCGCCCATATCTTCCAAACGGTGGGCACATAATCGCTACCCATCAAGACGATGGCATTCCTCGCGAGAAAATAGTGTCGTTGTGGCGAACGCGATGGCCACACCCTCCAGCCGAACCACCAGAAGCGTACGCTTGACTGCCCCATGCGATGAACGAACACTGCGCTGGGGATGCCCCAAAGCGTGTAGCCAGATGCGAGTACGCGGAACGCCCATTCGGTATCCACGTGATCGATGAACAACGGTTCATCGAGTCCGTGGAGTTGCCTGAACAGGGAAACAGGTACGAGAGTACCGCTACCGTTGAGGTTGGCGCACGGCACGGGCGCCGTCGATCCGATAGGTGGGTAGACGCGCTTCCAGCGCCAACGCGTGCACTGATGGAACCCATGAGTGAGCCCAGTATCGGGGTCACGCAACAACGGACCGACGCAACCAACCTTCTCGCCCGCATGTTCCAGCGCTTCGAACGCGGCGATCAAGGATTCGACGCTGCCAGGTTGCGGCTCGCTGTCCTGGTCCAGCAGCAGCACGAAGCGTGGGGGCGCTGCAAGCTCCGACGCGGCATCCACACCGCGATTGACGGCAGCTGCGAGGCCAATGTTGGAGTCGTTGCGCAACACACGCACATTTTCCACCCGGCTTGCCAGCGCTTCGATTTGCGCAACGAGTTCAGGCCGCGAGGCGTTGTCCACGATGAATTTGGTGCACGGTGCAGGCAGTGCCCGCAACTGTGTTTCCAGCAAGGCGATGTCGGGATTGAAGGAAACCGTGACCGTCGCCAAGGTTCTCACGTCCACCGAAGTCGTGGCGTTCATGCAGGCACGCACTCGATGCGGTAGATCAATGTAGGGATGATGCGTCTTAGCGGCGCCAGCAGCTCATCGGGCATCCGACGTAAAACACCTGCGCCGAACGATTGCGGATGTTCAATCTCGAATGTGGCACGCCATGCTTCGATACAGAGGTTTCGGTAACGGAATCCGGCCGCGGCCAGCATGCGTTCCAGTTGGCGCATCTGCAGGGGCTCGCAATCGTAGAACGTGCCTTTGCGCATCAGGCGCAGGTACGGCGTGCGCCACGCGTGCGGCCACCAGCTCAGGAACTTCAGCTGGAAGTGCGGCTCGGTGAGCATCCAGCGGTTGGGGACGGCAAGGTAACCGACGCCATCGGGCTTCATCACGCGATGGATTTCGGTGAGGTGCCGGTGCTGTGCGTCGGCATCGCCCACGTGTTCGATGACGTGGTTGGTGATCACGACATCAAAGCTGGCGTCGCCAAATGGAAGTTCAACGCCCTGTACCTGCTGGAACGCGTAACCTTCCCGCACTTGGCGGTTGTCGTAAACGTCCACCGCCGTCACGTCGCAACGCAAATTCGGGTGCGTACCAAACCAGTGCGCGATGCCGCCAGCACCCGTGCCGATTTCCAACAGGCGCATCGGTTGCGGGCGGCTCGCAAGATCGAGCAGGCGCGCGATCTTCATGGCCTTCCAGTCGCGCGAAGGCAGGTCGAGTACGGCGTGGGCTTGGCGTGGGAGGATGTGCGTGCTCATCGTGCGACCGTTGGCTGTTCCGATGCGGCCAGCCGCAATTGTGCGACGATTTGCGAGCCGAATGCGGGCCACGCGAAACGCTGCGCGAAGGCGATGCAACTGGTGCGCATTGCATGATGCGCCACGAGCGCACCCAGCGCGGCATCGGCAAACAGTGCGTAATCGCCGGGCGGCACGAGGTAACCGGACTGGCCTTCTTCCACGGCATCGACCACGCCGCCGGTGGCGAATGCGACGGTGGGCAGGCCATGCGCCGCGGCTTCCACGGCAACCATGCCGAAGCCTTCCGGATCGCCCGGAATCTCGCGCACCGGAAATACGTGCACGTCGGCGGCGCGGTAGACGGTCCCGAGTTCCGCATAGTCGGTGATCGTGCCGAGGAAGCGCAGGTTGTCCGCAACGCCTGCCGTTGCTGCAGCGGTACGGATGCTGTCGGGGGTTTGCGCTTCGGCGTGCAGCGCTTCGTTCGGCGCATCGCCGACGATCAACAGCACGGCATCGGGCCGGACAGCGACGATGCGGGGGAGACATTGCGCGACGAATTCGCGCAGGCCCTTGCGGGCGGACAGGCGGCCGACGGAGAGCAGGATCGGGCGGCCGGCGAGGTTGTGGCGCTGGCGGAAGGCATTGGTCGGGCCTTCCGGCCCTCCTACAGACGTCGCCGCTCTCCTTGTAGGAGCGACGGATGTAGGAGCGGCGGAAGCCGCGACCGTGGAGCTGGCCATGGACGGCATCCCGCCGCGGATCGGGCCTTCCGGCCCTCCTACAGACGTCGCCGCTCTCCTTGTAGGAGCGACGGATGTAGGAGCGGCGGAAGCCGCGACCGTGGAGCTCTTGGCCATGGACGGCATGTCGGTAGCCTTGCAATCGCCGTTCGGGCCTTCCGGCCCTCCTAGGGGGACGGTACGGTTCGGCAAATCGACGCCCGGATGCACGATGCCGATGCGCGCGGGATCGACGCCGATGCCGCGGCACAGCGCGGCGGTTGCGTGGCTGTTGGCGATCACGCGATCCATGCGGCGGATGGCCGGCAGCCACAGCGCGCGATAAACCGGATGCCTTACCGCGATGTCGAGACCGTGCACATAGACGGCGGAGCGCGCGCGGCCAATGCGTGCGGCGGATCGCGCCAGCGGCGCGGCGAGTCCGCTGCCGGCCAGCACGATGTCGGGCTTCCACTGTCTTGCTTCACGGCGAGCCAGGGAACGCGCACGCAGCAGGAATTTCCACAAGGGTTTCAACGGCGCTTCGCGCACGCTGACGCCGGCGGGTGCGAGTGCGGCGGAACCTTGCGGCCCGATGATGCGCACCTCGGCCACCTTCGCCAGTTCCTCCGCCATGTGCCAGTTGAGGCGCTCCATGCCGCCGACCAGCGGCGGCAGGTTGCGGGTGATGAGAAGAATGCGGGGACGGCGCGGCTCGGTCATGAGCGCGCATGGTACTTGTGACTGATCGGACGGCACCGATTCACCACAGGAGTTCCACGCCGAACTGGCGAAGCGCTCGATCCTTGCTGACCAAGGTCAGCTCCTCGATCTCGGCTTGTGCGACCAGCAAGCGATCGAAAACATTCGCGTGGGCGTTGGTGCTCAGCTCGTCGGGCTCGTCCACAGACCCAGGGAAAACGCGCGGATTCAGCCGTAGCCTCACTTGTCGCGGCCTTCCCACGCGGCGAGCTCATCTTCCGGCAGCGGGTCGAAGAAGCTTTTGTCCACATGGAACCCTTTCATGAAATCGGGCTTGCGTCTTGCCGGCGCCTTCAATGGCACCAGCCGCGCATACGGTTTGCCGGCTTTGCCCAGCACGATTTCTTCGCCGGCATGGGCCCTGTCGAGCAGGCGCGAGAAGTGGGCCTTGGCGTCGTGGACGTTGATGACTTCGGACATGGCGAAAGCTAGCCTACGCGGTAAACCAGATCAATCCGGTGGCGCGAGCCAGGCTCGTCACGCATCGCGCCGATACGTGAGCGAGGTGATCTGCTCGGAAACCAGTCCGATCAGGAAGATGATCACGGCGGCGCTCCACAGCGCGGCGCTGACGAGGCTGAGGCGGTGGAATCCGAAGAAGGTATAGGCCCAATAAATCCAGCCCAGCACGAAGAACGCCACCGCGGTGGGGGTGAACAGTTTCAGCGGCGCATACAACGTGGCGATCTTGAAGATGATCAGCAGGAAGCGCACGCCGTCGCGCAGCGGCTTGATGTGGCTCTTGCCGACGCGCTCGGCGGCCTTGATGGGCACGTACGTCACCGGGTAGGCGCTGCGGAAGAACGCCATGGTGCTGGTGGTCGGATAGGAAAAGCCGTTGGGCAGCAGGTGGATGAATTCGCGGAACTTGTCCGCGCGCACGGCGCGGAAACCGGAGGTGAGGTCGGCAACCGTGTGGCCGGTCATCTTCGAGGCCAGCCAGTTGTAGAAGCCGTTGGCGATGCCGCGGCCGACGCCGGCCTGGTCGCCCCAGCCGCGCGCGCCGACCACCATGTCGTAGCCTTCGTCGAGTTTGGCGAGCAGGCGCGGAATGTCAGCGGGGTCGTGCTGACCATCGGCGTCCATGAACACCAGCACGTCGCCCTTCGCCGCGCGCGCGCCGCGCTTGATCGCGGCACCGTTGCCCATCGAGTACGGCGTGCCGACACGGGTTGCGCCGTACTTCGCGCACAACGCGGCGGTGTCGTCGGTGGAACCGTCGTCGGACACGATGATTTCGGCGTCCGGTTGCGCCGCGCGCAGCTTCGGCAACAGCTCGGCGAGCGCGACGGCTTCGTTCTTGGCCGGCAGGATGATGCTGAGCAAGGCGTTCCCCTCGGGTTCGCGGCATCTTAGCGCAGGCGGCTGGCGGACCTGCACCAAAGACCGATTGACTCGCGCCATCCATGGCGCTCGCCCTCCGGGCCATCGGCTACGCCGATGTTCGCTCCGGCATTCATGTTCCGCAGTCGGGTTGCCGCGCCATGAAACCGGTGTGGTCCCCTTCCTGCAGGAGAACCGGCTGCAGGTGGGCCGGAAGGCCGGAGCGTCGCGGCTGCCGCCGCTCCTACAGAAGCTGGAGTAGGAGGGCCGGAAGGCCGGAGCGTCGCGGCTGCCGCCGCTCCTACAGAAGCTGGGGTAGGAGGGCCGGAAGGCCGGAGCGTCGCGGCTGCCGCCGCTCCTACAGAAGCTGGGGTAGGAGGGCCGGAAGGCCTGAGCGTCGCGGCTGCCGCCGCTCCTACAGAAGCTGGGGTAGGAGGGCCGGAAGGCCCGACGAATATGCGCGAACGTGTGTCGCGGCTTCCGCCGGTCTTACCGTCACTTCTACACCACTACCACGGCGTTGGCACGAATCCCGCATCCACTCTGGATGAATTGAGACGCGGGTCTCGCACTGCCCTGCCCAATCGGGCGGTTTTGCGATACATTCGGCTTGTGAATCGGGGGTTTGGATCACTTTGATGGCAACGCAGATGAATCCGGCACCCAGCATGCCCGGCCTGACCGGCATTCCACGCCGCCTGGCGCTGGAAGGCGTGTTGTCGGAAGCCGACGCGCGTGCCGCGGTGGAGGACGCCGCCAAGCAGAAGATGTCGGTGACGACCTACATGGTCGAGAACGGCATCGTCGATGGCCTGCGCATGACCCAGGCGTTGTCGGCCGAGTTCGGGGTGCCGATGCTGGACATCTCGGCGGTGGACGTCACCCAGTTGCCGATCGGCGCGCTGAGCGAGGAATTGATCGAGAAGCACACCGCGCTGCCCCTGATGAAACGCGGCAACCGCCTGTTCGTGGGCGTGAAGGATCCGGCCAACCCGCGCGCGCTGGAAGAGATCAAGTTTCACACCAACCTCGCGATCGAGCCGATCCTGATCGAGGTTGAGCAGTTGAAGCGCGGCATCGAGCAGGCGCAGAACGCGCAGAGCATCAATATCGGCAGCGGAGATGGCGACGAGGATCTCGAGGGCTTGAGCCTCGGCGAGGACGACGATGCCGCCGACAACGCGGTAGTCGACCCGAACAGTACCGACGATGCACCGGTGGTGAAGTACGTCAACAAGATCCTGCTGGACGCGATCAAGCGCGGCGCCTCGGACATCCACTTCGAGCCTTACGAAACGAAATACCGCGTGCGGGTGCGCATGGACGGCGTGCTGCGCGCGGTGTCGTCGCCGCCGCTGAAGATGGCGCCGCGCATCGCCTCGCGCCTGAAGGTGATGTCGCGCCTCGACATTGCCGAGCGCCGCGTGCCGCAGGACGGGCGCATGAAGTTGAACCTGTCCAAGACCAAGTCGTTCGATTTCCGCGTCTCCACCCTGCCGACGCTGGGCGGCGAGAAGATCGTGCTGCGCATCCTGGATGCCGCCGCGGCCAGGCTCGGCATCGAGAAGCTGGGCTACGAGGAAGACCAGAAGGAACTGTTCCTGGAAGCCATCCACAAGCCCTACGGCATGGTGCTGGTGACCGGGCCGACCGGCTCGGGCAAGACCGTGTCGCTGTACACCGCGCTCAACATCTTGAACACGGTCGGGCGCAACATCTCGACCGTTGAAGACCCGGTCGAAATCCGGGTCGAAGGCATCAACCAGGTGCAGCAGAGCGAGAAGCGCGGCATGACCTTCGCCGCCGCGCTGCGCTCGTTCCTGCGCCAGGACCCGGACGTGATCATGGTGGGCGAAATCCGCGACCTCGAAACCGCGGAGATCGCGGTGAAGGCCGCGCAGACCGGCCACATGGTGCTGTCCACCCTGCACACCAACGACGCCTCGCAGACCATCACCCGCCTGATGAACATGGGCATCGCGCCGTACAACCTCACCTCGTCGGTGACGCTGGTGATCGCGCAGCGGCTCGCGCGACGGCTGCACGACTGCAAGAAGCCGCTGAACCTGCCCAAGGCGGCGCTGCTGGCGGAAGGTTTCACGGAAGCGGAAATCGATCGCGGTTTGACGCTCTACGATGCAGTAGGCTGCTCGGGATGCAACGAAGGCTACAAGGGCCGCGTCGGCATCTACGAAGTGATGCCGATGACCGAGGAAATCCAGAAGGCCATCCTTGAAGGCGGCAATGCCATGCAGATTGCCGAGGCCGCGCGCCATGCCGGCGTGCGCAACCTCCGGCAATCGGCGCTGATGAAGGTGAAGCAAGGCATCACCAGCCTGGCCGAGATCGATCGCGTCACCAAGGATTGACAACAACAGATGGAAAACGCGAATTTCAAGATCGTCGTCCCCGCGAAGGCGGGGACCCAGTGACTTTGAAGGCTTGAAAGCCGAAGACACTGGATTCCCGCCTGCTCGGGGATGACGAGCAAAAGCAACATCAAAACGGGGAACTGACCCATGGCCACCGCCACCGTCGCAACCAAATCCAACGCCGGCAACGTCGGTGCCGCCCGCGCCGCGGTCAAGCAGTTGACCGTGTACGAGTGGACCGCGCTGGACAAGCGCGGCGTCAAGATGAAGGGCGAGATGCAATCGCGCAACGCGAGCCTGGTCAAGGCCGAGCTGCGCCGCCAGGGCATGAACCCGCAGGCGGTGAAGGAAAAGCCCAAGCCGCTGTTCGGTTCGGCGGGTTCGCGCGTCAAGCCGCGCGACGTCGCCATCTTCAGCCGCCAGATCGCCACCATGATGGCGGCCGGCGTGCCGATGGTGCAGGCCTTCGAGATCATCGCCGGCGGCCAGCGCAACGTGCGCTTCAAGAACATGCTGACCGACGTCAAGCAGAACATCGAGGGCGGCTCGGCGCTGCACGAGGCGATGGCGAAGTATCCGGTGCAGTTCGATGAGCTGTACCGCAACCTGGTGCGCGCGGGCGAATCCGCGGGCGTGCTCGACACCGTGCTGGACACGGTCGCGACCTACAAGGAACGCATCGAAAGCATCAAGGGCAAGATCAAGAAGGCCCTGTTCTACCCCGCGATGGTGATGGTGGTGGCGTTCCTGGTGATGCTGGTCCTGCTGATATTCGTGGTGCCGGTGTTCCAGAACGTTTTCTCGAGCGCGGGCGTGGCGCTGCCGGCGTTCACGCAGATGGTCGTATCGATGTCGGAGTTCATGCAGAAATACTGGCTGCCGTTCCTCGCGGTGGTCATCATCGCGATCGTCGGCATCATCATGGCCTACAAGCGCTCGGAAAAAATGGCGCACACGGTGGACCGGATGTCCTTGAAGATTCCCGTCATCGGCAACATCCTGCGCCAGTCG